>CAYRJR010000106.1:0-9679 GCA_964424655.1 uncultured Chitinophagaceae bacterium
ATCATGCCAAAATTAGATGTCTAAATGGTATTAGAAGCAAAGACGAAGCAGGCATACACATTGCGGTTTCTACGACCCTAATACTTCGTTTTCAGGATTGCCGGCCATCATAGTCGGCAATCTTTTTTGGGGGTAACTGCAAGCCTTTGTAGCCGCTCAACTCAGCAGGTGGTGCCATGCTCCGGCGCCTTCGCGTAGCAGGGCTGGCGGCTGCACGGTGCAGTCAATGACCGTACTCGGTTCCATGCCGCCTGGGCCACCGTCAATCACCAAATCCACCAGATTTTCAAAGTGCTCAAAAATCACTTCCGGGTCGGTGTATTGCTCCACCATTTCATCTTGCATCGGCAAGGAAAGACTCATAATCGGATGGCCGAGTTCGCGCAACAACTCGTGTACAATCTTGTGGTCTGGCACCCGAATGCCTACCGTATCCTTCTTCACCTTCAGCGCCCGCGGCACCTCGCGACTGGCCTCCAGAATGAAGGTATAGGGGCCGGGCAGCGCTGCTTTAATCATGCGAAAGACGGGTGTGTCCACACTACGGGCATAATTGGACAGTTCGCTCAGGCTACCGCAGACAAACGAGAAGTTAGCCGCCTTAGGTTTGATGCCTTTGATATGGCAGATACGCTCAATGGCAGCCGTGTTGAAAATATCGCAGCCCAGGCCGTAAATGGTATCTGTAGGATAGATGATGACCCCGCCTTTTCGCAGCACCTCCGCGACTTGCTGTACGGCTCTTGGCTGCGGATTGCGCGGGTGAATAGGAAGGAGCATGGCCAGAAATATGGGGTCCAAAAAGCTGAACTGCGACACGCAGCAAACGGGAATATCGTGCGGAATTGCGAAAGGAGGCCTTCTTCCGCAAAAGAAAATATTGACTGCCATTCCAGGCAGCAACCCGATGTCTGAAAGCACGAAATAATAAATGACCACTTCATCGCAGTAGGCAAAGCCTGCGAAACGCCCGGAAGCATAGCTTGCAGCACCAGAACTGAGTTTTTATGATTATCTACAATGTCACGCTGAAAGTTCGTCCTGAAATCACAGAAGAATGGCTGCGCTGGATGACGGAAGAGCATATGCCGGAAATGAAGCAAAACGGTCTGTTTACTGAATACCGTTTGTGCCGTTTGCTGGAACAGGAAGAGGAAGATGGAGCCACCTATTGTGCCCAATATTTCTGCGATTCTATGGACGACTACTACGAGTATATTAACCACCATGCTCTGCAGATGCGGGAAAAAGGGCTGAAAAAGTTTGGCGATAAGTTTATCGCTTTCCGGACGGTGATGGAGGTGGTTGGCTGAAAGCTGCTGCTGGCAAGGCTTTCGGGCGTGTAAAAAAAGTTTCCCTGAATTTGGAACTGTACAGATGCTGACTATATTTGTCCCGCTCTGAAAAGCAAAAAAATTCCTTTTAACCACACAACTTCATCCGCAACATGAACAAATCAGAACTCATCGAGCAGGTGGCTACCTCTGCCGGTATCACCCGTGCACAAGCCAATGCCGCAATGGACGCATTCCGTGACGCTGTTACCGGCGCCCTGCGTTCAGGTGACCGCGTAACGCTGGTTGGCTTCGGTACTTTCTCGGTGAGCGAGCGTGCTGCCCGCAATGGCCGCAACCCGCAAACCGGCGCTACTATCAAAATCAAAGCAACCAAAGTGCCCAAATTCAAAGCAGGCAAGGAATTCTCCGAGGCTGTGAAGAGCGGCAAGAAGAAAAAATAATCGGGAATCTTCCCCGTTGGTTATTGAAGCAGGCATCTCGCCTGCTTCTTTTATTTTTGCCGCCTTTACAAGCATTTCAGAAACTAAAAATCCAAAACTAAAATCATGGGAAGAGGTGATAAGAAAACCAAACGCGGCAAGATTGCCCGCAGCTCTTTTGGGAAAAGCCGCCCGGCTCGCGAAATCTCTCGCAAAGCCACTCAGGCCGCTAAGACCACTAAAAAGTCGGCTGAATAACAACCTTCATCACAAGCCGTATCCACACTGGGTACGGCTTGTTTTGATAGTGCCATTTCACTCAGCTCAGTTCCGCCCTCTGAACCCCGTTTTACTTTTAGTCTCATCGTTCCCCAGCGGAACAACACCTGCCCAACTGTATGTATCAGGAACTCCTCAAAAAAGAAAATAAGCTCGCTCTGATTGGCCTCGGCTATGTCGGCCTGCCCATTGCGCTGGCTTTCGCAAAAAAAATTGATGTCATTGGCTTCGACATCAGCGAAGCCCGTGTGGACATGATGAAGCGCGGTATTGACCCCAGCAACGAACTGGAGCGCGAAGCTTTCGACAATTGCAGCATTGAATTCACCACCAGCCTGGATAAACTCCGCGAAGCCCGATTCTTCATCGTTGCCGTACCCACGCCCGTGGACGAACACAATGTGCCCGACCTCACCCCCGTCCAGCGCGCTTCCGAAACCATCGGCAAGGTGATTAAGCAGGGTGATTATGTCGTGTTTGAAAGCACTGTTTACCCCGGCTGCACCGAAGAAGATTGCCTGCCCGTCATTGACCGCATCAGTGGCCTCAAAGCCGGCGTGGATTACAAATACGGCTACTCGCCTGAGCGTATCAACCCGGGCGATAAAGTACATACGCTGCAAAACGTAGTGAAGGTGGTGAGCGGCTCCGATGCCGAAGCCTTGGAGGAAATCGCAAAGACCTATGAACTCGTGGTGGAAGCCGGTGTGCACCGCGCCTCCTGCGTGAAAGTTGCCGAAGCCGCCAAGATTATTGAAAACACCCAGCGCGACCTCAACATCGCCCTGATGAATGAACTCTCACTCATCTTCGACCGCCTCGGCATCAACACTTACGAAGTCCTCGAAGCAGCCGGCACCAAGTGGAACTTCCTGAAATTTTTCCCAGGCCTTGTTGGCGGGCATTGCATCGGTGTAGATCCCTATTACCTCACTTACAAGAGCGCACAAATCGGATACAACAGTCGTGTGATTTTGGCAGGCCGCGTCATCAATGATGAGATGGCGGCTTATGTAGCAAAACGCACCGTTCAAAACATTATCAAAAACGGCGTCAATCCTGCCGCATCGAAGGTGCTGGTGATGGGCTGCACCTTTAAAGAAAATGTCAGCGACATCCGCAACTCGAAAGTGGCCGATGTGGTGCATGAGCTAAAAGGCTATGGCGTCACCGTCCATGCAGTGGACCCACACGCCGACAGTGCCGAGCTGCAACATGAATACGGTTTCGGGCTGGAAGCAGTACCCGGAAAAGATTATGATGCCATCATCGTAACCGTGAATCATCGTAGCTACGAAAACCTCGATGAGGCCTATTTCAAAAGCATCACTAAGCCCAATGCCTGGCTTGTGGACTTGAAAGGCAGCTACCGGGGGAAGATGAAAGAACTAAACTACTGGAGCCTCTAAGCCTTGCCAGGGGATCCCTGTGCATGCAACGTGCTGCA
Organism: uncultured Chitinophagaceae bacterium; assembly: GCA_964424655.1. Lineage (GTDB taxonomy): Bacteria > Bacteroidota > Bacteroidia > Chitinophagales > Chitinophagaceae > UBA1952. The sequence goes on from CAYRJR010000106.1 coordinate 3,444, forward strand.
CTCAAAATTTTTGATTCATGAATAATCATTTCCACACGGAAGACCTTGCTCAAAAAAAATTCCTCGTCACCGGTGGCGCAGGCTTCGTAGGCTCTCATATCGTTGAGTATTTATTGCAGCACGGCGCGGCAAAAGTTCGGGTGCTGGACAACCTCGCTACAGGCTCTGAACAAAACATCAAGCCCTTCCGCGCCTTCCCTGCCTTTGAATTTATGCCGGGCGACATCCGCAACGAAGCCGTGTGCCGCGAGGCCTGTGCCGGCATGGACTACGTCAGCCATCAGGCTGCCCTCGGCTCAGTGCCCCGCTCCGTCAAAGACCCCATCACCAGCAATGAAGTAAACGTCTCCGGCTTTGTGAACATGATCACTGCCGCAAAAGATGCTGGCGTGAAAAGCTTCGTGTACGCCTCTTCTTCTTCTGTGTATGGCGATGAACCCAACCTTCCCAAAGTGGAGCAACGCGTAGGCAACCCGCTCTCACCCTATGCGGTCACCAAAAAGACCAATGAGCTTTATGCTTCCGTCTTTGCACAACTTTTCGGCATGAAAGTGGCCGGCCTACGTTACTTCAACATCTTCGGCCCCCGCCAGGACCCCAATGGCCCTTATGCCGCCGTCATTCCCCTGTTCGTTTCCGGCATCCTGAAAGGCACCGAAGTGTTCATCAATGGCGATGGGGAACAGACCCGTGACTTCACCTATGTGGACAATGCCGTTCAGGCCAATGTCCGCGCCATGCTTGCACAAAATGACACTGCCTTTGGCGAAGCCTACAACATTGCCGTGGGTGAAAATTTCTCTGTCAACTTTCTCTACAATGCCATCCGCGAACAACTGGGCCGCGAGCATCAGCCTACCTACCGCGCAGCCCGCGAAGGCGACATCCGCAACTCCTTAGCCGACATCTCCAAGGCACAGCGCCTGCTGGGCTATCAGCCTACCCGACGCTTCATGGATGGCCTCGCAGATACAGTCGCATTTTTCAGGAAGAAGTATGAAGGCGAAGGATTGAAGGAAGGCCTGTAACCGGGCTTCTCTGCAATGCATTTTGATGAGGCAGTTCCCATAAGGGCTGCCTTATTTTTTCTGATAACGATGCTTTTTTGAGTCAGCTTTTCAGCCCTGATAGAGCATCCGTTGCGTCGCACACTGAGGGGCCAGTGCTGCTATGCAGCTTTGCTCATGGCATTTGTTTTACTGCTGTCTGTCCCTGCCATGAAGATCAGGTGATGCAGGAGGCTCACGGCACATTCCGGGGAAAGCTGCATAGGGAAATCCTGCTGAAGAGTGCGACGCAACGGATGCCAGGCAAAGCGCAGTAGCTGACAAAAAAATTATCACCTGAGACTGCTGATATAAATGCTTTTTCTCTTTTGGCCCGGCTGACATGAGCATCTTTTCATGAGCGTATCGTTTGCATTCGCTTAACAAGCCGGAAATAATCCACAGGCCCATGAGGCCTTGCAAAAGCGGGCGTTGCAGCCGCCTCCATTGTGTTTGGCAGGAATAAAAATTTACCATGCCAAAAGTTGTTCACAGGGGGGCGAAATCCACACCCATCGGTGGAATCTTTTTCCGCATCAGGGCCGGGGGCATTTTGCATATTTGGAGCCTTTCCCCCTAAAAAATTTCAAAACTGCCGCGCATCTTTTTGCCGGCTGTCGTTTTCAAATCATACTTCAAAATCAGTACCGCATTATGGCCAATCAGTCCAAAAAATCAGTCGCTTCGGGCACCCAATCCGGCAAGGGTCTGAGTTTCTCCCGACACTACACACAAGAGGGCCGCAGCCCCTTCGACATGTTTCAGTATGACCTGCGCAGCTCCATCATCCGCAACCCGAATGGCGAAATCAAGTATGAGGTGAAGGATGTGGAAGTGCCGCAGCACTGGAGCCAGATAGCTACCGATATCCTTGCCCAGAAATACTTCCGCCGTGCCGGTGTGCCGCAAGCCGATGGCAGCCTGGGCCGCGAAACTTCCATTAAACAAGTAGCGCACCGCCTGGCAGATTGTTGGCGGAGCTGGGGTTATAAGTATGGCTACTTCGCCAGCGCGAATGATGCTCAGGTGTTCTATGATGAGCTGGTTTATTCCATCCTGGCACAGAGCTGCGCGCCCAACTCGCCGCAATGGTTCAATACCGGCCTGCATAATTCTTACGGCATCACCGGCGACCCGCAGGGCCATTACTACGTGGACCCCATCAGTGGGAATCTGGAGAAATCGCAGAACGCGTATGAGCGCCCGCAGCCCCATGCCTGTTTCATCCTGAGTGTGGAAGATGACCTCGTCAATGAGGGTGGCATCATGGACCTGTGGGTGCGTGAAGCCCGCATTTTCAAATACGGCTCCGGCGTAGGCACCAACTATTCCAACATCCGCGCCGAAGGCGAGAGACTTAGTGGCGGCGGCACTTCCAGCGGCCTGATGTCGTTCCTGAAAATCGGTGACCGCGCTGCCGGTGCCATCAAGAGTGGCGGCACCACACGCCGCGCTGCCAAGATGGTATGCCTCGACCTCGACCACCCCGAAGCACCGGACTTCATTGACTGGAAAGTGGAAGAAGAAAAGAAAGTGGCAGCCCTCATCGCCGCAGGCTATTCCTCTGACTACGAAGGCGAGGCCTACCGCACTGTGAGTGGGCAGAACTCCAACAACTCCGTGCGGGTGCCCAACGAATTTTTCCGCCGCTTAGCCAATGGCAGCGATTGGGAGATGACTGAGCGCTCCACAGGCAAGGTGATGCGTAAGATTTCTTCGAAGGCACTATGGGATAAAATCTGCTATGCCGCCTGGCGCTGTGCCGACCCCGGCACCCAATACGACACCACCATCAACGAATGGCATACCTGCCCGGAAGGTGGACGGATTCGGGCCTCCAACCCTTGCAGCGAATACATGTTCCTCGACAACACCGCCTGCAACTTAGCCTCCCTCAACCTGCGCCGTTTCTTCAATGAAGCCGACTCTACGTTCGATGTAGCAGGCTTTGAATATGCCGTGCGCCTCTGGACGGTGGTACTGGAAGTCTCGGTGCTCATGGCGCAATTCCCCAGCAAAGAAGTGGCGCAACTTTCATACGATTACCGCACCCTTGGTCTGGGCTTTGCCAATCTTGGCTCCATGCTCATGGTGAGTGGCATTCCCTACGACAGCGATGAAGGCCGTGCCATTGCCGGCGCCATCACGGCCATCATGAATGGCGTTGCCTACAAGACTTCCGCGGAAATGGCTGCTGCGCTGGGTGCCTTCCCACGCTATGCCGAAAACCGCGAGCACATGCTGCGTGTGATGCGCAACCACCGCCTTGCGGCTTACGATGCCAGCCCCGATGCCTATGATCATCTGGAGACCATCCCCATGGGCATCAATGCCAAATATTGCCCCGACTACCTGCTGCGTGCGGCTACCCGCGCCTGGGACGAAGCTGTGCAACTGGGCGAGCAATATGGCTATCGCAATGCGCAGGCTACAGTCATTGCACCCACAGGCACCATCGGTCTGGTGATGGATTGTGATACTACTGGCGTTGAACCCGATTTTGCCTTGGTAAAATTCAAGAAGCTGGCTGGCGGCGGCTACATGAAAATCGTGAACCAAAGTGTGCCTGCCGCACTGAGGAAACTGGGTTATGATGAGCAGCAGATAGACGAGATGGTGAAGTATGCGAAAGGCCATGCCAGCTTTGCCGGCGCGCCCTACATCAACCATGAGTCGCTGCGGGAAAAAGGCTTCATGGCTGAAGAAATCAAGAAGCTCGAAGCCAGCGTAGAGAGCGCTTTTGAAATCGGCTTTGTGTTCAATCATTACAACCTGGGCGAAGCCTGCCTGCAACGGCTCGGCTTCACAGAAGAGCAGTACAAAGACATGGAGTTCTCGCTGCTGCATGAGTTGGGCTTTAGCGATGAAGAGATTGATGCCTGCAACGATTATGTGTGTGGTACCATGATGATGGAAGGCGCTCCCTTTCTGAAAGAAGCACACCTGCCGGTATTTGACACGGCCAATAAATGCGGCAAAAAGGGGGAGCGTTTCATCCATGCACATGGGCACATCCGCATGATGGCGGGGGTGCAACCCTTCATCTCCGGTGCCATCTCCAAGACGATCAACCTACCGAATGAAGCCAGCGTGGAAGATATCCGCGACTGCTATGAACTAAGCTGGCAGTTGGGCATCAAAGCATGCGCCCTCTACCGCGACGGCTCGAAGCTTTCTCAACCTCTTTCCAACAAGAGTGACAAGAAGAAGAACACGAATGCAAAGACTGAGGAGCCACTGAAAACAGAGCAACCAGTGGCTGAGACATCGAACATCATTGACCTCGGCGCACTGACTATTGACGAGCTGCTGGATGAAGTGCACAAGCGCGTGCAAGACTCACCCGACACCAAGCTGAAGAGTAAGCTGGCCAAGATTGTGGAGCGTAAAAACCTACCCGCCAAGCGCCGCGGTTACACCTTCAAAGGCAAAGTGGGTGGACAGCCTTTGTTCCTACGCACGGGTGAATACACAGATGGCACCATCGGAGAAATATTCATTGACATGGCCAAGGAAGGTGCCACCATGCGCTCGCTGATGAACTCCTTTGCTATTGCCGTGAGTGTGGGCCTGCAATACGGTGTGCCATTGGAAGAATACGTGGACAAGTTCATCTTCACCCGCTTTGAGCCCAGCGGCATCGTGGACCATCCGAATATCAAAACGGCGACCTCTGTGCTGGACTATATCTTCCGCGTGCTGGCCTACGAATACCTCGATCGTGATGACCTGGTGCATGTAGTGGATCCCACACGCGCCGGCAGCCCTGCCAGCTCTGAGGAGCGTGAGCTGAGTAATGTGCGGGTGACACCTGCCCTCCCGAAAGGTACTGGCGAGGCAGAACGCAATGCAGCTCAGGCTGCCCTGCAAAATGTGAAACTGAATGGGAAAGCGCTGGGTGCAGATTGGAATATCCACACAGCAAAACCAGCGATGAATCTGCAAGAGCAGACGCATGTGACAGGCAGTCTGGCAGAGGCTAAAGCCGATGTGAAAAAGATGATGGGCACCAGCGCCGATGCACCAGCCTGCAGCAACTGTGGCAACATCACGCTGCGCAACGGTACCTGCTACATGTGCCCGAACTGCGGTACGACTACGGGCTGTAGTTAGGTCGCTGCATGATGAATGAACGATTCAGAGGTTGTCTGTTGAAGACAACCTCTTTGTTTGTGCAGAAGTCGTCTTCCGGGAAAAGCTGCGTAGCGAAATCTTGCTGAAGAGTGCGACGCAACGGATGCCGGGCATTGAGTTATTGCCGAAAAAAAAATTTCGGTAAGTAGGGCTGTTGGATTATTTGATGCAGGGTTGGATTGGATTTTTTCTTACTGTCTTGTAAACTGTAGGTGTTTTTTTTTGCTGACTGCCATTTTGTAAGACTTTTGATGCCACATGAAAAAATCGCTTTTCGGTTTGGCGCTGGCGTTAGGATTTGTGATGGTGCAATCGGGTGCTGTGCGTGCCCAATATTCAGATGATGAAGGGGAAAGGGTACGTGCCACAGAATTTGGTGTGTTGGCCGGAGGCTCGCTCTACTATGGCGACCTGGCGGAAGCAAAGCGCAATTATCTGAAAGAGACTACGCCGCATGCGGGCATTTTTTTACGCACTTTCCTGAGCAACCATGCGGCCATTCGGGGCAATTTTTTTGTAGGCAAATTGGAGGGCAATGATGGTTGGTATTCCGACCCAGCCTGGCGCAAGCATCGCAATTTTAATTTCAACACGGTGCTGCTGGAGGCATCCATGGTGTTTGAGTACGACCTGCTGCGGGTTCATCGTCTGGAGCGGGGTAGTGGATTTGATGTGTATGCTTTTGCAGGTGTGGGTGCCTGCTACACCGACCCGCAGCGCAATTTCAATGGAATGGATTCGGCCTATTTTCCATCCAATGACCAGGCGATAGCGGGCTATCTGGCGGATTTTACCAAAGACCCAAAGCATGTGGCGCTGGTGATCCCGATGGGGCTGGGCATTCGGGAACGGATAGGCCCACGCCTCTCTGCCTTTGCTGAAGTGGGCTATCGTCAGGGGCTTGACGACCGGATTGATGGCTTCAGCAATTCTGTAGGCTCCGGGAAATTTGATGCTTATTCTTTTGGTTCCCTCGGCATCATACTTCGGTTGCACAACCGATAGGCTACCGCTGTTTTTTTTATAAAAAAATTCTTATTGAACAAAGAGTCGGGG
>CAYRJR010000107.1:0-8432 GCA_964424655.1 uncultured Chitinophagaceae bacterium
ATGGCACCGAAATCGGACGCAACTGCCTCATTGCTGCTCAGGTGGGCATCGCTGGGAAAACGCATATTGAAGATGAGGTCATTCTTTGGGGGCAGGTGGGCGTCAACAAAGACCTCCGGATTGGGAAAGGTGCTGTGGTGTATGCCCAGAGTGGGGTGCCGGCTTCCATTGAAGGAGGCAAGGTTTATTTCGGCTCGCCCGTGATGGAGGCTAAGGAAAAAATGAAAGAACTGGGCTGGATAAAGCGCATCCCAACCTTGTGGGAAAAGATGATGGGTAGCTGAATAGAAAGGAGTTAAACCTTAATAGTATTGCCAGCTACTTAACTGCTCCGGCCTACCTTTGCAGATTCTCAATTATCGCCAAAGAAAAAATTGTTATGGGAAAAGTGGTCGAGCGAAAATGCTCTTTCTGCGACCGTCCGGAACAGGAAGTCAATATCCTTTTTACCGGCCTGAAAGGCAATATCTGTGATGCCTGCATCGAAAACGCACATCACCTCCTCTCAGAAGCTGTCGCTTCAGGGCGCAAAGAGCAGGACTCAAAAAATGACCTGCGCCGCCATCGCCTATACAAGCCACGCGAGATAAAAGCGTTCCTCGACCAATATGTCATTGGTCAGGATGATGCTAAAAAGGTGCTGAGTGTGGCGATTTACAACCATTACAAACGCCTGCTTAACCCCCCAAAAGAAGATGATGTCGAAATCGAAAAGAGTAACATCATCATGGTTGGCGAGACGGGAACCGGAAAGACCCTTCTGGCCAAGACGATTGCCCGATTGCTGCAAGTGCCTTTTGCCATTGTGGATGCAACCGTGTTCACCGAAGCCGGCTATGTGGGCGAAGACGTAGAAAGCATCCTCAGCCGCCTCCTTCAGGCTGCCGACTACAATGTGGAAGCCGCCCAAAAAGGAATCATTTTCATTGATGAAATTGATAAGACCGGCCGCAAAGGCGACAACCCTTCCATCACCCGCGATGTGAGCGGCGAAGGCGTGCAACAGGCTATGCTAAAGCTGCTGGAAGGCAGCGATGTGCTGGTGCCGCCGCAAGGAGGCCGCAAACATCCCGAGCAGAAAATGATTAAGATGAACACCCAGAATATCCTGTTCATCTGCGGTGGCGCCTTCGAAGGCATTGATAAAATGATAGCCCGACGCGTACAGACCAGCGCCATCGGCTACAACGCCATCAAGTCCAGCAAAAGCTTCGACCGCAGCAACCTGCTCCAATACGTCAACGCACAAGACCTACGCAGCTTCGGCCTGATACCGGAATTGCTGGGCCGCCTGCCTCTGGTCACTTACCTGAACCCTCTGGATAATCATGCCCTCCGCCGCATCCTCACCGAGCCGAAAAATGCACTCATCAAGCAATACACCAAACTCTTCGACATCGAAGGCATCAAGCTAACGGTGGACGATGATGCACTGGAGTATATGGTCACTAAGGCAATAGACTTTAAGCTGGGTGGCCGCGGCCTCCGCTCTATCTGTGAAATGATTCTTACTGATGCGATGTTTGACCTGCCCAGCGAAAAGAAGCAGGGTGACAGCTTCCGCGTGACGAAAGAATATGCACAGCATATGCTGGAAGGCGACAACAGCAAACTCGATTACCTCATCGCTGCCTAACTCCGGTTTTTTATCCATTCTCATACTCCCTAAATATGCTCATGCAGGAACTCATTGACCAGATCAAAAATGCTGCAGGTATCAGCGAACAACAAGCCACAGCCGCAGCCGAAGCCACTCAGGCTTTTCTGAAAGGGAAAGTGCCACCACTGTTCAGCGGCCTCGTAGATCAGCTATTCGCGGGCAAGTTGGACCCCGCAACAGCCATGCAGGCGGTGCAGCAACGCCAGTCTGATTTCATGGACAAAGCCAAAGACATGATGGGCCAGGCGGGTGAGAAAATGGAAAACCTGGGTAAGAAGGCTGCTGACCGCAGCTCTGACTATGCCCGCCAGGCAGGTGATCACCTTCAGGAGTGGGCTAAACAGGCCGGCGGCTGGAGCGAAGAAGCTTTAGATAAATTCAAGAGCATGTTTGGCAATAATGCCAATAATACTCCAGGGAAATAAACGGGTTTCCCCCATTTCATGGTAAAAGCTGTCTCGCGAGGGATGGCTTTTTTTTAGTCAGCTTATGGAATGCTATGTAGCATTTTCGGCGATAGCACCATGCGGGGCTTAGCTCGCTATGAAGCTTTGTACAGTTGTTGGTTGGCCTTTCCGGGAAAGCTGAGCAGCGAAATATTGCTGAAGCGTGCGACGCAACGGATGCTGCATCGGGCTGTAAAAGCTGACTAAAAAATCGTCGAAAGACGGGAAGGTATCCTTTTGAGGCAAGCGTATTCTTGCCCGTTACCAGCGCACTTCCTGTGGCAAAAACTGATAGGCTTCTTCCTTCTTATTGCGAATCACATCCCGCACCAGTGTGGAAGAAATCGTGGAATACAGCGGTGAGCAAGTCAGGAAAATAGTTTCGATATCGGGTGCCAGCAGCCGGTTCATGTCGGCAATGGCTTTTTCATATTCAAAGTCGCTCACGTAACGGATGCCACGCAGGATGAAATGAGCGCCCAGCTCTTTGCAATAATCAATAGTGAGTCCGCTGTAGGCTTCGGCATGGATGCGGGCATCATCTTTAAAAATCTCCTGCACCCAGGCCACGCGCTGCTCCGCCGGAAACATAGGCTCTTTAGAAGCATTCACACCGACACCAATCACGAGCTTATCAAACAAATTCACCGCCCGCCGGATAACGTCGGTATGGCCCAGCGTGATGGGGTCGAAGGTGCCGGGGAAGAGGCAGATACGGGACATGATTTTCTGAAGATTTGACGAGGAAAAGCAGTGCGCCTGTCGGTTGTTCTAATAAATTTTTTTTGAAACGGAGCCGGATTTCTTTTAAAAAAAAATGGGAATAAAACTCCATCAGATTTTCACGGTACTCCGGCCTCGCGGGCTATGCGTAAAGAAACTGAAAATCGTATCACCATAAGCCCTGGAGCGTAGGAAATGCTGATGCTGTTCAAATTGATGGCGGCTGTCATGCTCCAGAATGGCTAAGCCCTGTTCGCTCAGTCTGGGCAGCATGAGTGCCAGCAAATCGCCCATGCGGGGCAAGGCATAAGGCGGGTCGGCGAAAACTAAGAGGTACTGTTGTTCGTCTTTTTTCAAAAACCGGAACACATCGGCGCGCTTCAGGCTGAGCGCGGCTTCTACTTGGAAACTTTGAGCCGTCTTGCGAATGAAAGCTACAGAGGCAGCATCCTGCTCGATAGTAGTCACCCGGGCCACACCCCGCGACAACAGCTCATAACTCAGGCTGCCTACGCCACCAAAAAGATCCAGTGCTTCTATGCCTTCCAGGGGCATCATGTTACCCAGCATATTGAACAAAGCCTCACGGGCCAGGTCGGTTGTGGGCCTTGCGGGCAATCCAGCGGGCGGCTGAAATCTTCGCCCACCCAGGCTGCCTCCTACGATACGCACGCGAAGAGTTGCTGGAGCAAAAACAAGGCAGGCGCCCAGGAGCCGTCCTCGGTTGCCAGGTTACGCGTCCATTTGATTTTCGGGAAATAGCACTCCAGCTCGGTCGCAAAGTCGAAATGCTGGTCGCTGAGCAGGCACAGTTCGATGTGCAGGTCTATGCGCGGAATGTGCAGCTCACGGCAGAGGCTGGCTGCTTTCCAGGCAAAGTCTTCCGCTTTTTCGCAGTCGAACTGCTGGTGCCAGAGCAAGCGCCCGGACTGATGCAGGGAGGCAGTAGCGCGGCCACCGCCAACAATACCTTGTAGTAGATAATGCTCGTTGCCTGGTTTGTGGAATTGATAGGCAGCAAGCGGCAACATGCGCAGCGTACCGAAATACCGATGTACCAGTTTTTCCATAGGGGTAGGCAACATGTAGGCATATCGGGCAGCAGGCTGTGCCAGTTTGTGCTGATGCAATACGCTGTTCGGGCTGGCGCCATTCAATTTTTGCAGCCAGTCGTGTGCATTTTTTTCCTGAAAAAGCGATTCAGGAATCAGCATCTCTTCTTCACTGGAGATGAACACCGCCTTGATTAATTGTGGCATGCCCAATAGCGTTTCGGACATGAACCTGGCTTCAAAAAAGGAAGAATCCCAGCTTGGTTGTGGTGCTATATAATCGCAAAAATGTACCACGATGGCCTGCCCATCAGCATTGAATCCGCCCAGTAATACAGATCGGGGAAACAGTACGCAAAGCACCGCTTCCACCTCGCTCAGGAGGTTCTCGTGCTCGTTGGCGCGAAAGCTTCGCTGCCGCGTGTCAGCCGTATCGGTAAGCATGATTTAGGGGAGCGGCAATTATAGAATAAATTCGCGAACCCTGCGTTTTAAGACGCTCCGAATGCTGCCTGGCAATGGCATTTGGTCAGCTTGATTCGCCAAGCCCCCGCGCCTTATCCTTCGCCCACGACAAAGATTTTACCCCTTGCAGGCCACCGTTTCTTACCGGTATATCGCACGCACGGCTGCGCCCATCGCGTTGGCTTTGCTCATCCCGATTTTTAATAACCTCACCAACAATTTCTTTTTAGGGAAAGTGGGCGAGCGTGAGCTGGCCGTGAATGGAGTGGCCGGCATTTATTACCTCATCCTGGCCATGATTGGCTATGGCTTGGCCAATGGGGTGCAGATTCAGTTTTCAAGGCGGGCCGCCCAGCACGACCGGACCGGCATCACGCGGCTGCTCTGCAATGGCGGCATGTTCACTTTGTTCCTGGCGCTCTCGCTGATGATTGCCAGCATGTGGTTTGCACCGCTCATTTTCGGATTCAGCTTATCCAGTGCCGAGCATGTGTATCTCTCGGTGTCTTTCCTGTTTATCCGGGTGTGGGGCCTGCCTTTTCTCATGCTGACGCAGTTGGCAAATGCTTTTTACATCTCTACCGGGCGCAGCCAATACCTGCTTTGGGGCTCTGTAGTAGCGACAGGGCTGAATATCCTGCTCGACTATGGTTTTATCCTGGGGCATTTTGGCTTTCCGGCATTGGGTCTGAATGGGGCAGCTATTGCTTCTGTATTGTCGGAGCTGGGCGGCTGTGCGGTGATGTGGGGCCTGTTTTACCTGCGGAAATTATTCGTTGAGTTCCCTGTATGGGCGCATCTGAGCTTAGACCTGCGCCTGATCCGGCGTATGATTCGGGTGGCTTTGCCGCTGGTGGTTCAGTACTTTTTTTCCATCGCCGGCTGGCAGGTGTTTTTCATTTTCGTAGAGCATTTGGGCGAGCGCGAGCTGGCGGCTTCGCAAATTCTGCGGCCCACGTTTGGTGTGCTGGGCACCACTACCTGGGCTTTTGCTACTACCTGCAACATGAGTGTCAGTAATATCATCGGTCAGGGGAAGAGTGACCAGGTGCCTCGGCTGATTTTGAAAATTATCGTGCTCAGCCTGAGTGTGGCCGCCGTGCTCAGCATCGTGCTGATGCTGAATGCCCGGGGCTATCTGGGCTTGTTTACTCAGGATGAATCGCTGATTGCATTAGCACTGCCCAGTCTGTATGTGATTGTCTGTGCCAGCCTGATGATGAGCATCGCTTCGGTCTTGTTCAATGGCGTTATCGGCACGGGCAATACCAATATCAACCTCATCATCGAGATTATCTGTGTCGGTTGCTACCTCGTGTATTGCTACTTCGTCATCCAGCAGGCCAGGCTGGGCCTTACCTGGGCCTGGTGTTCTGAGTTTGTGTATTGGACAGCCCTCCTGATTTGCGGATATACCTACCTGAAATCAGGGCGCTGGAAAGGAAAGGTGATTTGAACCCAAATTGGGTTTGGTGTCATTCCAATACCAGCCGGTCGCTGCCCAATGCTTACACGACTACATTAATCATCTTGCCTTTCACGTAGATGAATTTTTTTGGCTCGCGGCCTTCCAGCCATTTGGCTATGGCTTCGTTGGCCAGCACGGCTTCGCGGATATGGGCTTCGCTTTCGTCTATTGGGAAACTCATCTCTGTGCGGGGCTTGCCATTCACGGCTATGGGATAGGTCTTGGTGCTTTCCGTCAGGAACGAGGCTTCCCATTTCGGCCATTCCGCCATCGTCACCGAACTTTCGTGTCCGAAGCGATGCCACAGGGTTTCGGCCAGATGGGGTGCAAAAGGTGCGATGATGCAGGTTAGCGCTTCCAGCAAATTCTGATTGCGGCAACCGGAGCTGCTTAATTCATTCACGCATATCATCAGGGCAGACACGCAGGTGTTGAATCCGAAGCGTTCAATGTCTTCCCCCATTTTTTTGATGGTTCGGTGGAGGCTGCGTTGTTCGGCTTCTGTAGCGGGCTGCGTGGTGGGCAGCCAGTCACCGGCTTCGTTGAAGTAGAGCCGCCAGAGTTTTTTGAGGAAACGATGTACGCCTTCGATGCCTTGTGTGTCCCAGGGTTTGCTCAGCTCGATGGGGCCGAGAAACATCTCATACATCCGGAAGGTGTCTGCACCATATTTCGCTACGATATCATCGGGATTAACGACGTTGTATTTGGATTTGGACATTTTTTCGACGGCACTACCGCAGATGAATTTTCCATCTTCCAGCCGGAAGCTTGCCTGAGCATAATCCGGACGCCATTTTTTAAAGGCCTCCAGGTCTAATTCCATCCCGTTGACCAGGTTTACATCCACGTGAATTTCATCAGCCTCTTGATTGCCCACCAGTCCGGCAGACACAAATTCATTTGTGCCCGACAAGCGATAGGCCAATCGGCTGCTGCCTTGTATCATCCCCTGATTCACCAGTTTTTTAAAAGGCTCATCAAAGCTCAGGTGGCCTAAGTCGGCGAGCACTTTCGTCCACATACGGGCATAGAGCAGGTGCCCAACGGCGTGCTCGGTACCGCCCACATACACGTCCACCTGCTGCCAATAATCTGTGGCGGTTCGGCTGGCAAATTCCTGTTCATTGTGTGGGTCCATATAACGCAGGAAATACCAGGAAGAGCCTGCATAGCCGGGCATGGTGTTGGTCTCGCGCGGGCCATGTGGGGTGCGCACCCAGTCTTCAATATTGGCTAATGGCCCTTGACCTTCCGGCCCGGGCCCATAATGGTCCACATGCGGCAATTCCAGAGGCAGCAGGTCCGCCACATCCTGGCCTGTATGCCCCGGATTGATGGTCAGCTCGTCCAGTGAGTAGGGGATATTATCCTGGTAGATAATTGGGAACGGCTCGCCCCAATAGCGCTGGCGCGAAAAGCCGGCATCGCGCAACTTATACTGGATGCGACGCTTGCCAATGCCTTGTTCTTCCATCGTCCGGATGGCGGCTTCCATTGCATCGGGAATCTTCAGTCCCGACAAGAAGCCGGAGTTTTCGATGCTGCCTTCTTTTTCAGCATATGCCTGGCGGCCATCGAATCGGTCGCCAAACACATTGGTGATGGGAATCTCAAAATGTTTTGCGAAGGCAAAGTCGCGCTCATCGCCGGAAGGCACGGCCATGATGGCACCGGTGCCGTAACCTGCGAGTACATATTCTGAGATATAGATGGGGATGAGCTTGCCGCTGAATGGATGCAGGGCATAAGCACCGCTGAATGCGCCGCTGACGGTCTTGGTTTCCGCAATCCGCTCGCGCTCAGAGCGGCGCTGGGCATATTGCTGATAGGCCGCCACTGACGCTTGCTGTGTCGCCGTGGTGATGGCGTTGACCAGCTCATGTTCCGGGGCCAGCACGAGGAAGTCCACACCGAAAATCGTGTCGGGGCGGGTGGTGAATACTTTGATTTTTTGAGCCTGCCCCTGGATGTCGAAATGCAATTCGGCGCCGCTGCTTTTGCCAATCCAGTTGCGCTGCATGTCTTTCATCGCATCGCTCCAATCCAGTGTCTCCAGCCCTTGCAGCAGGCGCTCGGCATATTCCGTGATGCGCAGCATCCATTGCCGCATTTTCTTGCGCAGGCAGGGATGGCCGCCCCGCTCCGAGAAGCCATTGATTACCTCATCATTGGCCAGCACAGTACCCAGTGCTTCGCACCACCACACTTCAGCCCAGTCGAGGTAGGCCAGCCGGTATTTCATCAAAGCATTGCGGCGCTCCCGGGCCGAAAACTGTTGCCATTGTTCTTTTGAAAATTGAAAACCGGCTTCGCCTGGCGCGGGCAGCCCCTGATTTCCGTGGGCTTCAAAGGCTGCAATCAATTCAGCAATAGGCCGGGCGCGTTGTGTGTTGCGGTCGAACCAGGAATGAAAGAGCTGAATGAAAATCCACTGTGTCCATTTGTAATAGGCTGGGTCGGAGGTGCGCACGCTGCGGTTCCAGTCGTAAGAGAAGCCAATCTTGTTGAGCTGCTCGCGGTAGCGGGCGATATTCTTTTCGGTGGTCAGGGCCGGATGCTGGCCCGTCTCGAGGGCATATTGCTCGGCGGGCAGGCCGAAGGCATCAAAGCCCATC
>CAYRJR010000107.1:8442-9602 GCA_964424655.1 uncultured Chitinophagaceae bacterium
TGCCCCACATGCAGGCCCGCGCCACTGGGATAAGGGAACATATCCAGCACATAATGCTTGGGGCGGCTCTGGTCGTTGGTCGTTTTGAAAATAGCATTGTCTTGCCACCACTGGCGCCAATGCCGCTCTATCTCGGAGAAATTATAGTCCATAAATGAAACTGGTTCGTGAAGGCACGAACCATGAGGCGGCAAAAGTAGGAAGCCGCCAAGACTGATGAAGATTATGGGTGCGGGCTTGCAAGGGTAAGCCTAATGACGCTCCCCGATTTCACGACAGACGGCCAGCGCGTAGTGCAGAATATTCACCGCTGAAATTGCGCTAAATCCCTAAATATCTGGGGCATTAACGATCCGTCCCTTTAGTTTTTCTTAACGTATTGCTTAGATTCGCTTTGCCTCTAATGGCACCCAATTAAAAATGAAACAGCAATTTTCATTGAGACAAGCCCCCCAGGGGCAAAGTCAGATTGAATTGCCTACGCAGAAACTGGCTCCCGGAACCTACTTTGTAGAAATAGGATTAGAATCCGGCGTAGTGCGCCGCAAATTCACCAAGCTGTAAGAACCCTATTTTGAGGCTGAAAGCCCGCGAAGTACTGCCGGGTTTTCAGCCTTTTCATCTCAAAAAAGAAAAAAATGTTTTCAAAAACAACACGATACAGCCTTGCGGCAACCTTACTGCTTTGCTTTTTGGCACCGCTCAGCAGCATGGGGCAGGGCACACCTCAGTATAGCAAAAAGCAAAGCTATGTGGCATTTGTTAGTGGGTGGTCTTACAATGGTGTTGCCGCCACTATGGATACTCCTGCACGAGGCCGGAAGCTGCAGTGGCTCTATAACGATAGTGATTTCACGCCAAAGCCCGTAAGCGGGACTATTAAGAATATTTACTTCTGGGCAAGGGGGGCGCATACGTTCAACGTAAAAACCACTCTTTACAATGTGGAGATAAAGATGGGCTATACCCAGCGCGACTCCTTCAGGAGAATAACATCCACGACCTATGGGGTGCGCGACTCCTTTATCACGGGTCTGACTACGGTGTTTCAGGCAGATTCTGTGACGGAGGATTTGTTGACCACCTGGGCCTATTGGTGGAAGTTTCCGCTGATGGGCAATGGCTTTCACTACAATGCCAGCCCGGAGCAGAACTTAGTG
>CAYRJR010000108.1:0-8661 GCA_964424655.1 uncultured Chitinophagaceae bacterium
GCCGGGCACTCTTTCCCGGTTGCAGTTACTGCGCACAATGGCATTGGCTCGCTGCCCATACTGTATTTCGGCACGGAAGAACAGCGACAGAAGTATATCCCGAAGCTGGCCAGCGGCGAGATGAAAGGTGCTTATGCGCTCACGGAGCCCGGCTCTGGCTCTGATGCGCTCGGTGCACACACCACTGCCACACTGAGCTCTGACGGGAAGCATTACCTCCTCAACGGTCAGAAGATATGGATTACCAATGCAGGCTTCGCGGATGTGTTCACCGTCTTTGCCAAGGTGGATGGGAAAGACTTTACCGCGTTTATCGTGGAGAAAGGTACTCCGGGCCTCAGCCTCGGCGAGGAAGAACATAAGATGGGCATCAAAGGCTCTTCTACCCGGCAACTATTTTTCGAAAACTGCTCTATACCTGTGGAGCATGTGCTGGGTGAGATTGGCCGAGGCCACATCATCGCGTTCAACATTCTCAACATTGGCCGGCTGAAGCTTGCCGCTGCCACACAAGGCGCTTCGAAAGGTGCCATGAAGACAGCACTTCAATACGCACTCACCCGTGAGCAATTCAAAACTCCGATAGCTCAGTTTGGTGCCATCCAGCACAAGGTTGCTGAAATGGTCGTCCGCATCGCGGCTGCGGAAAGTGGTTTATATCGTAGTGCAAAATGGATTGCCGATAAAGAAGAACAGCTTCGGACTGCAGGGAAAAATGATGGTGAAGCCTCGCTGGGCGCGGCAGAAGAATATGCCATCGAATGTGCCATGCTGAAGGTGATTGGCTCCGAAACTTTGGACTACGTGGTGGATGAAGGTGTGCAAATCCATGGCGGCAATGGCTTCTCGGATGAGTACAATATCAGCAGAGCCTACCGCGACAGCCGCATCAACCGCATCTTCGAAGGCACGAATGAAATCAACCGCCTGCTCACGCTGGACATGTACCTCAAACGTGCGATGAAAGGTCGCATCAACCTCCTCGGCCCGGCTTCCGCTGTCGCTAAGGAGCTGATGGCAATTCCTGATTTTGGCCCGGACGATGAAGGTGCTTTCGCTGCGGAAAAGAAAGTTGTAGAAAATTTCAAGAAGGCCACATTGATGTGTGCCGGTGCAGCAGCACAAAAACTAATGACCCGTCTCGAATCAGAGCAGGAAATCCTGATGTGCCTCGCCGATATGGCAATGGACACGTTCCTTTCTGAATGCCTCCTGCTGCGTGCTGAAAAGATGGAGCTGGCTGGAAATGCCCGTGCTGCTTTGATTGCTGATGTGTTGCGGGTGTTTGTGGCAGATGCTGCCGACCGCATGACTCATTCAGGCCGCAATGCCATCAATGCTTTTGCTGAAGGCGATGAACAGCGTATGATGCTGATGGGCCTGAAGCGGTTCACAAAGACCAATCCTTACAACACCAAAGAAGCGCGCAGGCGAATTGCCGCAGTCACTTACGAGGCTGGCCAATATCCTTTCCAGGCAAGCTTCACCGGCTAAAAATGGATTCGGAAAAATCCCCGCAGTGCTTAGTCCTGCGGGGATTTTTTGTGAGTGGGATGCACTGTTGCCAGTCGGGTTGTTGTCTTGTGCTTGGCATTCTATTCGGCATTTCAAGAAGCGGCGGGAAAAGCTGCATAGTAGCACAGGCCCCTCAGTGTGCGACGCAACGGATGCTTCATCAGGGCTACAAAAGCTGACTCAATAAAAATGGCACTGAGGGATACACCTCTGTTCTTGCAGTGTATTTCCGGCTATGCTTTGGGCGCTTCTTTTTGGTAATACAGGGTGTTGCAGTTTTCGCTGCACAACACTTCTGCGGCGGTGCCTTGCAGCATCTCACGGGTCACAGCCATGTAGCGCTCCATTTCTTCGTTGATGTATCCGGCGTTGCCCAGCAGCTCGTAGAAAGCCAGATTATTGGCGCGGCTGAGCACGTTCATGTCTTCAAATTCGATGTTCGTCGCAATCTTGTTTTTGGCTTTTTGTAATTCTTCTTCGCTCACCATTTCTGTGATGAGTTTTTGCATTTCGGCACTCAGTGCAGCATCGGCTTCTTCGAGGCTACGACCCTCGCTGAGCTTGCCTTCAGCCACCAGAAGGCCTGGGTCGAGCGAGCCGGTATGATAGCATTGAATGCTACTGAACATTTGTTTTTCTTTCACCAGCTTCTGATAGAGCCGGGAGGCATAGCCGTTACCCATGATCTCGGTGATGATGTCGCAGGCATAATAAGGCTGTGTGGTTCTACCCGGCATATGCCAGGCTTTGTACAGTGCTTCGGCAGGCACCTCTGCGCTCACGCGGGAGAGGCGGGCCTGGGTTTGCTTGGGCTCCTGAGGGATGTTGCGATGGAATTTTTCTCCGGCAGGAATGTTTCCAAACCATTTTTCTACCAGAGGCAAAATGCTGTCCAGGCTTAGGTTTCCGGCTACGCAAAGGATGGCATTGCTGGGGTTGTAATGTTTTTTGAAGAAAGCTTTCACATCGCTGAGTTGGGCATCTTCAATCTGCTTCAGGTTTTTGCCGATGGTCATCCACTGATATGGATGCACCTGATAGGCCATGGCCCTGAGGTGTTGCCAGGCATCGCCATAGGGCTTGTTGAGGTAATGCTCTTTGAATTCTTCACTCACCACTTTGCGTTGCACATCCAGACTCTTTTTTGAAAAGGCGAGGCTCAGCATCCGGTCACTTTCCAGCCAGAAAGCTGTTTCCAGATTTTGCAGCGGTAGCTGGACGTAATAGTTAGTGATGTCGTTGGTGGTGTATGCGTTGTTTTCGCCGCCAGCCATTTGCAGGGGCTCATCGTACACAGGGATGTTCACCGAGCCGCCAAACATGAGGTGCTCGAAGAGGTGCGCAAACCCGGTACGCTCTGGCTCTTCATCCCGGGCGCCCACATCGTAAAGGATGTTGACCGCCACCATAGGAGTTGTTGGGTCGTTGTGTACAATCAGGCGCAAGCCATTGCTTAGCGTGGTTCTTTCAAACAACAATTTCATAGGAGCCTCAAAAGTACAGGCCCGCGACGGCTGAAGCAGGAAGCATCTGTCATCGCGATTGTGTGCAATTTTTTAGTCGGCTATATCCTACTGCCCGGCATCCGTTGCGTCGCACACTTCGGCAGGATTTCGCTTATCAGCATTGCCCGGAAAGGAATGTCGAATGCATCATCAGCACACAATCGGGCTATGGATGTAAGGTTGTGGGTAGAGTCAATTGCAGGGCAATTTCCTACTGGATTTTTACCCAAACACAAGCCCATAGCTATTGGCATCATCCTTTGATAACCCCTTCTTTTAACTTGCCAGAATGATGCGACCGTTTCTTTTGCTCACATTAGCATTGGCTCTAATTGCCTGTAATCAGCAAGCCAAACACACAAAGTTTTTGCAAGGCCGTGTGGATAGCCTGAAAAGCAAACTCGCTAACACCTACAAGCCAGGTTTCGGAGAATTCATGAGTGAAATTCAAGCACATCACGCTAAGCTATGGTTCGCCGGGATAAATGAAAATTGGAAGCTTGCAGACTTTGAAGTTCACGAGATCATGGAAAGCATCGAAGACATTCAGCAATTCGAAACCGAGCGAAAGGAGAGCCAGATGATTGAGATGATAAACCCTGCATTGGACAGCGTTTACAAGGCCATTGAGCAAAAAAATCCAGCCTTATTTAAACGCCGGTTCATCTTGTTGACCAACACTTGCAATGATTGCCATCGAGCCACCGACTTTGAATTCAATGTCGTTAAGGTGCCGGACACGCAGCCTTTCAGTAATCAGGATTTCAAAGCAAACTGAAGACTTGTCTCTCTTTTCCTGCACAAGGGAAATAAGCAGGTAATAGCAGCTATCGGATGAGCAGCAATTCACCTTTGTGTTCTTCCTTCTGGCCCGTGTAACATTGCGCTGTCACATGGTAGAAGTAAGTGCCCGTTTCGCAGGCTTGTCCTTTGAAGGTGCCATCCCAGCCCGTGTGTGCATCATCGCCATGAAACACCCTTTCGCCCCAGCGGTTGTAGATGCTTATTTCAAACTGAATTTGATTTCCGTACGTCACTACCCGGAATATATCATTGTGCTGGTCGCCATTTGGGGTGAAGGCATTAGGGTAAGAAAAACGGCAGCAGCGCCCAACGGCAGAAAGAACCTCAGAAGCAGTATCACGGCAATTCCAATCGTTGATTACGATGAGCCGAATGGTTTGCGGGCGTAGGATTAAAGCATTGAACACAGGCTGATCTGAAGACTTAACGCTGGGGTCGGAGCTGCCCCAGAAGTAGCTGCCGCCTCCGGTTCCGGTCATGCTGATTTCATCCCCCATGCACAGCTTTACAGGGTCATAGATGATATCCGCTTCCGGCTTTGGAAAGATGCTGAGAGATCGTTCCCGGGTGTCGGTGCAACCATCCAGATTCACCGTCAGCGAAAGATGTTTATCGCCGGGTGTCGCCCAGCGAAGCGCATAAGGCCCGGGGCCGGTAGAGTCAATGTTTTCAGCCCCATCAAAGCTCCAGGCATATTGCAGGCCAGGTGGTGGGACTGTATTGTAGCGAATGTTTGCGGTATCAAACTGGCAGGCATCCGTTACGTCAAAACCAGCATAAGGCACCTGCTTCACATAAAGGGTATCGCGGAAGGGAAATGAAGCACACTTGTTTTCGTCCACCTGCAGGATGACCACCTTGTATCCGGTATCATACCAACGCACCTGCCAGGGGCCTGTACTGTCGCCGGAATAGAAGCCGGCCCCCACAAACTGCCAGCGATAATCCAGGATAGGACCTACACCTACCGTGCCTGTAAAATGGAAAGAGGCAGTGTCGTTGAGGCAAACACTTTCCGGGCCTTCAAAAGCTGCAATAGGTCTTTTAGTCACATACACCTGAACGGTGTCTCGTCTTGAGCGGCAGGTCTTGTATTGCTGTTCAACGGTCCAAAAGAAAATCCCGACGGAATCAGTAAGTGGTGTGGGGCCGGTGCCGACATAATTCCCCGTTGAATTATACCAACGAATCACCGCACCTGAATCAGCCTTGGCAACGAGCGGAATAGCTACATCTTTCAGGCAATAAAAAATAGAATCAACGGCAATTGGCCGGTTGGGATAAGTGCCACTGTCAGGTACAATCAGCGTGGTAAATGTGGAGCAGTCGAGCAGGTCGGATTTTATTTCGACATCATAGCGGCCGGGAGGCAGGCTGTCTTGCAGATGGCCGGTGCTATCGCGGTAGCTTTTAAACAGATTGCCCGATTGGCTCAGGAAGATGCTGCGTGGCGACAGTCCGTTGGTAAAAGTGAAATCTACCCAAGCCTGATGTATGCATTGCGTGGGGGCAATCAGGTAGGCCGACATCTGGTTGGGACGAATCACATGGATGGTGTAGGCCATCGTCTGAGTGGACGTGAGCGGGCAGCCATTGTCTTTATAGGTTACAAAAAAAGTGTGGCTGCCGGGAGGTGCTCCGGTGCTGGTCCAGTGAATGGTAACGATGGGCTGAGTCTTATTACTGCTATCCACCGTTGCTAACACGCCAGTTGGCAATCCTGCAACAGAAACTACGATAGTATCCTTTGCTGCATTCAGTGCAATGATGTTGAATTCTGCACTATCCGCGCCGTAGCAGATATTAAAATCATTAGGGCCGGCCACGGCCCCGCCGGAAACAGAGTTCGATTTGCTTGTATCAATCTTGCTGGTCGCGGGTGTGTTGTTGCAATTAGTCAAAACCACAAAATTCATTTCCCGCATAGCCGTGCCCACCAACACACCGTTCCTGTATTCATCTACACGTTGCACCACCAGCGATACCTGTGTGTTGTTTGGTGTAAAATTCATCTGTCCTGTAGTCGAGCTAAAGCTGAATGAACCTGTCGTAACAGAAAGTGGGTTGGTCGCAGAATATCCCGTGTTGTAGGTGACATTGGTAAGGCTTCCTCCGCTGGACATCAATCCGGGAACTAATGAAAAAACCAGTGAATCGCCGTCCGGGTCGCTGGCACCAAGGTTGTATTGCTGCGCCACATTGACGCAATAAAACGGTGTCGGAATCGTGGTGAATTGTGGTGATGAATTGTTGCCTCCGGAATTGTTGAGCTTGGCTTCCAGAGCCATGATATTCATACCCGCACCGGTGATGTTGGTAATGCCGTTGTAACGACCGGCACTGGTGCCGCCACTGCTCATCTGTCCTTCAAAAAGGAAGCGCCAGTTAGCTGAAGTGTGGTTTAGCGTGTAATAGCCCACGTAGGTGAATCGCTTGATTCCGGGCAGGCTGGAGTTTGGATTCTGACAGGCTGTGTTGATGCGCTGCGAGCTGCAAACAGGCGTTACATCTACACTGTCATGTTGCCAACTAAGATTAATAGTCGTTTGCAGGCTTGTGCCATCATAAACCTTCACACGCGGTGAAGCACCGGGCAATGTGGCGAATGAACTGGCAGAACTCGGGTTCGGGTCGCAATTGCCATAAATAACCAGCGTGACCCGATAAGTATTGCCAAAAGAATGTTCATAATAAAAGTCAGCACCGCTCACGTGGTTGGCAGAGGCAGGCTTCTGAAGTGCCAGCATGCACAGCAGGCTCAGCAAAATGCGCAGGGCAAATGCCTGTTTGTTGGAAGCTTTTCTTTCCAATGCTTTGAATTATGCTTTACAAAGATGCCTGATGCTCATTCTTCCATAAATCTGCTGCGGCGATTCCCAAGTACAGCGCGATAAAGGATTCATTTGGGGCGTTTATTTTGACGATTATGTGAGTATTAGTGCTGCTAAGCACCCAAAATAATGTCCGGAAATGAGTTTCCAATTTTTATAAAAATGAAAAACCGCAGGTCAGCTTCAGGCCTCCCGCGGTTTTTAATAAGTTCAAGCATTAATGCTCGTGACGGATGCTCACTCGTTCTTGCAGGCGCTGCCCGTTATAGCTTTCATAAGTCAACAAATAGATGCCGTCAGCAATTCCGGAAACATTCATCTGAACGATGCCATGGGAATAGCTAAGCTGCATCACTTCGCGCCCCAACATATCGTGCAGACTCAGAAAGCCATTGCTGTTTTGCAGGCCATCTACGACCACAGTCAGTTTTTGACCGGCAGGGTTGGGGAAGGCTTTCATGCTGGCTTGCTTCGTCGTAACGGTAGGCACGCCTAAAGGCTCGCCTACCGAAAATTCTTCTACAAATCCGCCACCAAAATTGCCGCTGTAATAGCCATGCATCGGGACGGTGATGCCCATGTTGGCATCATACACCCGCAGTGCTCCTGATGTAGTAGGGAATTGGGTCAGACCTGTACCGGTGAATTTACCAACGGCAGTACCCGTAGGGATATCATAATAGCCCAGATAGCTGCTGTCCGTAACGACTAAACGATAGGCGCCATCGGGTAAGTTGAAAATCGTGTCGCAGACCGAGCTGATTGCGCAATTGTTGCATTGCTGCACAATGTTGCCTGCAGCATCTTCGATGCGCCATGCCGTCTGGCTGATGCCTGAATTGGAAGGTAATGGCTCGTCGTTGGTGGCTAACTGAATCTGAAGCTTTGAGGGCCACTGAGGAGCTGCAGTGAACGTGCTGTTTAGGCTGTTGTTGGTAGGGTCTTCATCTGCTGCTCCATTCACTTCTACGATACTTGCATGGAAGCCATAGTTGCCTGCTGCCAACCGAAGCTGAGCCAGGGGAGGCAGCGTGATTTCCTGAGTCGTGAAGCTGGGAATATTACCGCTCCATGAGAAGGTGTTTTCGAGTTTGCCATCCACGCCATACGAGATTTTCATGCTGGTGATGGCATTAGCTCCGGTATTTCGGATGCTCAGTATGGGCCTGCCTGAAATCGGGTTTTCCCGCCAGTGATATTCTGCATTTGTTGGGGCGATGATATCTTCCAGTGAGGCATCGGTATTCTTGTTGGCAGCGCCGTAATAGATCACAGCGCTTTCAATGGTATAAGAAGCCGGCGAACCCCCATTGGTGGTGGTAGAAGTGTAGGCAGGGAAGCTCATGCTCAGGGTGTATGCAGCTCCGGGAGTAAGCGGCAGATCATGCGAGATAGTGCGTACCAAAGCGCCCGGACACCAGTTGGCACGTGCATATATCCAGGTGCCGCTCTGAGGGTACAATTCATTTTCTGAACAATCTTCCCGGTAGAATTCCTGTTGAGCAATCAAATTCCCGTTCATATTGATCCGGTATAAATTCGGACAGAATTCTGCACAGGCATTATCGTCGCCACCATGCCCGGTGATGTTCATTTTCAAAGAGGCCGAGGCTGCCGTGATAGGAGGATTTTCTGCTTGGGGTACCAGTGCTGTATTGATGGGCGTGCTGCCGTGGCCATAGTTGAAATTGCCATGCCAGAGCCGATCCACACGCAGCACATTTCTTTCCGGAGTCCCTTCGATGAAGGCAAAACGAATATTGGCTGTGAAGCCACCACTGTAGCCGGAATAATGTATGCGTACCGTGCCTGAGTCGCGCAAAATGGGATAATAATCGGTCACATCAAAAACATAGCGCTGGGTCCAGTTGGCGGCAAAACGATACCATCCGGTGTGCGCATAGGGCGTGATGAGTCGTCCCAGTTCGAGTGTGTCGGGGTGGCTGACGCCCATGAAGAAGGTTTGAACCGTATAGTCCCAGTCACCACAATATTGTGGGCTGCCC
>CAYRJR010000108.1:8671-9154 GCA_964424655.1 uncultured Chitinophagaceae bacterium
AGGCATATTTGCCAATTGTGGCAATCATGTAAATCTTACGGTAGCTCACTGTGCTGTCTGGGAAGAGAACGGTAGTGTCGAAATTGTTGTAGTAATTCAGTTGCACATTATTGGCCTGCACCCAGGTAGTGTCTCCGGGCGCAGCTTGGGCAATCAGTGGAAGTGCCAATATGGAGAGCAGGCAGGCGTATAGTTTTCTCATGTTTGGAAAGTTGTTTCGACGCTGTTGATGAAGTCGCCAAAGATACTTGCATCCCTTTCGTTCGTGCCTTTTTATACCCTGCCTTCCGCCTCTTTAGCACCTACCTTTGCCCGCTTTTATCTCTAAGGCCTTATGCCAGGAATTACCGTTGCCATCGTGGGCCGCCCCAATGTGGGCAAGTCCACTCTATTTAATCGCCTGCTCGAAGAGCGCAAAGCCATCGTGGACGATCTTTCTGGCGTCACTCGTGACCGCCAATACGGTACTGCCGACTGGAATGG
>CAYRJR010000108.1:9164-9359 GCA_964424655.1 uncultured Chitinophagaceae bacterium
TCTTTAACGTGATTGATACTGGCGGTTTTGTTTCACGTAGCGAAGATGTCTTCGAAAGAGAAATTAAAAAGCAGGTATTGATTGCATTGGACGAGGCTGATATGCTGCTCTTTGTGGTGGACACGCTCACGGGCATAACAGGGCAGGATGAAGACATGGCTGAGGTGCTTCGTCGAAGCAAGAAACCGGTCTTTC
>CAYRJR010000109.1:0-9308 GCA_964424655.1 uncultured Chitinophagaceae bacterium
CATTGAATGCAAACTTGTCCCAGTAATGCTCCTTATAATAATGATAGGAGAATGAAGAATCCACCTTACCACTGGGCAGGTAGTGCGGGCCTTCTGGCACGGTGGGCACTAAGATGGCATTGAAGATATCTGCCAGCAGGGTGTTGGGATATTTCGCTGCATAATCGGTGCGGTATTTTGCCAGCTCTTTATTGGCCTGTTCTGCCTGACGTTGCACTGCTTCCGTGTCGGACTTACTACGTGCTTTGGCAATTTCGGTTCTCAATTTTTGCTGTCCTTCACCGAAGGTTTTGAGGAATCGCTCATAGCTCACGAAGCGATCATTTTCGGCGGAGCCTTTAAACTCAAGGCTGCCAGGCAAGTCGCCCGCTTTGGCAGTGATGCTCATATCATCGCCGTTATTGAGCAAAAATTCGAAGAAAGTGCTGTGGTCTGAAAGCAGCATGATGTAGATACCGCCTACAATTTTATCCTTGCTTTCGATGATTGCCGTGTTGTTCTTGTCAAACCTTCCGGAGTCGAGTTTGTAGATGGTCGGCAGGGGCTTTCCGTAATAATGTGCGAGATAAACTACGCTGTCTTTGAGGTTTCTGTCGCTGAACTTAAGGCTGATTTTGTATCCGTCTTTAGCCATTGCAACGGTTGCAATGCCAGTAAACATTGCAAGCAGGAAAAACAATTTTTTCATGATGAAGCGGGGTGAAATTAAAGTGTCCGAAGCAGATAGAGACGGCGAAAAACGCTGAAGGGTTGGCGAAAAAAATCTTTTAGATGGGCTTTAACAGCTTGCCTGGCAATCAAAAACAGGCTTCCCGGAATGTAGTTCCTGTGTTCTGTCTGTTATGTAAATGCATTCCATCCCTGCGCCTGCAGCTTGTGCACAGGCCCGGCTTTGGTTTGCAACAAGGCTCCTTTTTCCTGCTCGGTCACATAGCCAATCACAGCTATATCCGGGTTGCCTGAAATTTTTTCAAAGTCGCTTTGTGCAATGGTGAACAGCAGTTCATAGTCTTCGCCCCCACTCAGTGCCGCCGTTACGGCACTCAAATGCAACTCCTCTGCAGCGGCACGTGTGTCGGCATGAAGCGGAAGCTTATCATCATGCACCACACAGCCCACAACACTACGGCGGCAGAGGTGCAGCAGCTCTGAACTGAGTCCATCAGATACATCAATCATACTGGTTGGCACGATGCCATTATCCCGAAGGAATTTCACGATATCGGTACGCGGCTCTGGCTTCAGTTGCCTGCCGAGGCAATATGTATGCGCTTCCAGCTCGGGTTGCAAGTCTGGATGCTCCTGAAAAATTTTCTTCTCTCGCTCCAGAATCTGAAGACCGAGATAGGCAGCACCAAGGTCTCCGCTCACGCAAATCAAATCATTGACCTGAGCGCCACTGCGGGTGACAAACTGGTCGGGAGCGACTTCCCCCAAAGCCGTAACACTAATGACTAATCCGCGCAGCGAGGTAGAAGTATCACCGCCCACCAGGTCCACCTGATAACGCTCACAGGCCGCATAGATGCCTGAATACAATTCTTCCAAAGCTTCTACCGAAAACCTGTTGGAGATGCCGATGCTTAGGGTGATTTGGGTGGGCACGGCCATCATGGCACAGAGGTCAGAGAGATTTACCGCTACTGCTTTATAGCCTAAATGCTTGAGTGGCGTGTAGCTCAGGTCGAAATGAACGCCTTCCAGGAGTAGGTCTGTGGTGATGACCGTCTGCCTGCCGAAATGATCTATCACTGCGGCATCATCCCCTACACTGAGCAAGGTGCCCGCATTCCGGGTTTCATTGTCGCGGGTCAAGTGCTCGATGAGGCCAAACTCCCCGAGGCTGGCTATTTCTGTTCGTTCCGTCATAAAGGAATTTTAGAAAGGCTTGAAGCAAATAGGTTGATTCCCGGATTGCTTTTTTCTGAAATGAAATTTTTTATTAAAAAAACACTACTGATGAACAGGCAGTACCACTAAATAATTGGGGCTTCTTCTCTGTGTCCATCCAGGATAAGCTGGCGTAGTGGCTCGTGAATCAGCTTATTGGTGGCTAAGGTTTGCTTGTGAAAAATATCATAGGGCTGAGCCTGGAAATTGGTAACCAGGCCACCTGCTTCTTCAACAATGAGGTAGCCTGCGGCAATATCCCAGGGACTGAGGTTTTGCTCCCAAAAGCCATCGAAACGACCACAGGCCACCCAGCAAAGGTCTATGGCTGCCGAGCCGAGTCGCCGCACGGGCAGGCCCCTCAAGATGGCTCGCTCAAACACCCGCAGTGGATGCTCCCCTCGCCCGGGCATCAGATAGGGAAAACCCGTGACGAGACAGGCACGGGAAAAATCATTTTTCGCCGAAACGTGGATTGGCTTTCCATTCAGGGAAGCACCCTTGCCTTTTTCAGCAAAAAATCGCTCTTGAAGCATGGGGTTGAAAACACTCCCAAGCTGCAGCTTCTTTTGATAGGCCAGTGCAATGCTGACACAACACAGCGGAATGCCATGAGCAAAATTTACTGTGCCATCAATGGGGTCCACCAGCCACACAAAATCGGAATGTTCTTCCAGCAAGCCGGCCTCTTCACTTAGGATTGTGTGCTTTGGAAAATGCCTGCGGATGATTTCAATAATGGCGGCCTCAGCCTGCTTATCCACTTCCGTCACCAGGTTGTTGATACCTTCTTTATGATTGATTTCAAAATCACCCTGAAAACGACGTAAGATGATTGCGCCTGCCGCTGTGATAGCTTCTTCCAGTACGCTTCGATACTGGCTCAAATCGCCCAATTCAGGAGCTTCTTGTGCGGTCATAAATTCTTTAAAAAATCAATCAGGGGAAAATCGAGCTTACAGTTTCAGCGTCCGGCCCAGGTAATAGTCTATCACCTTCAGGCGGAATATCAAATCGTACTTGGCACTGATTAGGGACGATTCGGCTTTGAACTGATTGTTCTTTGTAGTCAGGTAGTCCACGGTACTTGTCAGGCCCAGGTCGTAGCGTTGCTCGGCATAGGAATAAGCTTCTTTGGCAGCCTGGGCAGCACGGCGGGCAGCCTGATATTTCTGAAGGGAACTTTTTGCATCGTTCACAGCTTTATATACGTCTTGCTTCAGCTTGATTTCGGTGTTGGATTTGGCCAGTTCCTGCGCCTCTACATTCAGTCGGTTCTGTTTCACATTCGCCTGAGAAGCCCAGCCATTAAACACCGGCACCGTAAGGTTGAGCGAATAGGTATGCCGGAAATTATTTTCCATTTGTTTGTTCCAGGCCATCGTGCCTAATTCAGGAACCGTATAACTCGGAGCCGTAACCGGCAACTTCAGCAAGCCTGGCTGATTCAGTACGCCGCCGAGGTCCACATATCCGATCGTCATGTTTCCATTCTGATAGGGGGTGCCATAGTCTTTAATGGTAGAGGCATAGTTACTGCCAGCCTGTGCACTGAGTGAAAGTTGTGGCCAGAGGCCGCCTTTTGCAGCAGCATATCCTTTACGGGCACTTTCCACCCGCTGACCGGCACCTATCACAGAGCCGAAATGCTTCTTCGCCTCATCATACACTTCTGCCGGGGCAAAGGCAGTAAGGTCATACAGCGTCGTAGGGTCTATATCGGGCGGTGCAATACTGAAGGGCGTTTCAAAGTCAAGATTGAGCAGGGCCTTGAGGTCGAGGATTGCTGATTGATAATCTGCAATGGCACCGATAAGCGCCGCACTATCATTGGCCACCTGAGCGATGAGTTGGGCCACATTCAACTGAGGTACTCGCCCCGCTAAAGCAAAACTTTGTGTCTGCTTTAACTGGTCTTGAGAAAGTCCCACCTGCTGTTCCGCTACGCTGATTTGCTCTCTTGCCAGCAAGGCCCGCAGAAAGCCTGTTGCCACATTCAG
Organism: uncultured Chitinophagaceae bacterium; assembly: GCA_964424655.1. GTDB lineage: Bacteria > Bacteroidota > Bacteroidia > Chitinophagales > Chitinophagaceae > UBA1952. Next base: position 3,891 of record CAYRJR010000109.1, read on the forward strand.
CGACACATCATCTTTTAGCTGGTCTAAATCGCTTTGCGCTGCCTGATGTGCCAGATCATTTTTTTTAATCTGGTTGCGCTTTTGAAACCAGCCAAAGAGCAGCACATCTGCCTGCCCGCCAATAGAAGAGAAGCTGTAATGCCCATCCACAAACTGATTGGTGGTGGGGTCAATAGAACGTCCATAGGAAATACCGTATCCGGAATTGAAATTCAGATTGGGCAATTGTGACAGCCGGCTCTGCTTCAATGTCAAGTCCGCCAGTCGCTCATTCAGCACACTTTGCTGGATAGAAATATTGTGATTAAGTGCATAGGCAACACAGCGCTCAAGCGTCCAGTCATCATGTTCGGAGGTGGCATGAGCAAAGCAGGGTAATATGAGCACAAGCCAGACAAGGGTGCAGCGAAGCATGGCGCAAAAGTAGGGGCCGCAGGGTATGGTGATGTACCAACTCGGGAAGCCTCATCCGTACGGGTGCAGCCGCTAATTTTGAAGTACCACCTGCTCATCATGCAAAAGTCAGATTCTTCTTCCGAAGCAATAGTTCAGCCTCGCCCCTTGCTCATCACGCTGGGCATTCATGCTCTGCTGCTCCTGATTCTACTGCTCTGGCATTTCAACCTACCTGCCCAACAACCAGCGCCAGTGGAAATGGGCATGGAAGTAAATCTGGGCACTTCCGACCAGGGAAGTGGCGATGACCAACCAATGGATGTGGAAGACCCTGCATCCAGCGCCATGGCTGCCCGCAGGGCCGCAGAAGCAAGTCCTTCCAGTGCCGATGTTGAACGTAGTGATGACGAAAACGCGCCTTCCATTTCAGCCGCTGCCACCAACAGCCGGGGTAATGCCAGCCAGCCCACGACAAGCCAGAACCGCAATCACAGCAACGCCACTTCTAACTCAAATGCTCGCAGCACACAGCCTCAGCGCCCGCGCTATGTCTATCCAGGCAGCACTGGCAGGGGTGGCAATTCTGCTGCTGTGACTATGCCAGGAAGCAATGAAGGCAATACCACCGGCCCCGGCGACCGAGGCGTGCCCAGAGGAACTCCAGGTGCAGATAATTATGTAGGCTCTCCGGGCAATGGTACCGGTGGTGTTTCTTACTCACTCAGCGGCCGCACCATGATTGCTTTCCCATCCAGGGAAGCACGGTTCCGGCACGGGGGGCGCGTGGTGGTTCGGGTGACTGTGGCCCGCGATGGCTCCATCACTAATCGGCAAATCAAATCTTCTACCAACAGCGAGCTCAATTCAATTGCTCTTCATAAGGCACAAGAGGCCCGTTTCAATGCAGACAGCCATGCTCCCGATGAACAATTTGGCGAAATCATTTTCGAGTTCACGACAAGGCAATAATGAATCACATTGATGCTGATTACCGGCAAACGCTCGACTACCTCTTCGCCCGGCTGCCCATGTTTTCACGCATTGGCGCAGCAGCTATCAAGAAAGATTTAGGCAATACCCTGGCTCTTTGCACAGCCCTGGGCAATCCACAGCTTCAACTGAAATGTATTCACATTGCCGGCTCGAACGGCAAGGGCAGCACCAGCCATATGCTCGCGGCCATCTTCCAGCAGGCTGGCTATAAAACGGGACTGTACACTTCGCCCCACCTGGCCGACTTCCGCGAACGCATTCGCATCAATGGGCGGATGATTCCGAAATCTTTTGTTACAGATTTTGTAGAAAAAAATAGACGGGAAATCGAACGGATTGAACCTTCCTTTTTTGAAATCACAGTAGCAATGGCTTTCGCTGCTTTCGCTGATGAACAGGTGGATATTGCTATCATCGAAACCGGGTTGGGTGGCAGGCTCGACTCAACCAATGTGATCACGCCCGAGCTGAGTATCATCACCAATATCAGTCTGGAACATACCGACATCTTAGGCAAGACGATTGCTGCTATTGCAGGCGAAAAAGCTGGCATCATCAAAGCCGGAAGGCCCATACTGATTGGCGAAGAAGACCCGGAATCTCTCCCGGTATTTATTGCAAAAGCAAATTCCGTTCAGGCCCCAATTTCTCTTGCCACTGACCACTGGAATCTGAAAACCTACGGAGAAAAATATCTTGCACATACCTTAAACAAGGGGAAGGATTTATTGTTGGATTGTCCATTGCAAGGGGCCTATCAATTGGCCAATATCACGACGGTACTCGCGGCAACGGAACTCATGCAAGGACTTGGCTGGAAGCTGTCTGAATCTGCCATCCGGCAAGGTCTGGCTTCCGTAAAATCGTTGACCGGCCTGCGTGGGCGATGGGACTGCTGGCAGGAAATTCCATTAATCATGGCTGATGTTGCGCACAACCCGGCAGGACTGATTATAGCACTTCGTGATTGGGAAAAAGTCAAGGCACGAAAGAAGCATATCCTGCTGGGCTTCGTTCGTGATAAGGATGTCCGCGGCGCCTTAGCGTTGTTTCCTAAAGATGCCCAATTGCATTTCTGCGCAGCAAGGGTACCACGTGCATTACCTGCTGATGAACTTGCTTCCATGGCTGCTGAGCAAGGCCTGAAGGGGCAGACTCATAGCTCAGTAGCGGAAGGGCTTTCCAAAATTCAAAATGAAATGCAGGCTGATGATGCCCTGCTGATCACAGGTAGTTTTTTCATTGTCGGCGAGGCAATGGAAGCGATTGGAATCGTGGAAGCCTGAATCTTCTGTTCAAAAAGCCTTGCTTCATTTCCTGCTTTTTCAACAGGAAATAAGGTTTTCATTGCGCTTGCGGGCACAGCTTTATTGCAGTCTTTTCTTAAAAGAAGCATCATGAGCATTCCTAAAAAGCATCCACCTAAAACACCGGAAACTTTTCCGGGATATCCGCCCTACCCTTCGGGTGAAGACATTACCCAAAACAGCCAACGTGTGTCGCTCAGAAACCTACACAGGCCAGAAGATGAGGCAGCAAAGTCAACTGCTAACAAGACTATTAATCCTGAAAATCTGGACGAACAAAACAGTAGTACTGACATTAGCTCCGAAGAACAATCCTTACTGGATGCTGCCTTCCAAAACCGCAGACGCGCACGCCCGGATCTCGAAGAGCCGCTCCTGGACGCGACAGATTCCTATGGCGAAGTGCTGAATGAATCTCACCCGCCTTACAACCTCGAAGGCGCTGACTTAGACGTGCCCGGCTCGGAGGCTGATGACGCTGATGAAGCTATCGGCGAGGAAGATGAGGAGAATAATTTTTACAGTCTGGGTCAGGACAGCCTGCCGGAACATGAGTCGGACGAGGACTTATAACCCGCCGCCATCATCGTCCTGAAGCCACTAGGTTTCTTCGCTTTTTGTCGCTGTCTTTGCCAGCTTGCTATGTCGCTTACCATACAGAAAGTAGATGGCTAAGCCCACAAGCAGCCACACAAAAAAACGCAGCCAGTTGGCAATACCTAACTCGGCAATGAGGTAAAAACAGGACAACATTCCCAAAACGGGTATCAACGATAACCGCCTCAGAAAACTCAGTACTACTATCACCAAGATGAGCAGTGAGAGCAGAAAGTGTGGAATGCGCTCAAGGAACACTTCTGCACTTGTCCATTCGGGATGCAACTTATCCTGCAGGGAGAAGAAGTCGTGAAAGAATCCTGGAGCGGTGTATTGCACCACTGCCATACTGATGAAAAATACTGCCGGAACAATCCATCGCCCATTCACATAGGGCACGCGAAAGCCACTTCCTTTTTCTGCCGCAGGCAGCAACAACACGCCGCCACAAACCAATGCAAAGGCAAACAGGGTTCCGATGCTGGTGAGGTCGGTGACGAGGTCGGAGTCGAGTACTAAGGCGGGAATGCCGACAAGGAGGCCGGTCATGAGGGTGGAGAATCCGGGTGTCTTATACTTCGGATGTAAACGGGCAAATCGGCCCGGCAATAGCCCATCCCTACTCATGCTCATCCATATCCTGGGCTGCCCCAACTGAAAGACGAGCATCACGCTGGTAGTGGCTACCACGGCACTAAGCGCAATCACTCCTGAAAACCAATTCAGCCCGCGTTGCGCAAATGCGGAAGCCAAAAAATCATCTACATCCAATTGCTTGTAACTAACCATACCGGTGAGCACGAGCGCAACCAATATGTAGAGCACGGTGCAGATGACGAGCGCCCACATCATACCGCGTGGCAAATCACGCTGCGGATTCTTACACTCTTCTGCCGTGGTAGAAATAGCATCAAATCCGATATAGGCAAAGAAGACTGCACTGACGCCACGCATCACACCTCCAAATCCATTGGGGGCAAAGGGCGACCAGTTGTTGGCATTGACATAGAAGAATCCAACCACAATCACGGCCACAATCACTATGAGCTTGAACACTACCATCCCATTACTCATGCGCCGGGTCTCCTGTATGCCGATGAAGATGAGCCAGGTGATCAGCGCCGTAATGATGAGCGCAGGAATGTTGAGTATGATGGGTAGAGAGCCTATTCGCGGTGCCGTATCCCAAAGATGACTGAGCGCCACTGCAGACGCACTGCTGGCTTGCCCTAATGCTGATTGCCCAACTACTTCCTGATGCGCTAACCAAGCGCCTCGCCAGGGTGTGGCTAACCAGTCGGGAATATGTAACGACAATCCTAAACCGGGTATTCGCTGGTTGATGCCTGCCGACAGATTGTCTAAAAAGGAAACCAGATTGGAACTCCAGGATGCCGCAACAACTATGTTGCCAATGGCATATTCCATGATGAGATCCCAGCCAATAATCCAGGCAATCAACTCACCAAAACTGGCATAGGAATAGGTATAGGCACTGCCACTGACGGGAATCCGCGCGGCAAACTCAGCATAACAAAGTGCCGAAAAACCACAGGTGACTGCGGTAATAATGAAGAGAAAAATAACAGCCGGCCCACCCAAAAAACAACTTTTACCAACTGTGCTGAATATGCCTGCACCAATAATGGCCGCTACTCCTAATGCCGCTAAATCTCGCACGCCCAACACCCGTCGCATTTGCATGGAGCCACCATGCTCATCTGAAAAACCAGTGGCAGCATCAGCCTGAATCTGGCGTATGGATTTCTTGCGAAAAAGCTGGGACAAGGAATTCTGTTTGTAGGAATGGCTACAAATATGGGTATGGAATGGACTCAAAAGGAATAGGGAGGGCTAAGAAACTGATGTGACAAACTGCGATGGTCCTGCTCTGCGGCTCTGCTCCTCTGCGGCTCTGCGAGAAAGGTTGATGTTGAATAAGCACAAAATATCAATCGCCTTCTTCCAGCAAAAACAATGCTTCAACCGAAACGCCAAACAACTTCGCCATCTTCAGCGCCAGCACCGTTGATGGCACATACTTACCGCTTTCAATGGCATGTACCGTTTGCCGGGACACTCCTAAACGTGCTGCAAGTTGAGCCTGTGTCAGCTCTTGCTTCAC
>CAYRJR010000110.1:0-9264 GCA_964424655.1 uncultured Chitinophagaceae bacterium
TGAATCAGTTTGCTCGCTTGTGCCACTTCATGCTCCGGCACGTCGAAAATTAATTCATCATGTACCTGAAGCACCATGCGGGTCTGCAAATGATTTGCTTTTAGTGCGGCTTGCACCCGTATCATGGCCAGCTTGATCATGTCTGCTGCTGAGCCTTGAATAGGCATGTTCACAGCATTTCGTTCGGCAAAACCACGCAGCGTCTGGTTGGCGGAGGTGATGTCGCGTAGCCAGCGTTTGCGGCCCATCATACTTTCTACATATTGGTGTTGCCGCGCAAACTGAATCTGGTCACCAATGAATTTTTTAATTAAAGGATATTGGCGGAAATAGTTGTCAATGATATCGCGTGCTTCATTGCGCGAAATGCCCAGGCTTTCGCTCAGTCCGAAGGCGCTTTGGCCATAGATAATTCCGAAGTTGACAGCCTTGGCACGGCGGCGTTGTTCGGGGGATACTTCACTTTCTGCCACGCCAAACACGCCTGCTGCGGTTGCGGTATGGATGTCTTTTTTGTGGCGGAAAGCATCAATCATAGCTTCTTCACCGGCCAATGCAGCGATCACGCGCAGTTCGATTTGCGAATAGTCTGCCGAGATCAGTTTCCAGCCTTCACCACGTGAGATGAATGCTTTTCGAATTTCGCGCCCGGCTTCGCTTTTGATGGGAATGTTTTGCAGGTTTGGATTGACTGAAGAAAGCCGGCCTGTCACAGCAATCGTTTGGTTGAACGATGTATGCACGCGGCCTGTGAGCGGATGAATAAGTGCCGGCAGCGCATCTACATAGGTACTCTTGAGTTTGGAAAGCTGGCGGTAGCGCAGGATGTCTTCAATGACCGGATGTCGGTTTCGTAGTTTTTGCAGCACCTCTTCACCGGTTGCATATTGGCCCGTTTTGGTCTTCTTTCCGCCGCCTTCAATTTTCAAAACATCGAACAATACTTCGCCCAGTTGTTTCGGTGAGCCGAGGTTGAACCGCAGGCCAGCATGGCTGAATACGGATTGCTCCGCCACCTGAATGTCGCGTTCCAGATCTTTCGAATAGGCTTGTAGGAAAGGCACGTCAATGCCTACGCCTTCATGCTCCATATTCACGAGAACAGGCACCAGTGGATTTTCTACTTCCCCAAAAAGCCGATTGGCCCCTGATGCTTCCAGCAGTGGCTTGAACTTCTGATGCAATTGCCAGGTTACGTCTGCATCTTCTGCGGCATATTCTTTCACCTGCTCCAGGTCGGCCTCGCGCATCGTGATCTGGTCTTTGCCTTTTTTACCGATGAGCGTCTCAATACTTACCGGCTCATAGCCCAGATATTTCAGCGACAGCGCATCCATATTCCGCTTGCCGTCCGGCTCAAAAAGGAAGTGGGCCAGCATCGTGTCCCAAAGCCTGCCTTGAGGTTCGAATCCATACCATTTCAGCACTAAGAAATCGTACTTAATATTCTGACCAACCCAGGTCAGGTCTGTTCGGTCAAACAAGGGCTGAAAGCGTGCCAGCACCTGCATGGCAGCAGATCTTTCTTCAGGAATGAAGACGTAATAAGCTTCGCCCTGTTGCCAGGAAAATGACATGCCCACCAGCTCGGCCAGGTTGGCATCAATATGATTGGTTTCGGTGTCGAAAGCGAAAGCCGGCAGCGCCATAAGCGATTGCACCAGCGCCTCAATTTCTTCTGCTCCGCGAAGCAGTTTATAGTCGTGTATTGTGTCTGTAATCTTTCGGATGCTTTCCCATTCCGGCGTGGAAATGACTCCAGCAACTTCTGTTGGCTTATTCGCTACAACAACATCCGGTGCAGGGCCAAATAGCTCCAATGCGGAGCTGGCGCTGGGTGCTGCCGGCCTGATGCTTTCGCCAAAAACTCGCTTGCCCAATGCCCGAAATTCCAACTCACTAAAAATTGCTTCGAGGGTCTCTTTATTCAGCTCTTTGACCCGAAAATTTTCCTCATGAAACTGCACCGGCACTTCGGTGATGATGGTCGCTAATTGTTTGCTAAGGATGGCCATGTCTTTGCCCGCACGCACCTTCTCACCGAGTGCTCCTTTGATGGAATCTGCCGCTGCCAGCACACCTTCCAGTGTGTCAAATTCGGCCAAAAGTTTGGCGGCTGTCTTCTCGCCCACACCGGCAATACCGGGAATATTATCCACAGCATCGCCCATCAGGCCCAGTACATCAATCACCTGATCTACGCGCTTGATATTCCATTTTGCACAGACTTCCTTCGGGCCAAGGATTTCTGCTCCGCCACCGCGAAACCCGGGTTTGTAAATACGCACAGACTCACTCACAAGCTGCCCATAATCTTTGTCAGGCGTTACCATAAAAACTTCATAGCCGAGCTGTGCAGCTTCGCCCGCCAGTGTGCCAATCACATCATCTGCTTCATAGCCCGGGTACGACATGCAAGGCAGGGAGAACCCTTCGACGATACGCTGTATGTCGGGCAGGGCATTGCGAATGTCTTCAGGCGCTGCCTGTCGGTTGGCTTTATACTCGGCATATTGAGCCGTGCGATGCACATCTGTATCGCTTTTACCGCCTTCAAATACGACGGCCAGGTGGCTTGGCTTTTCCTTGCCCAGCAGGTCAAGCAGAGTGGTGGTGAAGCCAAATTGCGCGCTCGTATTGCGGCCTTTTGAAGTGATGCGTGGTGCATGTTGCAGGGCGAAGTAGGCGCGGTAGATCAGCGCCATGGCATCAAGCAGGAAGAGTTTTTTTTCAGCAGGCATAGGGTGTCAGCAGGCCTTTTGCAGCCTGCGGCAAAAATCGGTTGAGAAAAAATGAGCTCCGCAAGGCAAACAGGTTTTCCGGGAGCCTACATCTGGCTTAGCCGTATAGTTCCACATGAATTCGTTTACGGTCGTAGCCCATGGCGAGGATACGTTCCTTCGCTTCGTCCACCATCACTTTCCAGCCGCAGAGCATAAACTGAGCCGGCTGGCGTAAGGCACACAAGGCTTCGTAAATGTTGTGTACATATCCACGAGGCCCTTCCCAGTCTTCCCGACTCAGTGTGGGGTGGTATTGAAACTGCGGGATGCTTTGGGCATAATGTTCCAGCTCGCTACGGTAGAGCAGGTCTTGCCGGGTGCGGCTACCATACACCAGATGCACGTTCCCATGTGGCCAGGGCGTGTTTGGAGCTTGTGCCGCCATGTGTGCCGCCATACTTCGGAAAGGAGCTACGCCTGTGCCGGTGCAGATGAGGAATAAATCATCCTGAGCTAAGTTTTCGGGAAGGGTAAAGACGCCCTGAGGCCCGCGCAATGTGAGGGTGCTGCCTTCGTGGATTTCATTAAAGAGGTAGTGTGTGCCGGCGCCGCCTTCCAGCAGCACGATGACCAATTCTATCAGGTTGCTGCCGTCTGGTGCCGATGCGATGCTGTAAGAGCGCCAGCGTCGGTTGCGCTGTTCATGTATGGGCAGGTCAAGCGTTACAAACTGTCCTGGCCTGAAGTCGAAGTGCTCCGCTTCGGGAAGCTCAATGAAGAAACAGCGTGTAGCAGCATTGACCTGTTCGATACGGCGGACGATGCCTGATTGCCATTGTGGAAGCATGATGTGATGATTAGGAAAGGTAAGCGCATTCGGAAGGATGAATCGGAAGCACTGCCGAGCTTTGCGCCTGCAAATTCACAGCATTTTTGTCTGCTGTTTGCGATCTCATTTTTTATAAAAAAAATATCACCCTGAACGTGCAAGCTCCCATCGGCATATTCGACTCGGGTTATGGTGGCCTCACCGTCTTTCGCGCAATCCGCGAAGCACTACCACAATACGACTATCTCTACTTGGGTGACAATGCCCGCGCACCTTATGGCAGTCGCTCATTCGATACGATTCATGCCTACACCTGGCAATGTGTGCAGTGGATGTTTGCGCAGCAGTGTCCGCTCATCATTCTGGCTTGCAATACTGCTTCTGCAAAGGCGTTGCGCAATATCCAGCAGCGAGACTTACCCCTGAATCATCCTAATGAGCGCGTGTTGGGTGTGATTCGTCCAACTGCCGAGGTGATTGGGAATTATTCCCTCACGGGGCATGTTGGTGTGCTGGGCACGAAGGGGACGGTCCAGAGTGAATCGTATCCGTTAGAGATTGCCAAACAATTCCCTCAGCTTAAAGTCTATCAGCAGGCCTGCCCTTTGTGGGTGCCCATCATAGAAGCCGGCGAACACGAAAGCCCGGCTGCCGATTATCTGGTAGAAAAGTATTTGGGCAGCCTGTTGTCGCAGTCGCGGGAGATAGATGCAGTGCTGCTCGCGTGTACGCATTATCCCTTGCTCAGTCCGAAGATTCTGGAGTATTTGCCTGAGTGTATCCGTCTGATTTCGCAGGGCGATATTGTGGCATCCAGCCTCACAGATTACCTGTATCGTCATCCTGAAATGGATGCCAGGCTGAGTCGTAGTGGGAGCTGCCAATTCTTCACTACAGATGATGAAGCTGACTTTGAAGAGCGCGGCTCTCTATTTTTTGGGAAGCCGGTACAGGCGACTCATTTATTTTTATGAAAAGTGTATATTGGGGCTGAAATAAGGCGGGCAATTCCGCTCGTCACCTAAACCTACCACTATGTTACCGGATCCAACTGCTCCCAGTAGCGGGCAAAGTTCTTCATTGGAAGAACGACTGCATGCTCATCATCACCACCACCGACACCACCGCAGGAAGAGTTGGCGTACTACGTTGGGTGGAAAAATTGCGGATATGGTGGAGCGCCAACGTCCCTTGTTGCTGGCATTATTAGCTGGCGGTGCCTTACTCATCATTTTGATTTGGCTGTTCAGGTTGGCAGAGCATGAAGCTATTGCACAAATTGCCGGCACCTGAGCGACTCTGTTTTTTATGAATTGATTTGGCGCACCCTGAATGGTGCGCTTTTTTTTGTTAGCCGGCTTTGGGGAATGCTATGGGGCTGCCGTTGCGTCGCACACTGAGGGGCCAGTGCTGCCGTGAAGCTTTTCAGCAGCAGTTGTGGGCGGATTACATGCTACGGGAAAAGATGAGCAGCGAAATATCGCTGAAACGTGCGACGCAACGGATGCTGAATCGGGCTGCAACTGCCGGCTAAAAAAATCGTCAACCCGGCAAGGCATACTTCCCGGGGCACAATTTTCTGAGCACCCATGGCAGTCATTATCTTTGCCCGACCGCTGGGCGCAAGCAGTACCAAAAGCGCCGGTCACACCAACAAGGCTGATTTTTATATGGCTAAATACATCTTCGTGACCGGCGGGGTCACTTCTTCATTGGGTAAGGGCATCATTGCCGCATCACTGGCCAAGTTGCTGCAAGCACGCGGCTACCGGGTGACCATTCAGAAATTTGACCCCTACATCAACGTGGACCCCGGCACGCTCAACCCCTATGAGCATGGCGAATGCTATGTGACCGAAGACGGTGCTGAGACCGACCTCGACCTTGGACATTATGAGCGCTTCCTGAATCGGGCGACTTCGCAGGCCAACAACGTAACCACCGGCCGCATCTACCAGCATGTCATCAACCAAGAGCGCGCGGGTGCTTACCTCGGCAAGACAGTGCAAGTCATTCCCCACATCACGGATGAAATCAAGCGCCGCATCATGCTGCTGGGCGAGGGCGACCAATACGATATCATCATCACAGAATTGGGCGGAACCGTAGGCGATATTGAGAGCCTGCCTTATGTGGAGGCTGTGCGCCAACTGAAATGGGAGCTGGGTGAAGAAGATGCCATCGTAGTGCACCTCACACTCATCCCTTACCTGAAGGCCGCCAAAGAACTCAAGACCAAACCCACGCAACACAGCGTGAAGATGATGAGCGAAAACGGCCTCAACCCAGACATACTCGTCTGCCGCACCGAAGAGCCACTATACAAAGACCTGAAGCGAAAGATTGCCCAGTTCTGCAATGTGCGACAGGATGCAGTCATCGAAGCGCTGGATGCCGATACGATTTACGGAGTGCCTCTGGAAATGCTGCGTGAGCGCCTAGACATCATCTGCCTGCAAAAGCTGGATCTGCCTCTTGGTGATGAGCCGGAGTTGTTTCGCTGGAAGGAATTCCTGAACAAACTACGCTACCCTAAAAGCAAAGTGGTGGTGGGCCTCATCGGCAAATACGTGGAGCTACAGGATGCCTACAAGAGCATCCTTGAAGGCCTCATACATGCCGGTGCCGTCAACGAATGCAAGGTGGAAGTGCGCAACATCCACAGCGAGCACCTGACGCCTGAAAACGCACTTGAAAAGCTGCAACAGCTCGATGCCATTCTCGTGGCGCCTGGCTTTGGCTCACGCGGTATCGAAGGTAAGATTGAAGCCATCAAAATTGCCCGAGAGGAGAAAATCCCATTTTTTGGCATCTGCCTCGGAATGCAGATGGCCTGCGTGGAATTTGCACGCCACGTATTGGGTCACAAAAACGCACACAGCACCGAGATGCAGCCTGAAACGCCACAGCCAGTCATAGCCATGATGGAAGAGCAAAAAGCCATCACCCAAATGGGTGGCACCATGCGCCTGGGAGCTTATGCCTGCGAGCTACGCGAAGGCAGTCATGTAGCGGCCTTATACAAGAGTCGCCGCATCAGCGAGCGCCACCGCCACCGCTATGAATTCAACAATGCCTATCTGCAGGCATTTGAGGATGCTGGTATGAAGCCCAGCGGCATCAATCCCGAAACCGGTTTGGTGGAAATCGTGGAGATTGAAGACCATCCTTTCTTCGTCGGCACACAGTTCCACCCGGAGTACAAGAGCACGGTTGAAAACCCACATCCGCTGTTTGTTGCCTTCGTGAAGGCAGCTAAGGAAGCTCAGGAGAGCCGTGCAGGCACACGTATGGTGATGGAAGAGCGGGGCGTGCGGGTGGAGCCGAGGTGATTTTTCCCAGAAAAATATTGTGTGGGGCAGCACCCGGGGCCTGTCTGGTGGAATTGCAGGCGGGTGGCGCCCACCTAACGCGGACACTCATCCTGCAATAAAAGAAGACTGCCTCACAGAAGGCAGCCTTTTAGTTAGCCAGCTTTTGGGAATGCTATGGGGCTGCCGTTGCGTCGCACACTGAGGGGCCAGTGCTACTATGAAGCTTTTCGGCAGCAGTTGAGGGTAGATTACAGCTTACAAAAAAGACCGCCCTTTTGAGGCAGTCTTTTTTATGAAGTCAATCCGAAACTTAGTAACGGGCCATGTAGTCATTGGCGGCTTTCATCAACTCGGTCTTATGACTCAGTGCATCATTTTTGTTCAGGCGGAAATTGTTGGAAGCCCTTTCCAGAGCCAGATATTTTTCATTGACAGCACCGCGGCCGCCAGGCAGTTCGGCATTCAGTTGCCTGCGGGTGAGGGTCATGCCGTCAATGAACATCTTATACACCTCTTCAGCAGTTTCCTGCGCCTTGGGAGAATTGCTGTTCAGGCGATGCTCCAAAGTGTTGATTTTTTTGGACAGTTCAGCTTTGCTGGTAGCAATGGCTTTTTGGGTTTGCTCTTTGATGGCAGCCTTATCGGTAGTCGTGCTTTGGCTTTGGGCAAAAGTGAAACCGGAGGAAATAAAGAGCAGTGATGCGATGAGAATCAGCTTTTTCATGGCGGATGTTTTGATTTTTTTTCGGGGGATTAAATGTATGATTTATCGGAGCCGGCAGGATGATGATTTGAGCCAGCACATCTTAAGACAGCAATTGAGCCAGAAAGGTTGGCCGTTTTCTAAAATTTTTTTTCCTGGCATATCCAATACCACCATTTTTGGCAAGATAACTTGCAGAAAACAACTCGGCAAATATCAGATTTCAAAGCAAGCAGGGCATGTTATATTCGCTCATTAAATGGTTAGCCAAAAATTTTTTTGTGCAATTGCCAACCTTTTTTGAGAAAATGCTGTCTTCATCACGGTAATTCCTTTTTCACGTTTGGCAACATTCATTATTAAATAATAAAGTAAGTCCATCCAATAATCATGAGTCAATTACTACGAAATACCTTTTCTGGAAAGCGCCTGATGGTCTTTGCGATGCTCTGTATTGGCATCATGACCATTCAGGTGCAGCGTGTCCAGGCACAGGCGGTTCCCTGTCCACCCAATGTGGATTTTGAAAATGGCGACTTCACCAATTGGGAATGCTGGTTGGGAACTGCCCAGGCTGGCAGTACCGCCACATATCAGATTGCGTTTGGTAGTCCCTTTGTGAGTGGCCCGGTTGCGGGTAGGCATATGATTGAGGCAACTACTGCCCCTCCTGCATTAGACCCCTATGGGAAGTTCCCGGTGACACCTCCGGGTGGCGGGAATTTTGCCGCTAAACTGGGTCGGGATACGGCTTTGTTTTGTGCAGAGCGCATCCGTTATTACATCCATGTCCCTGTTGGCTTCAACGATTACAGCTTCAACTATCGCTTTGCCTGCGTCTTGCAGGATCCAGACTTTGGGAATTCAGACTCTACCACCTGGTCGCACAAATTATATGAGCGTCCCACATTCCGGGTGACGGCATTTGACAGTGCTACCGGTCAGGCAATCCCCTGCGCCATTCAGAACTTCATTGCTTCGCCACAACTGGTAAACATCTATGGCTTTAAAGTTTCTGACACGGGATTCGGCGTGATTTACCTGCCATGGACAAGCGGTGCATTGCCCATCCTTGGGCAGGGTGGCAAGACGATTGTCTTGCAGGTGGAAGCACTCGACTGTTCAGCGGGTGGCCACTGGGGATATGGCTATTTCGATGTGCTCAGTTGCGGCAGCTACAAGGCAGCCATGACCTATTGTAATCTCGACTCCGGTATTGTGCGCTTTTTTGGAACAGGTGTAACCCAGGATTATGACTGGTACACCAGTAACGGCACCTACATCGGAACCGGCCCCTACATTGATGCCCGTGTCCCTTCTACTCCGGATTATTTCTATGGCGTCTTTAAGGGTGGCTCGGCTGGCTGTTTAGACACAATTTATACAGACACTGTTTCCAACTTCACTTTGACTACGGTTCCCAAGATGCCTTGTGTGCAGTTTGGTTCACCGATTAATCTTTCCACTACTCCTGTTGGTGGACTTGCTGCGAGCTCGTATAGCTATGCCTGGAGTGGGCCATTGGCAGGTACCACCCTTTCGTGTACCAATTGCCAAAGCCCCGTATCAACGCCTTACGATACAACCAGCTATTACGTTACGGTAACTGATAAGGTAGGTTGTTTTCGAAGTGATACGGTGCATATAAATCAGGCGCCCAATGCGGGTCCGGACCTAAAGGTTTGTCCTTTGGGT
>CAYRJR010000111.1:0-9191 GCA_964424655.1 uncultured Chitinophagaceae bacterium
CGGAATATCCAGGGATGGCCAATGGCAGCCCGGCCAATCATGATGCCATCTACCCCATAACGATTTTTATATTCCAGTGCTTTCTGTGGGCTGTCTATATCCCCGTTGCCGAAGATGGGAATATGAATGCGTGGATTGTTTTTCACCGCAGCTATAAGCCGCCAGTCTGCCTCGCCTTTGTAGAGCTGCGCCCTTGTTCGTCCATGGATAGCCAGTGCAGCAATGCCAATATCCTGCAGGCGTTCGGCAACATCTTCAATGTTTTTGCTGTCATCGTCCCAGCCCAGGCGAGTCTTCACCGTTACAGGCAAGCCGGTGCTTTTGATGCAAGCCTGCGTCAGCCGCACCATCAGGGGGATGTCTTTCAATACAGCAGCGCCCGCGCCTTTGCACACAACTTTCTTCACTGGGCAACCAAAGTTGATGTCGAGCAAATCAGGGCCGGTGGCATCAATAATTTTCGCGGAAAGCCCCATTGCTTCTTCATCGCCGCCAAAAATCTGGATGCCAATGGGGCGCTCCTCTTCGAAGATGTCCAGTTTTTGCCGGCTCTTGATGGCATCGCGGATAAGGCCTTCGGAAGAAATGAATTCCGTGTACATTAGGTCGGCGCCACCTTCCTTGCACACGGCACGAAAAGGGGGGTCGCTCACATCTTCCATAGGCGCCAGCAAGAGCGGGAAATCGGGCAGGTTAATCTTCGGGCCTATCTGAACTGGCATCCGGCAAAGTTCGGGACAAGGCTGGCATTGCCGCACGATGTGTAGATGTTTAAGAAGGTTTGTACAGGAGCGAATCGTGTATTTTCCCTGGGATGCTTCCACTGCTTGATTGCCTGGCCCTTATTGCCTGGATTTTTCAGCATTTCTTGTTTGTAACGAACAATGCAGCACCGGCATATCCCAAGCAACAAAAGGCCGTCTCATTATGAAACAGCCTCTCAATTGAATACGGCAATTCACTCACTCCACCACCACCCGCTGCAGCGCCTGCGCATAGCCCGACTGCACCCGCAGCAGGTAGATGCCTTTGGGCCGGCCCCGCAAATCCACATTGGCCGTGAACAGGCTGGCCTGTACATCCTCGCGTAGCATCATTGAAGTGGGTGTTGAGCAAAGAATTATCTGTTTACACCAGCGAAAATGGTGACTCAATATTGAATCATACACTCCCTAAGCGATTCCTGTCGGCCCTTGTTGTCACCCGAATGAATTAGGGCACTAGATGGCAAGAAGAAGTGACCAGATGGGATGTATCTCAAGGGGCGGTCGGTTTAAAAGAGCCAGTGCAGCACACGAATTACAGGAATTCCACCGTCCTCCGGAGGGCTCCAACTCATTCATTGCGCTATTTTCGCGCCGTTTTTTCCATGTCCCCTATTTCCGACAAGCTTGCCGCCATCAAAGCCCGCTTTGATGAGCTTGGCATTTCCCTCACGAATCCAGAAGTCGTCAGCGACAATAAACGTTTTAGCGCCCTCAGTCGTGAATACCGCAAGCTAGAACCGATAGTAGAAGCCTGGAAACGCTATCAAATAACCCTCGATGCAATTGCATTTGGCAAAGAAATTTTGCACACGGAAAGTGACGAAGACCTGCGCGAGCTGGCCCGGGAAGAACTGGAGACTCAGGAAAAACGGAAAGAAGAATTAGACGAAGAAATCCGGACGCTGCTCATCCCCAAAGACCCACAGGACGAGAAAAATGCCATTATTGAAATCCGTGCCGGTACCGGCGGCGATGAGGCATCTCTCTTTGCCGGTGACCTCATGAGGATGTACCTGCGCTATTGCGAACGTAAGGGCTGGCGTGTGGCCTTACTCTCAGAAACGGAAGGCACCGTGGGTGGGTTCAAGGAAGTGCAACTGGAAGTGACAGGCGAAGATGTATATGGCACACTCAAGTTTGAAAGTGGTGTCCATCGGGTGCAGCGCGTGCCTGCTACAGAAACACAAGGACGAGTACATACCAGCGCCGCCACGGTAGCCATCATGCCGGAAGCAGAAGAGATAGACTTCGAGCTAAAGGAAAGTGACCTGAAAATGGAGACGGCACGCAGCGGCGGCGCAGGCGGTCAGAACGTGAATAAGGTGGAGACGAAGGTGATCCTGACCCACATCCCTACAGGCACTGTCATCACCTGCCAGACGGAACGAACCCAGTTAGGCAACCGCGAAAAGGCCACACAAATGATGCGTACCAAGCTGTATGAAGAACAAGTGCGCAAACATGAAGAAGAAATTTCGCGTCGCCGGAAGAGCCTCGTCAGTACGGGAGACCGCAGTGCCAAAATCCGCACCTACAACTACCCGCAAGGCCGCATTACCGACCACAGAATCAACATGACTATTTATGCCCTCGATGCGTTTATGAATGGCGAAATCCAGGAAATGCTCGATGCGCTTCAGCTTGCTGAAAATGCCCAAAAGATGGAAGCCGGTGAAAGTGTATGAGCCGGACAAATTCTGAGTTGCCGGATGTCCTTTCTGTGAATAAGCTCAAAAAATTCTTTTAGAAAACTTGTTTCAAACGCAATAAAAACGCCATTCCCGGATTCTTTTTCAAACTAATCTCAGCGCTTCATTTCAATTATGCCCACACCCAGTTTTGATTTAATTGACATCACCCAGGCCCTGTCACGGCGCTTCCGCTTTCTGTTGCTGGTGGCCGTGGTTGGAGCCTTGGTCGCTTCGGCTTTCTACCTGTTTGTGCCCCGTAAGTACCAGGCTGAAGCAGACCTGCTCATTACGAATCCGCTCTACACCGACCGAAACAACCTCTTCCGCAACGACAAGGCCACCTTTGTGGATTATTATGGCCGCGAAGATGATGTGGATAAAGTGATGGCGGTGGCTAAGTCGCGCGCTACGCACGACAGTATCATTCGTGTGGCCAGCCTTTGGGCCAAGTTTGGTTTAGACACCAACAAGAATAAATTCTGGCTCAAAGATGCAGAAGACCGCTTCATGAAAGGCTTTGAGGTGAAGCGCACGGAATACATCACCGTCAAGCTGAGCTACACCGACCCTGACCCGAAGCTGGCCGCTATGGTGTGTAATGATGCCGCGCAAGTCATCAACCAGGTGTATTCTGGTTTTTACAATGACCTGCGCCGCGAAAACCGAAAGAGCATTCAGCAGCAATATGTCCGCGCAGATAGTATGGTGGCTGTGCTCACGGATAGCTTAGCCAACATGCGCGACCGATATGGTATCTATCAGGTCTTGTCGCCTACCCGCATCACCCTGAGCACTGCGCCTACAGCAGGGAAAGGCTCCGGCTATGGCATGGCGATGGAGAAAATTCAAAACATAGAAGCAGCAAAAGACCAATATGTGATTGACCGCACACGCTATCAGTCTTTGCTGGCTGAGTATAGCACGGCCATGCACAGCGGTGACCAGCCTCAGATTCAGGTCATCTCACCGGCCATCATTCCTGAAAAACCAAAAGGACTCAACCTGCCGCTCACGATTCTTGTCGGTGGCTTGCTGGGCGGATTTTTCGCTATGCTCTGGGTTTTATTCGCTACTTATTGGAAGAAACTTTCTTCGGCTCATCAGGCATAAATGACCACGGCGGCGCTACATAAAGAAGTCAGCCTGGGGCAGCTTTGGCTGGGTGCGGCAGTGGGCATTGCCGGCGTTGCCGGTTATGTGGCTACGGAGTATCTGCCGCTTTTGGTAGTGCCTTTTGCGCTGCTGTATGCAGCCTTGTTTTTCATCAATTGGAAGACGGCCTGGTGGGTTTTTCTCTTCTTTATTCCGCTGTCTCAGGAGCTGGATTTAATCGAAGGTGTCCTCACCACTACTGTGCCCGATGAGCCGATGATGTGGCTCTTTTTGCTGCTTACAATTGTGTTGGTGGCATCGCGGCCCAGGAGCTTCCCGCAATGGTGGCTGCGTAGTCCGCTGACGCTGGTTGTCGTGCTGCAATACCTCTGGCTGCTGGTAGCTATTTTTTGTGCAGAAAGGCATCTGATAGCTTTCAAATTCGGACTGGCAAAAACCTGGTTTTTGGCTTCCTATTTCATCTTACCGGTCTTCATTTTTCAGAAGAAAAGCGATTTCAAAAAAGGCTTTTTCATCATCCTGCTGCCCACCTTGCTGACGATGCTGGTGATCAACTACTGGCACTACCAGCTTGGCTTTGCCTTTTCACTCATTCATAAAGCTGTCGGCAGGATTTACTACAACCGCGTGGACTATTCCTCATTCATGTCCATGCTCTTTCCACTGGTCGTCGTCGCCTATGCCTTGTCGAAAGGGATGCGCTGGTGGTGGCGTGCTTTACTCATCCTGACGATTTTGTTTTTCCTGATGGCGATTTACTTCACGTTTGCCCGTGGTGCTATGCTGGCCATTGCCTTTGCCGCAGGCATCGCCTTTGCCATCCGGAAGCGGCTGGTGAATTGGGTGCTCCCTGCCTTCTTTGGCCTGATTGCCCTGACTGTCGTGTATATGGTGCGGCACAATAAATACATAGACTTCAGGCCCAACTTCACGCATACCTACACACACTTCACCTTTGCAGACCACCTCGTGGCCACCTTCCGGGGCGAAGACATGAGCTCCATGGAGCGGCTCTACCGCTGGATTGCCGCCGTGCGCATGAGCACCGACAGGCCGCTGACGGGGGTGGGGCCCAATTCTTTTTATTACTACTACAAGCCCTACACCGTTTCGTCATTCCGCACCTATGTGAGCCGGAATACCGAGCACAGCACCACGCACAACTATTTCCTCTTTATGCTTGTGGAGCAAGGCTGGCCGGCTATGTTGCTGTACTCATGGTCTTTTTTGCGGTCGCCCAAAAAACCTATCACCGATTCAAAGGCGAGCGATTCTACCAACATGTTACCCTCGGTGTAGCCATGATGCTGGCTGCGGGCTTCATAGACAATTTCTTTTCAGAGCTGATAGAAACCCACAAGGTGGGTGCGCTCTTTTACTTTGCCATTGTGCTGATGATCATTCTGGATCAGAAGAGCCGGTTATGGGCTAAATCCGGGAAGGTGGAATAAACTGCTTTGTCGGGGCGAGTGCTTTCTTATACTTAGTTCCGCGATGCTGCCTGGTGAATGCTTTGCCCGGTAATCTGGGGTATATGCCGGAGCAGGAGCATCATTTTATCAGCATAGCCATTCCGAGGGATGGGTTAAGTTACCACGAGCCTTTTCTTACGCTGCGTGCCCGAATACAGGCAATTTATTACTCGGATCCTTTCAGTCTTCAGATAGGATAAATTTTGTCGGATAATCTTATTAGCAATGAAAACAATTCTTACGCTTTTCGCTTGTCTTTTCATACAGCATATCGCTGCCCAAACCCTGCCGGGCCTCGACCCTTCGTTTGGGAACAATGGGATTGTGCTGGACTCTGGAATAGGATTGTCTTTTAAGAAAGGGGGTGAGCTTGCCATTCAGCAAGATGGCAAAATCGTAACGACAGGAATGGCTCATATTTCGCGTTACCTCGGCTCCGGTAAGCCGGACACTACATTCGGAATAAATGGGACTGTACCTACAATCCCTTTTTCCGATGCATTGCATAGAAATGTCTTCGGTAACGGAATCTATATACTGAGTAATGGGAAGCTTATTTCCATACAAGGATTTTTAGACAGCGGGCGGGTGGTACGTTACCTGCCGGATGGACAGATTGATTCAAGCTATGGTACCCATGGTATGACGGACGCCCCCTTTTACGAATTAGACTGTTCGGCTTTACAGACTGACGGCAAGCTGTTGGTAGCAGGCTTGTTAGAGGTACCTTACCACTACATGCAGATAGACCGCTTTACTGCCAATGGGCTTCCTGATAGCAGCTTTGGAACGAATGGAGTGGCGCTGGTGCGTAACAACTATGCTTCGGGAAGTATTGCAGGCATGGGCGTGATGGCAGATGGCCGCATTGTGCTGGGCGGCATGGGCTTCGACAGCAATGACAACCGCTCTGCGATGATAATATGCCTGCTGCCCGATGGCAGGCAGGACAGCTCGCTGGGCGGCACAGGCAGGCTGTGCATTTTCAATGTGAGTTATTGCCGGGCCATGCTTTTGCAGCCGGACGGCAAGGTGCTGCTTTCGGTAGGCGAGCTTACGGGCGACGCCCACATCTGTCGGGTTGATACCAACGGCAGCATTGACTCGTCTTTTGGGCAGGCAGGCTTTGCAAGCGTACCGAGTGTGCGCATCACAGCCATGAAGTTGTTGCCGGATGGCCGGCTGCTCTGCGGAGGATATGACGGTGATTTCGTGTTGGCAAGGCTACTGCCGGATGGAAGTTCCCTGGATTCTTCATTTGGAGTGGATGGGGTCATTAGAACGGATGTAAGTGGGTCAAGACAAGACCGCGCTTATGCCTTAGCCTTACAGCAAGACGGGAAATTAATTCTCGGTGGAGAAGGATATGGTTTAACGCTCGTTCGCTATCTGCCAGATGCCCAGACGGCAGTAAAACAGACAGAGGTTTCCGCGCTAAGGATTTATCCCAACCCTGCTCAAAGTTCAATCATAGTTGAGCTAAGGCAAAGCTCCCTTGTTGGCAGCACGTACAGAATCTGCGACGTCAACGGCCGCCAGATCCTAAAGGGAGGACTAAGCGGTTTACGTACAACTATTGATGTTTCTGCTCTTGCACCCGGTAATTATCTGCTTTCGGTTTCCTCGGTTTCATTCTCCAAAACGCATCTTTTCATCAAACAATAAAACTGCCCATTTATGAAAATAATGCTACGCTTACTTGCCTTATTGCTGATGGTGCTTTCTAAAAGGAACAGAGCTCGTGCATGGAAATATCCAGCCCTGCGCAAATCTCTTGCAGGTACAGATAGGATGGATTTACACCGCCGGTCTCCAGCCTGCTGATTGATTGTGGGTCTTTGCCTATCTGATAGGCCAGTTCTTTGAGGGTAAGCTGCCGCTCTTCACGCAAAGCCTTTATCCGTGCGCCTAATCGCTTCAATTCATTTTTTCGCTTTGGCGTGAGGGGCATTTTTTAGTCTTCTGCGATGAAGCTTTCTGGAATAAACTCCTGCGGTGAACAACCCATTTCCTCAGCGAGGCGATTCAGATGATTCAGGTTGTATTTACTTGGATGCTTTGGACTTTCAATCTGGCCTATGAAACCTTTTGAAAGATCCAGCACATGCGCCAGATATTCCTGGCTCATTCCCTTAGCTATTCGCATGGCCTTAACTCGGGCAATAACGGCGAGTTCAAATCTTGTCTTTGCCGGCTTGCCCATTGGCCGACAATAACGCGCCCAAGTTTTTGCAATTTCTTAGCAATAACTAAGAAAAATAATTAGGTTTGTGCTGTGGCGTATTTTGTTGGATAATCTTCTTAGCAATGAAAACAATTCTTACGCTTTTTGTCTGTCTCTGCGTACAGAGCATTTCGGCGCAAACCCTGCCCGGTCTTGACCCAACGTTTGGGAAAAACGGCATCGTGCTGGACTCCGGAATAGGCTGGTCTTTTAAGAAAGGAGGTGAGCTTGCCATTCAGCAAGATGGCAAAATCGTAACGACTGGAATGGCTCATGTTTCGCGTTACCTCAGCTCCGGTAAGCCGGACACTACATTCGGAATAAATGGGACTGTACCTACAATCCCTTTTTCCGATGCATTGCACAGAGATGTCTTCGGTAACGGAATCCATATTCTGAATGACGGGAAGCTCATTTCAGTGCAAGGGTTTGACGACAGTGGGCGGATAGTTCGCTACCTGCCAGATGGGCAGATCGATTCGAGCTATGGAACCAATGGCATGACCGACGCACCCTTTTACGAATTAGACTGTTCGGCTTTACAGCCGACGGACGGCAAGCTGCTGGCAGCAGGCCTGTTAGAGTTTCCCTACCACTACATGCAAATAGACCGCTTTACCGCTAATGGGCTTCCCGACAGCAGCTTCGGCACAAACGGAGTAGTGTTGGTGCGTAATAATTATGCTTCGGGAAGTGTCGCAGGCATGGGGGTGATGGTGGATGGCCGCATCGTGCTGGGAGGCATTGGTTTCGACAGCAATGACAACCGTTCCGCGATGATAATACGCCTGATGCCGGATGGCAGGCCGGACAGCTCGCTGGGCGGCACAGGCAGGCTGTGCATTTTCAATGTAACCTATTGCCGGGCCATGCTTTTGCAGCCGGACGGCAAGGTGCTGCTTTCGGTGGGCGAACTTACAGGCGACGCCTACATCTGCCGGATTGATACCAACGGCAGCATAGACTCGTCTTTTGGGGACGCAGGCTTTGCAAGCGTACCGAGTGTACGCATCACAGCAATGAAGTTGTTGGCAGATGGCAGGCTGCTCTGCGGCGGGTATGACGGTGATTTCGTGTTGGCAAGGCTACTGCCGGATGGAGCTTCCTTGGATTCAGCCTTTGGAGCAGGAGGGGTTATTAGAACGGACGTGAGTGGGAATAGAGATGATGTAGTTACAGCTTTAGCGGTTCAGCAAGACGGAAAAATCTTGCTTACGGGAAATAGTGTCATAACCGAAGCCAGGTTGACTTTAGTCCGCTATCTGCCAGATGCCCAAACCGGGATAAGACGGGCAGAAGTTCCGGCTTTAAAGATTTATCCTAATCCTGCTCAGGCAACCTTCACAATTGAACTGAATCAATCCCCTGTACCAACGAATGTTTACAAGATATACAGCATGTGCGGGCGCCTTGTAGGTTCAGGCAAGCTTGCAGGACAGCGTACCGTCATTGATATTTCTGCGCTTGTTCCAGGTAGTTATCTGCTCTCGGTTTCGTCGGCCTCTTTTACTAAAACGAATCTCTTCGCCAAACAATAAAAACTCCATGAAAACAAGGCTACGTTTACTGATTGCTATTTGCTATGCCGATAGCAATTTTTAAATTAAAAGGAGCAGAGTTCGCGCATGGAAATATCCAGCCCGGTGCAAATCTCTTGCAGGTACAGATAGGATGGATTTACCCCGCCGGTCTCCAGCCTGCTAATTGACTGAGGGTCTTTATCCATCTGGTACGCCAACTCCTTGAGGGTAAGTTGCCGCTCCTCTCGCAATGCCTTTACCCGTGCGCCTAATCGCTTCAATTCGTCTTTTTGCTTCGGCGTGAGGGGCATCCAGCGCCAATAGTATCCACCCTGATAAAAAATATCGTCAACGGATTCGTTGATTAAATAAAGGCTCCTTATACTTGCGGGCTATTGTCCTCC
>CAYRJR010000112.1:0-9162 GCA_964424655.1 uncultured Chitinophagaceae bacterium
TATGAGTCGCCAAAATGGGCCGGCAAATGCCCTTCCTGCAAGGCCTGGAATTCTTTCGTAGAAGAAATAGTATAGCGGGGCAGCAAGGAAAGACCTGGCGACATGCAAGGCTGGGATGAAGGTGCCGCGAAGCTGAGTCGTAAATCTTTCCGACTTGATGAAGTGTTGCCACAAACTGAAACCCGCATTCAGTTGCCCGATGCTGAACTCAACCGAGTATTGGGCGGTGGGCTGGTGCCAGGTTCCGTGGTTCTTGTTGCTGGCGAACCAGGCATTGGCAAGAGCACGCTATTCCTTCAATGTGCCTTGCATTGGAAAAAAGGAATTACACTGTACATCTCAGGTGAAGAGAGTGCACAACAAGTGAAGCTTCGTGCCGAACGTATCGGAGCAGCTAACGGGCAGCTCTTCCTGCTGAATGCTACCAACACGGACAACATTTTTTCTGAAATCAAAAAGCTGAAGCCGGCACTCGTCGTCGTTGATTCTATACAAACCCTGGAAAGTCCTTTTGTAGAGAGTGCCGCAGGCTCGGTTAGCCAGGTGCGCGAAACGGCTGCTGAATTGCAACGATTCGCAAAGTCGTCGCAAGTGCCCGTCATTATCATTGGCCACATCACCAAAGACGGAGCCATTGCCGGGCCAAAGGTGCTGGAGCATATGGTGGATACGGTGCTGCAATTCGAAGGGGATCGCCACTATGCCTATCGCATCTTGCGCACACTCAAAAACCGATTTGGCTCCACCGCTGAACTGGGTATTTATGAAATGCTGTCAGCAGGTATGAGGCCGGTGAGCAACCCTTCCGAAATATTGCTTTCGCAACATGAGGAGCCACTGAGCGGCATTGCTATCGCTGCCATTATGGAAGGTGCAAGGCTTTTGATGATCGAGGTGCAAGCTTTAGTGTCTCAGGCCGTATATGGCACACCGCAACGCACCGTCAGTGGCCTGGACTTACGCAGGCTTCAATTGCTGCTGGCTGTGTTGGAAAAGCGTGGTGGCTTTGCCTTTGGCCAAAAAGATGTGTTCGTCAATATTGCCGGAGGTCTCAAAATAGAAGACCCGTCCATTGAGCTGGCTGTCGTCTGTGCCTTGCTGTCTTCTTATGAAGATGTCGCGTTGCCTGCCAACCTATGTCTGGTGGGCGAGATTGGCCTGTCGGGAGAAATCCGTGCGGTGAATCGCATTGACCAACGTATAGCCGAAGCGGACAAGCTGGGCATGGATGCAATTTTCATTCCTAAGGCAAATGCCAAGGGCCTGGATAAGAAAAGCTATAAGCTTGAAGTGAAGCCAATGAACAAAGTAGAAGATGTGTACCGTGCACTTTTCTGAAGCCGGAACGAGCGGAATCAACTAATAAAAAAAACGGCTCACAAGCTTGTGAGCCGTTTTAAAATCCTGCAATGGGTGAGTACTATTCCAGCACCACCCTCCTTGTTTCTAAAATATTTCCCTGGCTACGAATCACGAGCAAATAAAGGCCGCGGGGCAACCTGGACACTTCAAGGATTGCTTCTGGCTGGTTGCTGTATTGGCTCATGACTTCAGTGCCATTGATACCACAAAGGGTAATTTGGGTTTTGCCCTGCAGGCCAGTAATCTGAATCACATTACGGGCAGGATTGGGTGCAGCAATCAGGGCATTGAGCGTAGGGCCAGTCACACCATTACTGGTATCCACGAATGGCGGCTGAATGAGTTGCAACTTGGCAATGAAAGGAGTCCAGCGGCGGGCCTGCATGTGTAGGCTGAGCGTATCCATTCGTGTGGTAGCAGTACTACTGAATGAATAGCCGCTGATCCAAACAGCATTGCCGAAGCTGGCAACACGGTCATCGTTGACTCGGTCAGCAAGCACATCGCGCACCCAGCGGGCCTGACCATCCAATCCTTTTGAAACCAGCACGGAGCTATAGGTACTACCCAGGTTGGAGGAAAGGCCATTACCCCATTTCACATAGGCATTGCCCTGAGTGAACAAGAGTAGCGCTGTGTCTGGCGTAATTGCTGCATGATAGGGCCAGTTGCCCAGGCTAACATCTCCACTACTGCCTGTATCGGATTGTTGTGCCCATATTACATTCCCGGTAGCGGCATCGAGCAAGGCCGCCATATAGTCGGTGGCATGGGTAGATTTACCAAGCTGCACATTTCCGATAGTCAGAGAATCATAGAGCGAGCCTGTATAGTAGAGGTATTTGTTTTTGTACAGGCTGATTTGTCGTTGCGCACAGGTTGGATCTTTCATCACATAGTGCCAGGCAGGGTTTAGCGAAGACAGATAGCAGGCTACATAAGCATGCGAAACTCCGGGTGTGAAATTTTCAATCACGCCATTCCCAAAATTGAGATAGCCTTTTTGAGCACAGGAACCTGCGATATAAATATTCCCATTCGCATCTCGCTGTAATGATGAGGTAGTGCTTTGCCCCCCTTGTCGGAAGAGCACACTGTATATGCCTGTGCTAAGCGACATGTCATAAATGCCGGTGGTGTTACCGGAATCTGCTGCAATAATCAGGCTGGAAGGCCCAAGGCTAAAGGCTCTGCACTTCACATCGCTGTTGCCCAGTCGGCTGACCCAGCTCATCACAAACGAACTGGTGGCAATCTTGACTAAGAAATAGGGCGGCTCTGTATTGATAGTAGGGAAGGGTCTGGTATAGGTGATTGAGGGAAGTATCAATGAGTCATAAAAACGACCCAGCACGTACCAGTTTCCAGCAACGTCGCTCTGAGCATCTATTAACTCCACCTTTCCTCCAATTCGGAACGTATTGGTCTGCACTCCGTTGGTGTCGTATTCGGTAAGTGTCCAACCTCCCATGATGGTGCCATTGATGTTATTGGCATTGCCCGTAATACGGCAAAATAGCGCCCTGCCATCTTTCATCCCCAACACGGTAGGACTACCCGAAACGTTCAATGAAGCGAAGGTGTCGGCCCTGGCCCATTGCCACCAGGGATTGTATTGCGCATCTGCTGAGGATGTGAAAAAACAGAGTGCCCATGCACTCATCAGGAAGGTAAAAAGCTTCATGGAATGACCCTATTTTGAATCAGTTTGAAAATTAACGAGAAATGCCCTTGCCAACGCCCCGCAAGGCATACCGTTACTTTTGTATGATGGATACTTCTTCCCGACTTCGGCAGCTTTTGGCAAAACAAATCCTCATCCTCGATGGCGCTATGGGCACGATGATTCAGCGTAGTCACCTTCAGGAATCTGACTATCGCGGCGCACGATTTCGTGACTGGCACCTCGACCTCAAGGGCAATAATGACTTGCTCTGCCTTAGCCGACCGGAACTCATCAGGGACATTCACAAACAATACCTGCATGCCGGCGCTCAAATCATCGAGACTAACACGTTCAATGCTCAGGCCATTTCCCTGGCTGACTATGACATGCAGCCCTTAGCCTATGAAATCAATGTCGTCGCAGCGAAAATTGCCCACGATGCTATTGATGCATTCAGGGAAGAGAATCCGGATAGCCGCTCACAAGAATATTTCATCGCAGGCGCTATCGGCCCAATGAATAAGACGCTCTCTCTTTCTCCGGATGTGAATCAACCTGGATTTCGGGCTGTCAAATTCGATACTGTAGCAGAGGCTTATCATGAACAGGTATGCGGATTGGTGGATGGCGGCGTTGATATCCTGATTATCGAAACCATCTTCGATACACTTAATGCCAAGGCTGCCATTTTCGCAATTGAACAACTGTTTCATGAACGTAACATCCGCCTGCCTATCATGATTTCTGGCACCATCACAGATGCCTCCGGTCGTACCCTGAGCGGACAGATGCTGGAGGCTTTTCTGATTTCGGTGCTTCACGCCGAGCCAATTTCTATCGGACTAAATTGTGCATTGGGCGCCCGCCAGATGCGAACTCACATGGAAGAACTTTCGGGCATAACCCCCTGCTATGTGAGCTGCTATCCCAATGCAGGCCTACCCAATGCTATGGGTGAATATGATGAGTCACCGGAAGAAACAGCATCTATCCTGGGCGAGTTTGCCAGCAAGGGCTGGCTCAATATTGTGGGCGGATGCTGCGGCACCACACCAGAGCACATCGCAGCCATAGCACAAGAGATGAAACACCATGCACCCAGGACACTACCCGAGATGACGCTCGCTTAATTTTGATACATCACCTGATGGTTTGATGAAGCTGAGGAGGGCTTCCAGGTCTCAAAGACCTGGAAGCCCTGCCCTCCACATCCTACTTCCCCATACTGTATTGCTCATGGCAAAATCAGCCCTTATTCAGTTCAGTACAATCATTCAAAAGTTTGGGCAACAGGGTGAAAAAACCGGCTGGACTTACATTGAAATACCGGCTGAATTAGCACAGCAACTAAAGCCTGACTGCAGGAAATCATTTCGCGTAAAAGGGAAGCTGAATGCACATCATTTTGCTCAGGTTGGTCTTTGGCCGATGGGCGAGGGCAACTTCATCCTCCCGCTGAATGCAGCCTTACGCAAAGCCACAGGGAAGCGTGTTGGCGACATCTTGCAGGTAGAGATGCAGGAAGACCCATCAGAAATTGAGATGCCCGAAGACTTCGCCTCCTGTCTGGAAGCAGATGAAGTAGCAAAGCAATTTTTCGAAAGTCAGCCCAAGAGTCATCGCACCTATTGGATAAAATGGATTGACGGAGTGAAAGGTGCTGCGGCTCGGGAAAGCAGGCTCATGCGTGCTGTGATTGCCTTATCGAAAGGCCAGCGATTTGCAGAAATGTTTCGGGAAGAGAAGAAGCATCGGGGCTGAAAAATCAGCATGGTTATTACGACTTCTTCCGAGCCGGCGATAGTTTTTCCTTCCCAATTTTATGCACAGCATCTTTTGCGGGGTCAAACTTTCGTTCACCGGCAAGTACAAACTTCATTTCCTCCTGAAAAAATCTGCAAGCCTGCTGCAAGCCACATTGTTCGCATAAAGGGCGTCGGGCCAGGCAAACGTAACGACCATGAAGGATGAGCCAGTGATGTGCAAGGTGCACCCTTTCTGTTGGGATGTATTTCAATAGTTGTTGTTCAGCCTGTAGTGGATTTTTCGCATGTAGCGTCAGTCCAATGCGTGCCGACACACGGAACACGTGTGTGTCCACCGCCATATTGGGTTGATTCCAGACCACCGAAGTAATCACATTAGCCGTTTTACGTCCCACGCCAGGCAGGCTTTGCAAGGCCTCGACGCTCTGCGGCACTTGTCCTTTATAATCCATCACCAGCTTTTGCGCCATGCCAATCAGATGGCGTGTTTTGTTGTTAGCAAAAGTCACAGAGCGGATGTAAGGATTCAGGTCATCAAACGCTGCATGGCTCATGCTGGCGGCATCCGGGAAAGCTTTGAAGAGGGCAGGAGTAACGAGGTTCACACGCTTGTCCGTGCACTGAGCCGAAAGGATGACCGCGACCAGCAACTGAAATGGAGTTTCAAAATTCAGTTCCGTTTCCGCCTGTGGCATGTGTTGGGTGAACCAATCCATCACAAAGCGAAAACGTTCCGGGCGAGTCATTTTATTAATAAGAAAGATCGAAATCCAGGAATAAAGTGCAGAACAAGACTGAGTGTATTGGTCTAGCGCTTCATCAGCGCAGCTTCCAGCACCTCATCCATATTCGTCACGTAGTGAAACTTCAAACCCTTCACATAATCCAAGTTGATTTCTTCCACGTCCTTTTCATTCAGCTTACATAGGATTAACTCCTTCACCCCGGCACGTTTTGAAGCCAGCACCTTCTCCTTGATGCCACCCACAGGCAGCACCTGACCACGCAGCGTAATCTCGCCGGTCATGGCCAGATAAGGACGTAGTCTGCGACCTGTGAATGCAGAAGTCAGGGCAGTCAACATCGTGATGCCAGCGCTGGGGCCATCCTTAGGTACGGCGCCTTCCGGCACATGGATGTGGATATTCGTTTCTTCAAACTGCTCCTGGTGGATGCCCCATTTTTCCGCGTGTGTCTTTAGGTAAGAAAGCGCAGTAGTGGCACTTTCCTTCATTACATCACCCAGGTTTCCAGTTAAAGTGAGGGCCCCCTTACCCTTATGCAAGCCGGCTTCGATGAAAAGGATTTCGCCGCCTACAGAAGTCCAGGCTAGGCCTACTGCCACACCGGCAGGATGTCCCTTAGTGTAAATCTCATTGCTGAATTTCGGCTTGCCCAGCACCTGTTCCAGCCGGGCTGTAGTCATTTGCGGTTCCACATTTTCTTCCATCGCCACCTGCTTTGCCGCATTACGCATCACAGCAGCCAGCACACGGTCCAATTCGCGAACACCACTCTCGCGGGTATAGTTTTGAATGAGGAATTGCAACACCTTGTCTGAAAGGATCAGCTTCACCTGCTTCAGCCCATGCAATTCTTTCTGTTTTGGGATGAGGTGGCGCTTCGCTATTTCCACTTTTTCCTCGATAGAATAGCCGGAAAGCTGGATGATTTCTAGGCGGTCACGCAAGGCTGGCTGGATGTCTGAAAGGCTATTGGCAGTAGCGATAAAAAGCACCTTGCTCAGGTCAAATTCCAGTTCGAGGTAATTATCGTAGAAGGTACTGTTTTGCTCTGGGTCCAAGACTTCGAGCAAGGCAGAAGAAGGGTCGCCGCGGAAGTCGCTGCCTATTTTATCAATCTCATCCAGGATAAAAACCGGATTAGCACTTTTCACCTTGCGAAGCTGCTGGATGATGCGGCCCGGCATAGCGCCGATATAAGTCTTGCGGTGGCCACGGATTTCACTTTCATCGTGCAAGCCGCCTAAAGAAAGGCGCACATACTTCCGGTCAATGGCATTGGCTATGCTGCGGCCGAGCGACGTCTTACCAATGCCCGGAGGGCCAACGAAACAGAGAATAGGGCTTTTCAAATCGCCCTTAAGTTTCAGCACAGCGAGGTATTCGACGATGCGATCCTTGATTTTATCCATGCCGAAATGGTCATGGTCTAATATCTTCTCGGCTCGTTTCAGGTCGTAATTATCCCTGGTGTAACTGCCCCAGGGCAGATCCAGCATCAGATCCAGGTGATTATAGACAACGCTGTAGTCCGGTGTGCTGGGGTGCATACGCTCCAGCTTCTCGATATTTTTTTGGAATAGCTCCTTCGCAGCCTCGCTCCATTTCTGGTTTTCGGCACGTTTTTGCAAGTCACGTATTTCGCGCTCATTAGGCTCTCCCCCCAGCTCTTCACGGATGCTCTTGAGTTGTTGTTGCAGGAAATATTCGCGTTGCTGCTTGTCCATTTCACCACGAGCCTTATTGGTGATTTCCGCTTTCAGCTCCACCAGTTGCAGCTCATTTTGCAGCAACGACAGCAGCTTTTCGGCACGGAGTTTCACATCGTTTTCCTCCAGCAGATTTTGCTTTTCTACAGTCTTGGAACTAAGGTTCGATGCAATGAAATGAACTAAGAAAGAATGCTGCTCAATATTGCGCAGCACAATGCCGGCTTCGCTGGGGATATTGGGCGAAAACTGAATGATTTGCTCCGAATGGTCTTTGATGGAAGAGACCAGCGCATCAAACTCAGCATCACCTTTCGGGAAATGGTCGTCTAAAAAGCGGATACGAGCTTTGTAGAAAGGATCTGTCTGGGTGAACGCCTGAATCTGAAAGCGGATCCTACCCATGATGAACACGGTGGTGTTCCCATCCGGCATCTTGATTTGCTTCACGATGCGGGCCAGGGTACCGGTGCTATACATATCCTCCGGTGCCGGATCATCGTTGCTGCCATCTTTCTGAGCCACCACGGCAATCCATTTATTCGCCTTCTGTGCCTGCTGAATAGCCTTCACACTCTTGTCGCGGGCCACCGTGATGGGCAGGACGACATTGGGGAAAAGTACCGTATTGCGTAGAGCAATGAGCGGCACATCTTCAGGTAAGGCTCCTTTTTCTTCTTCTTTTAATTCTTCTTCGCCCAGCGGCACGATGGGCATAAATTCCATCTCTTGCAAATCATTCATCAACTGCTGGCTTTCTAAAATATTTCTCATGTGTCTGGAAGCGGTCAATTTGTCCGGCGCAGGTCAGAAAGCTGCATGGGCAAAGGCGCTCAAATTTATTGGCAATCGTTATGCCGATTGGCCGGGCATGGCTAATATTACGCCACTGTTTCCCGATTCTACATTTTCATTGCCAAAACTCTGACATGCATTCACTCAAGACGCTGACACTTTTACTGTGCACCGCGATGTTGGCCAGTACCGCTTTCGCCCAATCTGATGACGATGAGAGCACCCCCGCAACCGATTCTGCACAATGCTGCAAAGGCAATCATAGCATGAGCGTATCTATGGGAAGTTCCAAGACTGCGCCACCACATCATTGGTATGTAAGCAGTGCACTGGATGGCGCCATCTTTGGCTCTGCCATTTTTGAAAAGCCCGGAACTAACCGCCGACTCCTGCCTACCGTACGCTTTTCTATGGTCAATTTTGGCTACAACCTGAACTATAATTTCGACAACAACTTCGGCTTCTTCACCGGCCTGGGCATTAAGAATATCGGCTTCATAGAAAAGATTGCCGACTCCACCGTCAAGCGCCGTGTATATACCCTCGGCATCCCTATCGGCTTTAAACTCGGCAACCTCGCCAAGCGCAATTATATCTTCGGCGGCGCTGGTATTGACCTGCCTTTCAACTATCGCGAAAAAGGCTACGTGCACCGCAGCGATAAGCAGAAATTCAGTGAATGGTTTTCGGATCGCACTCCCGATTTCATGCCTTATCTCTTCGCCGGCTTTAGCTATGGCGATGGCACAACGGTGAAACTCCAATACTATCCGACCAACTTCTTCAACACCGAATACAATGAGACCAATGCAGGTGTTGTCACCTATCCTTATCGAGGCTATTCAGCAAACCTGATTTGTCTGTCAGTTGGCTTTGAAATCAATTACAACAAAAAAGCTAAAGCAACTAAAAAACAGGCTGAACCCGCGCCCGAAGAGGAAGACAGCGATATGTAGGCATGGCGTGTTTTTAACCTGATAGAGGCTGCCCCAATGAGGCAGCCTCTATTCGTTTTGGGAAGTTGCGAACAGGCTATTTCAATATCAGCTTCACCCGCTGCTCGTTCCCATCCTGAGTTATGATGCGTAGCACATAGGCACCGGGAGCCAGCCCTTTCGTAT
>CAYRJR010000113.1:0-9127 GCA_964424655.1 uncultured Chitinophagaceae bacterium
AGGGTAGCGCAACTGGTTTTTGATGACCCAAACATCCTTGCGCAGTGGCGGAAAAACCTGGTCAATACGTAGTGTGTCTAAGGTCTCTAAGCCATAACGGGCGCTGGTGGCCAGGCTCAGCGAGTGGATGGCCCAGTCGCCATCCACAATATAGATATAGCCAAAGAAGAGCGGCGAATAAACATGTTTCGGGATGACCTTGATTTTATAAATCGTGTTGCGCTCTTCTTTGAATTCACCTTCCAGCTTGTATTTATATTGAGCAAATGCTCCGTCCGAAATTGGAGAAATCAGTGGGCGGGAATTGTTCAGCGAAATGACGTTGTTGGCATAAAAAGAAATCACCGGCGGGAACTGGGAAAAGCCCATGCCATTGGGGTCGCCACTTTCTTTTACAGAATGAATCACAGTGCGTGTACGATTCGGGCTTTTCTGTGCATAGTAGTCCGCCACTTCTTCGCAGAGGTAGAGTACTCCTTTGCCATTGCTATCCACGCCCAGGTCTCTTTTATCAACCTTTTGCCCCAACAGCTCTGAAGGGGTCTGTCGGGTACGCGCCACACCTTTCAGGTAAATGCTGGTTTGAAACTGTTGCACCTGTGCCAGGTGAAAGGCTCTCTTTTTTATCGTTTCGCGAATGATGCGATAAGCCGGGTCTTCATCGCTGGCATGCACCACCACCTCGCCAATACTGAGGCCTTGTGCCTGTAGGTGGAAGTCGTGTCTTAATTGCTCATCCTTCCCAATTTTAAATGAAAAGCTGGCCTGTTGAAATCCGATGAACTGACAGCTCACCACATATTCGCCTGGCGCTAAGCTGAGCGAATAGATGCCGGATTCATTGGCCACCGTACCATTGGCAGTACCCCTCACAAATACCGTTGCAAAGGGTAGGGGAGCTCCGTGGGAGTCGCGCACCGTCCCTTGCAGCTCACCGGCATGGCTGAGGGAAATCCCCAAAATGAAAAACAGTAAGAGGCAGGATATCTGTCGGAGCATGACCGGCAAAGTACCGGGCTACAGCTTCCTGACCTGAATAATTTCTGCCAAAATTTTTTGTGGAATTACTTCGTTTCCCAGCAGCAGAATCAATCCATTCATGCGGCCTCGCTATGCAGGCTTAGTTTCGCGCCACATTTTAATTATCGAATGACTATCCTGATTACCGGTGGTGCGGGCTTCATCGGCTCACATGTGGTGCGGCTCTTCGTACAGCGTTATCCCGATTATAAAATTGTGAACTTGGACGCACTCACTTATGCGGGCAACCTGGAAAATCTACGCGACATTGAGCAGGCACCGAACTATCAGTTTGTCCGTGCCGATATCACCGATGCAGTAGCCATACAACGGGTGTTCGAACAATATCGTCCTGAAGGTATCATTCATCTCGCGGCAGAAAGCCATGTGGACCGCTCCATCAGCGACCCCAATGCTTTTATACAAACTAATGTGATGGGCACGGCAAACCTGCTGAATGCTGTCCGTGCACTTTGGAAAAATGATTTTGAAGGGAAGCGTTTCTATCATGTCAGCACGGATGAGGTGTATGGTTCGCTGGGCGACAGCGGCTTTTTTTTAGAGACCACTCCGTACGACCCACAAAGCCCATACTCTGCCTCAAAAGCAGCTTCTGACCATCTCGTGCGGGCATTTGGCAACACCTACGACCTGCCTTTCGTTATCACCAATTGCTCCAATAATTATGGCCCCAACCAGTTTCCGGAAAAGCTGATTCCCTTGTTTATCCACAACATCCGAAACGGCAAGCCACTGCCGGTTTATGGGGATGGGAAATATACCCGTGACTGGCTCTTCGTCGTGGATCATGCCCGTGCTATTGACCTGGTTTTTCATCAGGGTAAAAATGGCGAGACCTACAACATTGGCGGCTTTAATGAATGGCAAAACATAGAGCTGATCCGCCTGCTCTGCGCACAAATGGATGAAAAGCTAGGCCGCACACCCGGGGCTTCTGCACAACTGATTTCTTTCGTGCGCGACCGCCCGGGCCACGACCGCCGCTATGCCATTGATGCAGGAAAAATTCATCGGGAATTGGGCTGGTCTCCGAGTGTCACTTTTGAAGAAGGACTCAGCCAGACTTTAGATTGGTACCTCACAAACGAAGAATGGCTCAGCCACGTCACCAGTGGTGCCTATCAGGAATATTACCACAAGCAATACACAGCGTAATTCATCATTACTCATGAAAGGAATCATCCTAGCCGGAGGCTCAGGCACCAGACTTCATCCACTCACCATCGCGGTCAGCAAGCAGCTCATGCCGGTGTACGACAAGCCTATGGTGTATTACCCACTCAGCACCCTGATGCTGGCCGGCATCCGTGAGATTCTTATCATCACCACACCTCATGACCAGGAGCATTTCCGCAAGTTGCTGGGCGATGGCAGTGAGCTGGGTTGCCGATTTGAATATGTCATCCAGCCTGCACCGGAAGGTTTGGCACAGGCATTTATCCTCGGCGCTGATTTCATTGGAAAGGATTCGGTAGCGCTGGTGCTGGGCGACAATATTTTTTATGGCTCTGGCATGGGCGCGTTGCTGCGCAAAAAAGTAAATCCGGATGGTGCAGTGGTCTTCGCCTACCAGGTCAATGACCCGGAGCGTTACGGAGTCGTGGAGTTTGATGAACACAACCGGGTGCTTTCCATTGAAGAAAAACCCAGGCAACCCAAAAGCCGTTTTGCCGTACCCGGACTTTATTTCTACGACAATGAAGTGGTGGCTATTGCCAAGGCACAAAAACCTTCGCCACGCGGCGAACTGGAGATTACTGACGTCAATAAAACCTATCTCGATCGCGGCAAGCTGGAGGTAGGTGTCCTCGACCGGGGCACAGCCTGGCTTGATACCGGCACCTTCGATTCGCTGATGGAAGCGGGACAATTCATTCATGTGATCGAAAAGAGACAGGGGCTCAAAGTGGGCTGCATCGAAGAGCTGGCCTATCGAAATGGCTGGATTGATGACCGGCAAATGCAGGTATTAGCTGACCGCTTTGCGAAAAGTGGCTATGGTGGCTATCTGCAAAGCCTCATCGGCCATGTGGACCGGCAGCCTGTACCCGGACGCTAAACACCGCCTCACTACACTTCTTTTTTTAGAGCAGATATCGCAAAGCCTTCTGACTTTCGTACCCGGTGAATCTTCTGCTTAATGCTTCCAACCTGCGCCATGGTGGTGGCAAGACGGTGGCTTTGCAATTGCTGCACGGCCTGGCTGTTTTGCGCACTCAGGACAGGCTCTATGTGCTTGCACCGGAGCAGCCCGAATACACAGCCTTGTCGAAGTATGCCAACCTGATTCTGTTGCCCCTGCCTGCACGATTTCATCAAAGTTGGCCTGAGAAACTGCGGCAGAATTATCTGGGCTTTCCTGCCTTGTGCAGGCAATATCAGATTGATAAGATAGTCAGCCTTGGCAATGTCGCCTTCCCGGCAAAAGGCATCCCGCAATTGGTCTATCTCCAACTGGCGCAGCTCGTCAACCACGACTCACCTGCCTGGAAAAGGATGAGCAAAGGTGAATTCCTGCGCAACAGCCTGATGGATCAGTATGTCGCTTTTCAGCTTCGTTATGCCTCGTCCTTTGCGGTGCAGACACCGGTGATGCAACGGCGGTTTGCGGTAAGATTTCAAGTGCCCGAATCTTCCATTTTCGTCCTGCCCAATGCAGCGGTTACGCCGGAAGGTTTTGTGCCGAAGCCGCTGCCAGAGCCTGCGTTACCCTTGCGTCTGCTCTTCCTGAGCCGCTATTATGACCACAAAAATTTTGAATGCCTGCCGGAATTGGGCAGGATGATTCAGGATCGCCAATTGCCTATCGAAATAAGCCTGACTTTAGATGCATCAGAAGCAAAGGGGGCAGCCCGTGTACTTCATGCCTGTTCTGGGTTTCATTGCATAAAAAATCTGGGGCATCTTTCATTGTCAGAGTTTGGTGCAGCACTGGATGCGCATCATGGAATTTTCCTGCCTTCGTTGCTGGAGTCGTATTCTGGAGCCTATGCTGAAGCCATCCGGCACAGACGCTACATCTTCAGCAGTCACTATGATTTTGCCAAAGAGCTGCTTGGCGATTCCGCATTTTATTTCGACCCGCTCAGCACCACCCAGATTGCCCGTGTGTTGGAAGAAGCAATCCGTCATCCGGAATTGAGGGCGGAGAAGCTGCGAAGGGTGGATGCATTGGCTGCTACATTGCCTGACAACATACAGGTAGCTGCCCGGTTTTCTTCCATCATTGATGCTTTTCAATGAAGACGGACAGCATTCAGCAGCCATTTTTTTAGAGTAATTGTCTTTCAGGAAAGCCCCTGGAGCAGCCGTGAACAGCTCACCAGTCCATCCTTTCGCGAAGGCTGCGCAATTGCGCCACATGATGGCGACCATGCCAGGCATACAGAGCCGTGAATTCCCAAATTGGAAAGAGCCGTTGATGTTCGGGATGGAAATAACTGAGCTGCCATTGCTCCTCATCCAGGCTGTGAAGCAAGGCTACCCAGCGGCGGTGAAGAGCGTGCAGCAAAGTGATACTCACGTTGGCGGGCACCGTTGCTATTTCCGGTGTTTCTGCCCAAAGGGCTTCCTGATAAGGCTTCACCGTAGGCTCTGATTCCGTCAGGGTCAGCTTCAGCCTGATGAAGGCATTGAGGTGGCTGTCTGCCAGGTGATGAATGGTCTGGTTCATTGTCCAGCCATGGGGCCGATAAGGTGTGTCTAATTGTGCCGCGTCGAGATTTTCAATCAATACATCGAGCGAGCGTGGCAAGGCCTCCAGGGCAGTCAGCCATTCGGGAATCTGATGAATATCAAAACGGGCAGGTGCTACAAAACGCCCTGTCGGATAGCGAAGCGATTCTAAGGCTGGGGAATCAGGCATGATGATTGACTTCAAAAATGGAAGGGCTAAACAGAAAGGCAGTACCACTTCGTGTGTCCAGTTTCATGCGTTCGCGGAATGCAGGGTTGAGCAGGTTGTAGAGCTTTTGATAAGGAATAAACAGGCTGACCTGTCCTGCCGAGAATGGCGCGATTTCGTAGGGTACATACACGAAGCAGAGACCTTGTGAACCGATATAAACGTTGCTGGTTGCCGGAATATCATCTACCAGCAATTGCTGTCCTAATGACTGTCCTGAGCTAAGACCGAAATAACGGATGGCCGCATCATCCAGCATGGGGCGCAGTGCGGCTGTGTCGCTGATGATGTCGCTGAGTTTCCAAAGTCGTTTTTGGGCGAGATCAATATTGGCAAAAGAGGAAGCGTAATAGTTGTGCGCACCGCCGGTGTAGCTGGAATAAAAGAGCTCGGTCACCAGCCAGTCGTCCTGATTATAGAGCACATAGACGGCATGGTCATCCGTGTAAGAAAATGTGGCAGCCTCCAGCTTGTCTTTGCCAGGCAGGTCAAGATTTTCATTCTCCTTTTTGTAGTCCTGGAAATAGCCTTTCATCTCGGCGGCCACCAGTTCCCGCAAGGCTTGCTGACTGTGTGGCTGATTGGGGATGAGTTGTTCTTTGAGCTCATTATTGAGAAAGGCATAGCTACTCTTGGCTGGCAGGAGATAGCCATAAGTGACATGTGCCGAGGGCGTGTTGGGGCGACCCGGCCACAAGGCTGAGGAGTCTTCCTGCCAGTAGGCATACAGGCTCACAGAGCCGGCAGGATAGTCTTCTTTCAACTGAATATTCCGAACATCTCTGCCATCCCTTCCGTGCCAGACACCATCGGCCTTATTGCCGATCAACTTCATGCTCCAGACAGCGTCTTCGCCATGCCCCAGCATGATGGGTGCCTGCCCTATTTCCTGCAAGCTTATTTCCGAATCATTCAGTACCGTATCGCCCCAATTGGCCAGTCGTATGTTGATGCCGGAAGATGGCAAGTAATAATATCCACTCCAATTATTCCCATAACGCACCAGATTCAGTACTACGGCCTCGTTGCCCAGGGTGCCGCTGAAACGCTTGTAAAAATTGCCGCTGTCGGGAGTCTCTACTTTGAATTCGGGCAGGTTGGTAATAGGTGCCGCTGCGGTGTTGTTCGGAGCCGGATGATGTCCGCAGGCGCTGAAGAACAAAATAATCCAGGCAGGGAGCAGGCTGCGCTTAATGAGCCTCATAAATCAGAAATGACGGGGTAAAAGTAGCCACGATGTTATGAAGGCAAAGTATAGCCCAAAGTGTCAGCTTCTCTATAGGGCAAGCCGCTTTTTTTCAACAGGCTTCGGGCTTAATCTGTCTGGGTTTATCAATTGCTGATGGATGAAAAATAGACCCAAACGATAAACAGAATTTGCAAGGGTATCCTGAACCATAAATAGTTTAGTCCGTTTCCTTCAAAGGTCCCTTTTTGATAGTCAATATGCATGTTCGCTGCGTACATATTTGCAGGGAGGATGAGTATGAAAAATGCGATTAAAGCCCAGGCAGTAATGACTCGGAAATCCTGAAATAGAAGACCAATTGCTGCAACAATCTCCACAATTCCTGTCAGGTAAATAATTCCTGTTTTGAAGGGAATAAAACCCGGTAACATCATAGACATCCCCTTCGTAAAAGCAAAGTGTGCCATAGCAGTAAACACCAGCATCGCGGACATGGCGATTCTGCCCGACAAGGCGAATGCAACATGTCCCAGGGTAATACTTGTCGTCAACAATGAAATAGCAAATACGGTTAGCAGAACTATTAGTGGCTTCATGGTATTCGTCGGG
Organism: uncultured Chitinophagaceae bacterium; assembly: GCA_964424655.1. GTDB lineage: Bacteria > Bacteroidota > Bacteroidia > Chitinophagales > Chitinophagaceae > UBA1952. The sequence continues at coordinate 6,744 of CAYRJR010000113.1, forward strand.
TTATTGTTGGCTGTTTTAGTGCCGCATCTTTTCTGAAATGGGCTCCATCATTACCCCTTATGTAGTTGCAATCGTTGTCTTGCGGCTCTGCGCAACGCTCAAATCGTTGTAATAAAGTAGAGGAGAAGCAAGACGAAAATTATTAAATCGGTCCATAAAGCAAATTTTTCATTTATGCCGGAAGCCTTTTTAAATCCGTGCTGAAAGCCGGCGATACCATAATATAGCCCACTTGCGAAGGCGCTGACCACTCGCCACTCTGGCTTAAACAGCGAAACAATTGCCGTTAGTCCGAAACAAATATTGGCGAAGCCTAATTCACGAAGGATTGGAAAGCTGTCGGGGTTGTCGAGGTGGAAGATTTGTTTAGCAGTAAACTCGGGATTTTTGACTTGTTTGATACCTGCTAAAAACAAGCGAAGTCCAACAGCAGAAAAAATAAACCACTTGCTAAATAAGCCAAATGTGAGCGCAGTATTGGATGTTACATGCTCCACGAAAAAGCCGATTGTCGGCAAAACAAAAGTCAGCACACTGACGCTGATGATGTAAAACTTGTTCGGTTTGTCGTCTGTCTTAACTGTTGTCGTCATTGTTTAGGGAAGCTGTTTTGTCCAGATTTCTGGATGTGATTTCTGTTGGCTGACCGTGTACACTATTTGCAGCATTGAGTGTTATAGTCTGTGTCGTTTTAGCCTGTTTGGATTCGTGTTTTTTATTTTCAGCAGCGGAGGAGATTTTTTTCAGAGAAGTGAGCTGCATGACCCGATTCGTCAGGCAAAGCTTAAAGTGTATGCCTTCCCTTCCCGGGAAAAGTAGCGTAAAGAAATCAAGCCGAAGTGTGCGACGCAACGGAAGCCTCATCGGGCTGGAACAGCCGGCAAACAAAAAAAACGAAAGAACCCATAATTGCCGTTTTCAGGAAAGTAAAAAGCCTGCCGCAAAGTGCGAAGCAGGCTTTTCGAAGCGGCGTATGCAATGCGCTTACGCGATGGTAATTCGTTTGTCGAGGTACACGTCCTGGATGGTGTTGAGCAGCTCAACGCCCACCTTCATGTCTTTCTGGAAAGCCTTACGTCCAGAGATAAGGCCCATGCCGCCTGCGCGCTTGTTGACCACGGCGGTCATCACAGCTTCCGCGAGGTCGGAGGCACCCTTGCTTTCGCCGCCGGAGTTGATGAGACCCACGCGCCCCATGTAGCAGTTGGCCACCTGGTAGCGGCAGAGGTCAATGGGGTGATCGGTGGTCAGCTTCTCATACACATCCTTGTGCGTCTTGCCGAAGTTGAGTGCCGTAAAACCACCATTGCCTGCGGGCAGTTTTTGCTTGATGATGTCGGCCTGCAGAGTGACACCGAGGTGGTTGGCCTGAGCGGTGAGGTCGGCAGCGGTGTGGTAGTCCACGCCGTCTTTCTTGAAAGCGCTGTTGCGCAGGTAGCACCAGAGCACAGTGGCCATACCCAGCTCGTGGGCATATTCAAAAGCCTTCCCGATTTCCACGATTTGGCGGCTGCTTTCCTCGGAGCCGAAGTAGATAGTAGCACCGATGGCCGTAGCGCCCATGTTCCAGGCATCCCTGATCGTGCCGAACATGATTTGGTCGAAACGGTTGGGGTAGGAGATAAACTCATTGTGGTTCCCCTTCACGATGAAGGGAATCTTATGGGCATACTTGCGGGCCACTGCACCCAGCACGCCAAAAGTAGAAGCCACCGCGTTGCAGCCACCTTCCATGGCAAGTTTCACGATGTTTTCGGGGTCGAAGTAGATAGGGTTGGGGGCGAAGGAGGCGCCGGCGCTGTGCTCTATGCCTTGGTCCACGGGCAGGATGCTCACATAGCCTGTTCCTGCGAGGCGGCCATGATTCTGTAGTGCAGCGATGGAACGCAGCGTCTGAATGTTGCGGTTGCTCTCGGCCCACACGCTGTTTACATTGTTGGGGGCGGGCAGGTGAAGCTGACTCTTGTCAATCGTAGTGCAGGTATGCTCCAGATAGTACCCGGCTTTGTCGCCGAGCAGCTCCTCAATGCGGGAAGCGGCGGTCGTTGTCGCTGGCATAATAAAAAGGTTGTTTTAAGCGGCGGCAAAGGTAAGGCTTTGAAGATGCCTTTCTGAGTATGATACGGGTCAGTTTCCCGGGCCTGATGGGTTTTTTTTAAAGTCTGTTTTCTAGGTCGAAGGGGCTCAAAAATCCTTTTAGTCAGTTGCTTTTTCATCGGGTGCAAGCGCTTACATTTGCAGCCCTTCAGGGTCACCTGGCCGAGTGGTTAGGCACAGCTCTGCAAAAGCTGCTACAGCGGTTCGAATCCGCTGGTGACCTCTCCGAGGCTGTCTGTATCAGGCAGCCTTTTTTATTGCTTGTGCAGAAAGGCCGGACAACGCAT
>CAYRJR010000114.1:0-7219 GCA_964424655.1 uncultured Chitinophagaceae bacterium
GGCGAGCGTCGTTGGATTGACTCCTCAGACAAGCACCTGCGCATAGAATATCGTCGTGCTTTCGAAGGCATGCGTGAGTATGGAGTGCAAGCCTTTCGGAAAGCTGGTGCCGGTTTGTTGAGCCTGCGCAGCGATGATGATTACGTGAAAACCCTCGATACCTTTTTCAGAACCCGATGAGCCGTTTTCGCTTCCTGATTCCTCTATTGTTTTTGCTGCTTGGCCCGGCAGCTTTGCAGGCGCAAAACACAAGTGAAGTTTCTGCTTCTTTGCGCGCAGATGCCACCAGACTGCTTGTAGGCGATCAGGCCAGGGTCTTCCTCTCTGCACAAGGCGATGCCTCCCGCAACTTCATTCAATGGCCCCAGATTCCGGACTCTTTCGGAAAGCTTGAGGTCATTAGGAAGGATAAAATTGACACAATACGGAAAGGTTCAGTTACGGTCTATACACAACGTTTTTTAGTCAGTGGCTGGGACTCGCTGGATGCTTACATACCCGCCTTCCAAATCCGCGTAGTGCCTGCATCCGGCAATCCTTATTTCATTCAGACGGACAGTCTATTGCTCAGTGTACGCACCGTGCCTGTGGATACAACCCAGGCCTTCAAGGGACTGAAAGGTATCATGCACGTGGAGCTGAACTGGCGTGACTTTATTGGCTGGATTGTCGCGGGAGCCATATTGCTGCTCCTCCTGATTGGCTTCATCATCTGGCAGAAGATGCGCAAAAAGCCATTACCGGTCGTTCCTACTCCCCCTCCGGAACCTAATCATGAAAAGGCTTTGCGCCTGCTCGCAGCATTGGAAGCTGAAAGCCTCTGGCAGCACGGTGAAGTGAAAGAATACTACATCCGCCTCACCGACATCCTGCGCAATTATGTGGAAGCCCGCTTCAATATCCCTGCCCTGGAACGCACTACCGATGAGCTTACCCAGGCAGCACAGAAGCATCCTGAGCTTTGCCTGCAAGCTCAGCGGCTACATAGTATTCTGGCTACCGCGGACATGGCCAAGTTTGCCCGTGCCCAGCCAACGCCAGCCGAACATGTAGTTGCCATGCAGGATACGAAGGATCTCATTCTGGCCAGCATCCCTCAGGCCTTGCCTGATGCAGTAAATCCGCCAGGCAATCAACCTCCAACACCCGGACAAAACTCATGAAGCAATACATAGAGGCATTTCTGGATTGGAAACACCTGCAGTTTGCGCAGCCCCTGGCTTTTGTGCTCCTACTGCTCATCCCGCTGGTGCTACTATGGCAATGGCGCTTTCGCAGGCGTAGTGCTCCTGCGTTTCGCTTAACCACGATGAGCGGCCTGTCGCATATCCGCCCATCTCTGCGCATCCGATTCCGGCCCGTGATGAGCGTGCTTCGTGTGATTGCTTTGGTGGCCCTGGTGGTGGCTTTAGCACGCCCTCAGAGCTCTTCGATTTCTGAGAATGTAGATAGCGAAGGCATAGACATCGTATTGGCCATTGACGTGTCTGGCTCCATGCTGGCTGAAGACCTGAAGCCAAACCGTATTGAGGCTGCCAAACGTGTAGCTACTGATTTCATCAACGACCGTATCGGCGACCGCATTGGCCTGGTGATATTCTCCGGTGAAAGCTTCACACAATGCCCGGTGACGATTGACCACCGGGTGTTGCTGGAACAGTTGCAGGCGGTGAAGAGCGGTATGCTGGTAGATGGCACTGCCATTGGCGACGGGTTGGCCACAGCAGTAGATCGGCTGCGTCATACTAAAGGCAAAAGCAAGGTGGTTATCCTGCTGACGGATGGCGTGAACAATACCGGTCGCATCGGGCCCGAGCTGGCTTTGGAAATAGCAAAAGCCTACAAGGTTCGCGTCTATACCATCGGTGTGGGCACCAATGCGGGCCAGGCACCTTACCCGGCACAGACACCCGATGGGCGCACAGTGATGACCATGATGCCTGTGGATGTGGACGAGCCGCTGCTGCGAAAGATTGCCACACAGACAGGCGGGTTGTATTTCCGTGCTACGAATAACAGCTCGCTGCGCAACATCTACAAGAGCATCGACAAGATGGAAAAGACGAAAGTGGAGGTCAGCTCATTCAAGCATTATGCAGAGCTGTTTTTCCCACTTGCATTATTGGCGGCAGCTTGCCTGGCTTTAGAAATGCTGCTACGCTGGACGGTGTTCCGGTCAGTGACCTAAGGAATTCGGATTTTCTGCTCCGGACATTATGGGATAACAGATAAAGGCATTTAGCAAGCTTGCTTAGTTAATGCCTTGTATTTTACAAAACTGCTCACTGTGAGCTGTGCCCCTCTAATAGCCTGCTGATAGCTGAGTAGGATACCTTTTTTGCCAGTAGCTCGCTGATTTTCTGCTCCGCACCGGTCAGTTTTGTTTTAGATGATTTGCGCCCTTTAGGACGACCAAGAACAACGCCTTCCGCTCTCTTCCTCGCCAATGCCTCCTTGGTTCGCTGTGAAATTAAGTTTCGTTCTATCTCTGCCGATAAGCCAAAGGCAAATGCCAATACTTTGGAGCTAATGTCGCTGCCAAGGCAATAATTATCTTTAATTGTCCATACCTGAATATCGCGGTTCATACATGTGTTGAGGATACCAATTATCATCTATTCCTTGTAAAATTTATCATCGTCCCACCTTGCTGGGTTGGTGATAATATAGTCTGAAATGCGCTGATACTCCGCATCATCCCGGATAATGTGATCATGAAACCGAGGCTGCCAACCATTGTATAATCCTAATCGGTTACCATGAAAGGTAACGGCAGATTTATAGGAACGAATTATGGAAGAAACGGTTCTTGATTTCGGTGAGATATCAGTCATTTTTTGATTTATTGGTGGTGGTGGTGGTACGGACGTTGCATGCGGTTGTGGTGGTTGTGGTGGTTGTTGCGGTTGTTGTAGGGACGTTGCATGCAACGTCCCTACGGGTAACGTCCCTACGGGTAACGTCCCATCACCGGACAACGCCCCATCAATTTTGTCGTCCGGTTTGTCAATAATCAATATCCCGTGGATATGATTGGGCATTACCACAGAATCGCCTAATGCAACGAATTGGGTATGATGGGGTATTTCGTACCATAAAATATCGGCAAGGACACCCATTGGTGATAAAATCATTTTCCCATTTAGGATTTCACCAAAATAGTGTTCCCGGTTTTGGGTACAGATGGTAATAAAATACAAACCCGCCTGCGAATAATCGTAGCCTTCCAGACGGATGCTTTTACGATGATGCTTTTGTGAATAAACCATTTCAAAAATTCCTCTTTCGTTTTTTCCACATCGCCATAATATAAAAGCCCTTTACGTTGCGACTCAGCAAACATTTGGTCAACATTGATGCCGACTAATATTTTGATATCTTTTAAGTCTTTCAAGTAAGGTTGTAAAGCAAAATATCCCGAAGACCGGAAGTATCCAACCACTGCATGAAAAGCATACAAGTTGTTCATGTTTTCGATAATTCCCTTGAATTTATCGAATAGGCTTCTATCGCTGCTATTTGTAAAAAATTTTGATGACATTAAAATAATTTTATTACCAGAAATATATTATTCGGATACTATTGTTTATTAAATTCACTAATTATTTAATTAACTATGCATATTTACAATAGACATTTAAGTATGACCCCAAAATTTCAGATTGAGGTTCCAAATAGTCTGATGAAGTAAGTTGCGTGCCAGGTGCATGCTAAGCATTGAATTGTCAATGTCAGGATGGTATTAACCTTTTCAAAAGCCGTTTTTCAACTCTTTAATTTCTGACAAAGTCTCCATTTTCTGATATGGTTTCAATATGCTGCACTGTTCTTTAGACAAATTATTTTGGACTGAGTTGTTGGTTTTAGAACTGTAAATGATGGCATTGCCTACTATTAAGCGTGCAACACATTTTTTGTTTACGGATAGTATCAATAAAATTGGCTGATTAATTACGGTTGCCTAAATGTTTGGTAATGGTGTCAAATGTCGATTGTTTTGGTTATCTCTTGCCTTTTTGTTTTGTGTGTAGCAATCAAAATGGAAAATGAGGAGTTGAAAGCGAGTGACAAACTAGTCATTGAATAAATAAAAATCCGCCCCTTCACTCCTACACCGGATCCACGTCTATCACCACCTGCACGCTTCGCATGTCTTTGATGCCTTGTAGCTTTTGGCGTTGTTCCAACAAAAACGATTTCAGCCGTTGCAATAAGGCCCAGTCCCGGGGCGGACATTTCAGCATCATTTCCTGCACATACTGATTGCGCACACGGGGTACTAAGGCTGCTACAGGGCCTGCCATCGAAATGCCAGGGAAAGCACTCAACCATTCGGCCATCTGCATGGCAGCCTGAACGGCCTGTGCTTCTTCGCGGTGGCGAAAAATCAGGCGAATCATGCGGCTGAAGGGCGGGTAATAAAAATCTTCCCGGAAGGCAATCTCATGCTGGTAATAGGCGCCTACATCATGTGCGCAAACCCATTGCAAAGTGGGATGCTGCCGGTTATAGGCCTGAATAATCACACGCCCTTTCCCATCTGCCCGTCCGGCCCGTCCAGCCACCTGTTCCATCAGTTGAAAGCCTCTTTCATTGACCCGGAAATCCGGGTATGAAAGCAGCGCATCGGCACTAAGGATGGCTACTAGCGCCACGTGGGCAAAGTCGAGCCCCTTCACCACCATCTGTGTGCCGATGAGCATATCGGTTTGATGGGTCTGCATCTTATCCAGTATATCCGACAAAGCGTGGCGACCTTTTGTGGTGTCTAAGTCCATCCGGGCCACCCGGGCATCCGGAAATAAGGACTTAACCTCTTCCTCAATTTTTTCGGTGCCGAAAGAACGGCTTTGCATTCTGTTGGAGCCACACTGCACACACGTCTGTGGCCGTGGTGTGGATAGACCGCAATAGTGGCAACGCAAACGTTCATCCTGCTTGTGGTAAGTGAGGCTCACGGCGCAATTTTGGCATTCGGGTACCCAACCGCATTGTGCACAAATCTGAAAGGGTGCATAGCCCCGCCGGTTTTGAAAAAGAATAATCTGCCGCCGGTCAGCTAATGCTTGTGTCATTGCCTCCTGAAGGGTTTCTGTCAGGATGCCGGGGCTTCGTTTCTTATCCTTAGTTGCGCTACCACGGGCATCTACGATTTCGATGCGCGGCATCTGCACACCGAGGTACCGCTCCTTCAGCGCAGCATAAGCATACCGACGTTGGCGCACGTTATACAGGCTTTCCAGCGAAGGCGTGGCAGAGCCGAGGATGCATGGGGCGCCATGCAAACCTGCCAGATAGATAGCGGCATCACGGGCATGAAAGCGCGGTGCAGGGTCGCGTTGTTTATAGGAAGTATCATGCTCTTCATCGCAGATGAGTACGCCTAATTTTTGAAAAGGAAGCCAGATTGCAGAACGTGGGCCAACCACCACCTTATAACGCCCCGTGGCCACTTTCTCCCAAATCTCAACCCGCTCATTGTTTGAAAAACGCGAATGATACACGCCCAATTCTTCACCGAAATAGGCATAGAGTCGGCGAACGAGTTGGGTTGTCAATCCAATCTCGGGTAATAGTAATAGTGCCTGTTCGCCACGAGCTATGCAGTCGCGAATTTTCTGAATGTAGAGTAGGGTCTTGCCGCTGCCGGTAACGCCCTGTAGCAGTGCAACAGGCTTTTCAGAAAGTCCATTTTCGAGTGTAGCAAAAGCGGCTTCCTGAGCCGGGCTGAAGATCACAGGGCCGGTAGGTTTAGCTGCCTGAGGATGCACCCTGTCGGTCGCTCTTTCTTCGATGCTAAAGACCCCTCGTGTAACCAATGACTGCACCTGAGCCGTACTCAGTTTTCCTGCTGCGAGCAAGTCGGCCTGCCGAACGTAACCTTCGTTTTTTGCAGATAAAGTGATGAAGCACATCAGCGCCTCTAGTTGTTTGGGTGCCCGTGCTAAGTTGTCGAAAAGCCTGGCCAGTGTCGCTTCTTCCCTGAATTCCGGTTTCAGTGAGATCCATTTTTCGGTCCTTGGCTTATAGCTCGGCTCCAGTTCATCATTGATGATAACGGCTTCTGCATGGAGCAATTCATGCAAGACCGGGATGAGTGCTTTTTGCCCTACGAGTTGCCTCAGTTCTGATATACTGAGGACGCCTTTGTGTTGCAGTGCCGCTATCGCAGGAAAGGTTTCTGCACTCCATTCGAATGATTGCCTGTCATGGTGTGGAGCCCATTGCAGGCGGGTCTCAGCCGAAAGCTTGAGGTGTGCCGGAAGCGCAGCCTGCATCACTTCGCCGGGTGTGGCCATATAGTATTCAGCGATCCATTTCCAAAAGCGAAGCTGAATAGCACTCACCACCGGCACTTCATCCATCAAGGCGCGAATAGGCTTCACTTCATAAGCTTCCGGAGCATGATTGTGCAAGGCTGCGATGATGCCTGCATATTGTTTGTTTTTTCCCAAAGAGACTTCCACCCGCATCCCTGGCAGGGCCAGAGCCTGCAGCTCGATGGGCACACCATAAGTGAGCGTTCGCGGTAAGGCTAAAGGCAAGATGACATCAGCAAAACGATTTGCCGAAGCGGTATCGGCAAAGAGGGCAGGCATGGGTTTTAAAGGTAGCGTAGGCAAAGTGCCCGAATCATTCAGGATACATTCAGCAAGCTGTGATGTTGAAAGAAGATGAATTGTGATTCGGAGGAATACTAGCACGCTGCAATTGATCCAGCGTTCTGAGAAGAGATTTGTAGTCTTTTACATAGTAAGATGCGGCTGTGCGCTTCGTGCCCACTCGGATGCTGATAGAGCCCGCTGGTAGTGCTGAGAACATGTCTTCATCAGTCGTGTCATCTCCTGCAGCAAGGATGAAGTCATATTTGCCGCCATTCAGCCAGCGGCGTGTTGCCCTGCCTTTATTGATAACGGGGTTGCGGATTTCGAGCACCTTATTTCCGTCGAGAAATTGCAAGCCGTTGTCATTTGCTTTTTTCTCAAAAGCCTTTCGGATTTCAGCCACACGACGCTGTGCCAGAATGGGGTCACTTTGGCGAAAATGCCAGACGATGGAGTAGCTTTTTTCTTCGATAAGCGAGCCGGGTGTGGAGCGGGTAAAGCGGGTTAGCTTCTGGATGTATTCTGTTTTCCAGGAGCCGTCGGCATCATGCCGGCTTTCCCATTCGCTGCCATATTCCCGATACCAGGCACCATGTTCGGCGATGAGGTCGAGG
>CAYRJR010000114.1:7229-9046 GCA_964424655.1 uncultured Chitinophagaceae bacterium
GGCGATCCCGCCCACTGATAATAGCTAATTGGTTGGCAGGGTCGCCTGCGATGATGCTTAGCAGATGCAGTAAGGTATCATCTGGCAAAGCCTCTTCAGGCTGGTCGTAAAATGGAACGAGTGTACCATCATAATCGAGCAGGATCAGGCGATGTGTAGCACAGCAAAATTTGGCTTCGATACGCTCCAGATTGGCCGAATTCAGTAGTCTGGCACTCGGAGGTTGTTCACGACATTTCACCTCCTCAAGTGCTTCCATAAAATCATCGGCCCATTTAAAAATATCAGCCTGCCGCACGATTTTTCGCATGCGCGTCATGCGCTGTTTGCGCTCATCGAGTGGCATGTTGAGTGCTTCGAAGATGATTTGTGCAAAGGCTTCTGCATCGTTTGGGTTCACCACTAAGGCATCCTTGAGTTCCCGGGAGGCACCAGCCATTTCACTCAGGACCAGAACCCCCTTCTTGCCATCATTACAGACAACAAATTCTTTACTCACTAAGTTCATTCCGTCTCTTAAAGGGGTTACCAGAGCTATATCTGCCTCACGATACATGGCTGCCAATTGCTCTGGAGCCAGTGAGCGGTAGAAATGGCGAATAGGTAACCATTCTAAGCTGGCAAAGCGACCATTGATGGAAGAAATAAGCCGGTCCATTTCTTCTTTTAATTCCCGGTAATTACGCACCTGATCCCGGGATGGAACGACCAACAGGAGATAGCTGATTTTGCCAATCCATTCCGGATGTTGCTCCAGAAACAGTTCATATGCCTGCAGGCGCTGGATGATTCCCTTACTGTAATCGAGCCGGTCCACAGAAATAGCCAGCTTATTGCCGCGCAGCAAAGAGTGAATTGTCTTTGAAGCGGCAAGGACTTCCTTGCTTTCCGAAAGCTCCATGAACTTTCGGTAGTCAATGCTGATTGGGAAAGCATGTGCAAGGACGGTACGGTCGCCGACTTTCACTTCATTACCTACAAAATTTATTTCCAGCACCCGGTTGGCAGTGTCCGTGAAGTTGTGCACATCATCATAGGTCTGGAAGCCCAATACATCCGCGCCCATCAGGCCTTCCAAAATATCTTTTCGCCAAGGTAGTGCCATGAATACCTGAAAGGAGGGGAAAGGAATGTGTAGGAAAAAACCAATGGTCAGCTCTGGCATTGCTGCCCGCAACATCTGCGGTACGAGCATGAGCTGATAGTCGTGAATCCAAATAATGTCATTTGCTGTTGCTTCCAGGATGACGGCATCTGCAAACTTGCGGTTGACGCGCTCATAGCATTCGAAAAAGTGTGCATCGAATCCGCTCTTACTGGGGAAATAATGAAATAGTGGCCAAATAGTTTCGTTGGAAAATCCTTCGTAGTAGCCTGTGATTTCTTCAGTATTCAGAAAAACAGGAGCAAGCTTTTGGCTGCGTAAATCCGAGCTAACCTGTTCTTTGTTTTCTGGTTCAACCTCCGCACCAGGCCAGCCAATCCATAAGCTTTCATAACGCGCAAAGAGCGCACTCAGGCCGGTAGCAAGACCGCCTTCACTGGTTGCATAACTAAGCCCCTGCTCCGCCTGTGCCAGTTTGATAGGCAGGCGGTTTGAAACATTGATAATTCGGCGAGGGGCATAATGGATGTCGCCTTCTTTCATGAACGGACTTTAGTAAGCCAAAAGTTTGTGCCACCAGGCAGGGATGTTCATGCATTTCTTCAATCTCTATTGACAACTCAAAAAGCCTAAGCGGTCAAGACCTTGCATTGTTTTTTTCTACAGGAATGACTGCGATTAATTGCCCCAAGTTTTTTTCAGGGGAATCCGG
>CAYRJR010000115.1:0-9000 GCA_964424655.1 uncultured Chitinophagaceae bacterium
ATCACCTGGAACACGTGGGTAGGCACATGGCTGCGGCGGGCCCAGGTTGCAGAGATGTGGGCAGCGTCCTCATCCGAGGGCAAGTCGCCGGTGAGCATCAAAAAGAAGAGTCCTTCGGGGCAAGGCTCTTTGCCATGGTCCACCTTTGGGAGCTTGTCGCGAAGCTGCGGAATAGAAAATCCGCGGAAACGAATACCCTCATTCGGGTCAAGCAACGAAGTCTCAGAAACCAGTGCGGGAATGCCGCGTGCGCCTTGGTAGGCTTGGGCCAGGGTGACCTTGCCAAGTTCCGCATCGCCATGTTCGGCGAGTATGCTCTTTATTTCGGCCGCCTTGGCATCGGCCACTTCTTTGAAGCGTTCTTTTACGTATCCCATATATTATTGACGTGGAAATTTTCTGATAAACGGGGGCAAATGTAGGGAAGTCGGTTGGGGGGGCTTTAGGCCTGAGTCGTATAGTGCATTTTCTACCGTTAAATAATTTTAAGATTAAAATGTGCCGGCAGCAGCAGGGGCATTAGGCTCAGACCGCAAAAGAGCTTCCGCAACCGCAAGTGGTGCTGGCATTCGGGTTTTTGAAGCTGAAACCACGGGCGTTCAGTCCATCTTCAAAATCTACGAGCATGCCTTTCAGATAGATGCCATGAGCAGGTTTCATCAACACGGTAATACCAGCTATTTCAAATAAGGCATCATCAGCTTCCTGTTTGTCGAAGCCCAGCGAATAGTAAAGCCCGCTGCATCCGCCACCTTTCACGCCGATACGCAATTGCTGGTCGGGTTCAAAACCGGGTTCGGCCATCAGCCTGTGCAGCTCCCGAATGGCGCCTTCACTAAGGCTCAGCGGTGCTTCCTGCAAGGCAGGATTAATTTCTGCATTCATGCCATCAAAGGTACAGGCATCGTGCAGGGCTGCCCCAATCGGTTGGGGCAATGCTGGTATAGCTATACTTTTGCCAGCCTTCGGATTCAGGGCTTTTTCAGGCTTCCAAATTGTGCCTTTCTGGCCCTGCCGGACAAAATTTCACATCCCAATTCCTATGAGTGAGGTCTTAGAAAATATTCAGCAGGAGGCGCAGACAGCCATGAAAAAAGCCATCAGCCACTTAGAGTCCGAGCTGGCTAAAATCCGAGCCGGCAAGGCTACACCCGCCATCGTGGATGGCATTAGTGTGGACTATTATGGCAACCCGACACCGCTCAATCAGGTGGCCAATATCACGGTGCCTGATGCCCGAACCATCTCGCTACAACCCTGGGAAAAGAATATGCTGGCCCCGATTGAGAAGGCCATTATAGCAGCCAATATTGGCCTCAACCCTCAGAATGATGGCAGCTTCATCCGGCTGTTTCTACCACCCCTCACTGAGGAGCGACGGAAAGAATTAGTAAAGCGAGTCAATCAGGAAGGGGAGCAGGCCAAAGTGGCTATCCGCAATATTCGCCGTGATGCCATCGAGCATGTACGGAAGGCGCAAAAGGACGGTCTGGCGGAAGATGTGGCAAAGGATGCAGAAGGAAGAATACAGGGCATTACCGATAAGTTTATTGCTCAGACAGACACGCATTTGAAGGATAAGGAGCGGGACATCATGACCGTCTGAGTTCAGGCTGAAAAGCCGCAGCATTCACTGCTGGAATTTTTGGGGCGATAGAGGCAACATTCAGAAGCATTGAATGGCTATGAATGAACATTACAGCCATATTATCCGATTGCTCAGCATTCCGATATACGGAATCATCATTCCCTTGGAAATATTGCTCAGCCACCTGCATGGCCTGCGGCTGTATTCCTGGCGACAGACTTTACTGAATATCTATCTCAACCTGCTCAATGCGGGTATTGACCTGCTGATGCGTGGTGTAGCGCTGGTGGTACTGGTGTTCTTTAGCCGCTTCTCTGTGGACAATACTTTGCCGCGGTGCTGTACTGGCTGCTGCTGTTGCTGGGTGAGGATTTGTTGTTCTGGCTGGAGCATTTTGTGGACCACCATGTGCGTTTCTTCTGGGCGGTGCATGTGACGCATCATTCCAGCGATGAGTTCAACCTGAGCACGGGCTTCCGCTCATCGGTGTTCATGCCTTTCTACCGCTACCTCTATTTTATCCCGCTGGTCTTGCTGGGCTTCGATGTGGTGCATGTCTTTTTCATGTATGCCCTCACGCAGACTTGGGGAATTCTCATACACACGCAGCGCATCCGCAAGCTGCCACGCTGGATAGAAGCCGTGTTGGTTACGCCTTCTCACCACCGGGTGCATCATGCTTCCAACATTCCTTATCTGGATAAAAACATGGGTATGGTGTTCATTATTTGGGATCGGCTTTTCGGAACGTTTGCAGCAGAAGACCCCATGGAGCCACCTGTTTTCGGGCTCACCAAACCTCTGGAGCACCCCAATCATCCGATACATATTGTAACGCATGAATGGGTGGCTATGTTCCAGGATTTTTCTCAAAAAATTCCCTGGAAAGACAAGCTGCGCTATCTCTATATGCCTCCCGGCTGGCGCCATAAAGGCCCGAAAAATACCAGCTCCGAATTGCAGCGTCAGTATCAGTATAAGCCAGCTAAGCAGCCGGAAAAGATGGAGGATCTGGTTGAGGTATGATGCCAGTTCCCTTGCCCTTTCGCTTATTTCCCGGCGCCCATTTTCAGGATAAAATCAAATTCTTCGGGCGTGACACCGCTTACCGAAAGCCGCGACAGTTTCACGAGTTGCATGTCTTTGAGTTGCGGTAAGTTTTTGATTTCAGCAAGACGTACCGGACGTTTCAGTGCTTTAACAGGCTCCAGATCCACCACTGACCAGTCTCCTTCTGTTGCACTGGGGTCGGGATAGGATTCCCGAACCACTTTCGCCACGCCAACGATTTCCAGTCCCTCATTGCTGTGGTAATACAGCACCTTGTCACCCCGCTTCATAGCGCGCAGGTTGTTGCGTGCGGCATAGTTGCGCACGCCTTCCCACACCGTATGTCCCTCTTTGCTGAAGGTCTCCCAGCTATAGCAGGATGGTTCTGATTTGACGAGCCAATAGTTCATGATTGTTGGAAAATTGAGTCTTGCAAAATTGAAATATTGGAGGATGTGTAGCGAAAGTTTATGCCTCTCGCATCAGCAGTATTTCAGCCAGGCTACGCAATGCATTCTTGCGTTTGCTGATTACGGCCACTTCTTCCAGTGCATCAAAGGCGCGTTGCGAATATTCAGCGACTGCCTCACGACAACGGAGATCGGCGCCGCTCTTGCGAAATAATTCAAGGGTATGCGACACCTTATCAGCATGGGCTTTGCCCTGCCAATTCATGAGTGTCTGCTGATCCTGCGTATCGGATAACTCTAGCGCTTTCAGGTGCAGGAATGTCTTTTTATCTGCAAGGATATCGCCACCGGCCTGCTTGCCCAGCTTGGCTGTGTCGCCGAAGGCATCCAGGTAATCGTCCTGAAGCTGGAAGGCGATGCCCAGGCTGCGCCCAAAAGTGTATAGCTTGTCCGCGGCACCTTCTGTTGCGCCGCCAATCAGGGCGCCAATCTTCAGGCTGGCAGCCAGCAAGACAGAGGTTTTTAGCTCAATCATCCGGATATATTCCGCCACGCTTACATCATTCCGTTGTTCAAAATCCATGTCGAGTTGCTGCCCTTCGCAGACTTCGGATGCGGCCTGATTAAACAGCCGCAACACGGCGGGTAATGAAGCACCCAGATTGCTGAGCTGGTGATACGCTTCGATGCACATCAGGTCGCCACAAAGGATACCTGCGGTGATGCCGTTGCGCGCATGAATGGTCGGCTGCCCGCGGCGTAGCGGTGCCTTGTCCATAATGTCATCGTGGATGAGCGTGAAATTGTGAAACAGCTCAATGCCCAATGCGGCATGAAAAGCATCCTCACTCAGCGTGTCAAATAGCTCAGCACCCATCAGGCAAAGTGCAGGCCGGATGCGTTTCCCACCCAGCGACATGAGGTAGCGGCAGGGTTCGTAGAGCGTATCGGGTTGGCCGGAAAAGATGCCCGATTGGGTAAGACGGGCTTCAAACAGGGCAGTGATTTCGGAAAAGCTGTGCAAGGGAATAGGTTTTCAACGCAGCGCAAAGAACGGCAGGTTCTGAAGATGCTATGCGTAGGTGTGATGATGGGCGAATTGGATTTAATGGCCTTTGTGTTTGCTTTTTTGCCTGCCAGGTTTGTTTTTCTTAGCTGCATGTTCCCATTCAGGTTCCGGCTTTTTTCGGAGTCTGCTTCGGCCTTTGGATTGCGGTAGTTCTGCCAGTTCAAAATCAATCTGCCGCTTGTCGAGGTTGGCGGACAGCACCCGAATGCGCAGCTTGTCGCCTATCTGAAACCGGATGCCCGTGCCGCGCCCGACCAGGCAATGCTCAGTTTCGAAATAGACGAAGTTGTCTATATCCGATAAGTCCTGCATGCCGACCAGGCCTTCGCATTTGTGCGCCACCGTCTCGGCCCAGAAGCCAAAGGAGGCCACGCCGCTGATGACCGCTTCGAAGTCTTCGCCGACGAAGCCCTGCATATACTCCACCTGTTTGTACTTGTTGCCGGAGCGTTCTGCATCCATGGCAGCACGCTCCATATCGCTGCAATGACGACACATCTGCTCCATGTTTTTTTGAGGCTTCACCTGATTGTCCAGCACCTCCTGAAGCACCCGATGCACCAGCACGTCCGGATAGCGGCGGATGGGTGAGGTGAAATGGCAATAGTCTTGAAACCCCAGCCCGTAATGGCCAATGTTCTGGGTGGTGTAAACGGCTTTGGCCATGGTGCGGATACCGAGGCTTTCCAGCACATGCTGTTCGGGTTTGCCCTTCACGGCTTCGAGCATTTCATTGAAAGAATGAGCGATTTGCTCGGGTGAACTCAGGTTGAGCCGATGACCATACCGAGCGGCAAAAGAGGCAAAGCCTTCCAGCTTGGCTTCGTCAGGCACATCATGCACCCGGTAAGGGAATGGAATAGGCTTGCCTTTGGTCTCGGCCTGGGCTACATAATGCGCTACGGTGAGGTTGGCAAGCAACATATACTCTTCGATGAGCTGCTGGGCCTCCTTGCTTTCTTTCACCATGATGCCGGTTGGCTTGCCGGTCTCATCCAGGATAAACCGGACTTCCTGTGAAGAAAAATTGATGGCGCCTTTCTTCATGCGCTGCTGCCGCAGCTTCTGCGCGATTTCATTCAGCAATAGCAATTCATCCTGATGGTCGCCTGTGGCACCTTCGATGATGTCCTGCACTTCTTCGTAAGTAAAGCGGCGGTCGGAGCGGATGAGGGTGCGCCCCAGCCAGAAGTCGCTCACCTTGCCCTGCCGGTTGATTTGAAAGATGGCGGAGAAGGCATACTTCTCTTCACCGGGCCGCAGCGAGCAGAGGAAGTTACTCAGATGCTCGGGCAGCATGGGCAGCACGCGATCGGGCAGATACACCGAAGTAGCCCGCTTATAGGCTTCCTGATCCAGCGGCGAATCTTTATGCACGAAGTGGCTAACATCGGCAATGTGCACGCCCAGCTCCCAATGTTGGTTGTCTGTTTTTTGGATAGAAATCGCATCGTCGAAGTCGCGGGCATCTTTCGGGTCAATGGTCATGGTGAGCACCCCGCGCATGTCGCGTCGCTTGCGCACTTCCGTTGGGTCTATCGTGTCCGGAAAACGTGCTGCTTCCTCCAGCACCTCATCAGGGAAATTGAGCGGAAACCCAGCGTCCATCAGGATACCCTGCATGGCTATGTCGTTGCGATTGGCTTCGGTGAGCACCATGCTGATTTCGCCAATCGGGTTTTTCTTATTGCTGCTCCAGTCGGTGATTTTCGCCACGGCATGGTCACCATCTTTTGCATCATGCAGCAGCGGCAGCGGGATGAAAATATCCACGTTCATATTGGGCTTGTCGGGGATGAGAAAAGCAAAATGCTCTTTGACCTCCACGCGTCCTGCAAACTCTGTCTGCCTGCGCTGCAGCACTTCATCTACCATCCCTTCGATGCGGTTTTTCCCCTCTTTCAGGATGCGCACCCGCACGGTGTCGCCGTCCAAAGCATTGCCTAAGTTTTCGGCATGAATGAGTATGTCGCGCTCCAGGCCTTCCACGCTCACGAAGCCCATGCCATTGCGCACAATGCTAATGCTACCCTGATATAATTTTTCGGGGCCGTGACGCTGTTGTTTTTTGCCTTTGCCTTTGGTCATTCGGTAAATGTAGCTGGCCTGCCATGATAGTCTGGGGAATGGAGTCGGGAACCGAAATTCCTTGTGTGCAATGCGACAATCATTTCGTTTCGGATGTGCCGGGAAGAGATTTTTTTAGCCGGCTGTAGGAATGCTATGAAGCATCCGTTGCGTCGCACTCTTCGGCAGGATTTCGCTACTCAGCCTTTCTTCATGGCATGTGGATAGTTCCTGTGGCAGGCGCATGAACCGCACTTTCTGGCTTCCAGGTGCCCGCATACCACATCTTCCGTGAAAAGCCAGACAGACTGACGAACCCCTCAATGTGCGACGCAACGGATGACAGGCAGCGAACCTAAAGCCGGCTAAAAAAATCTTCACTTCCTAAAATCACATTCACACTATCCTTGCGCAAAATCCGATTCACTCATGAAGCAGTTGCTGATTTTTTTGCTGGCCGGTCTGACAATTCCTGTTGCGGCGCAGACGAAGAAATATGCCATCAGGCCGGGGCTGTTGGCGCTGGTGCAGCATGCCTCTGGCAGCAGTACGGTGCAGGTGAGCCTGCCCGGCGTGGACTTCATCGAGCTGGATTTGACGCAGCCGCCTACGCATACGTTCCTCATTAAAACGGCTGATTTCAATTTTGACGGCTATAAGGATTTTGCGATGACCAGCCGGGATCCTGCTGACCCGTCAGCACCCACGGTGTATGACATCTATCTCTACAACCCGGATGAAAAAAGTTTTGAAGCACCAGAGTATCCTGATGAGGGCATCTGTGGCCATTTTTGCAACATCAGGCTCAATGCCGGCGATAAGAGTATGCGGGCCTCCTGCCGCAGTGGCAACAAGACCAGTACGGATGTGTTTCGTTGGGACAGCCCGTTTAGCCTGAGCCTGGTCAGTAGTGTGGACAACAGCTCGGAGCATCAGCAGGAACAATCCGAAGAAAAGTCGGAACGAAAAGCCGACAAGAAGGAAGCACGCCGTGATGTCCGGGAAAGCCGAGCGGAACAGCGTCAGGAACAGCGTGATGAGCGCAAGAATGACGATGACGAATGAGCCTTCGTCAATCAACAGGAATGCGCCTGCCGATGCTCCAGGCCTGTGCTGGTGCGGCAAATAGTGCTTTGGTCAGTCTCCAGGTTTCTTTGAAAAATTCGGAAAAGCGATAATGGTTGAGCTGCTCTTCGGAGTCCCAATGACTGTAGGTAAAAAGCAGCGAAGGCTGCTGTGCGTCCTGCCACAATTCTAAGTGGCTACAGCCTTCGAAGTGGCGAATGTGCTGCTTTCTGGCTTCGAAAATCTGGAGGAATTCATCCACAGCATCTTCGCGGAAGCTCATCTGTACGATGCGCACGATCATCCGAAAATGATTTTGATGGGGTTGTAGAAAACTGCTTTTTCATTGTGCATCCTCAGGCCAAACAGGGAGGCGGCATTGCCCCTGTTGACGCAGATTTCCAGATAGCCGGCATCATTGAAACGGCAAAGTTTTTCGCTGACAGGCACCTGGTGATAGCTCTGTACGATTTCGCTCAGCTCGATGCTACGTGTAAACTGGATGCGGAATGGTCGCCCGGCGCTGAAGCTTTCGAACTGGCTACGGGTGAGGTCGAGTACCACATTTTCGTAGCGGTCAATATGCAGCACATGGCATTCCAGTTCATTATCCTGCTCTACCGGGCGCAGGGGCCTGAGCACAACATTGGGCTGGCAAACGGGGAACTGCAATTCGCTGGCAGCCTGATGAATTAATAGTTGAAGCGTCTTGCCCAGGCTATGCAGCCAATCGGAGAAACGTGCTCCGGGCTCTAATTCAAAACACAGCCACATGGGGTTGATTCGCTCGCCAAAGGCCAGGGGCAATACGCCATTGTCCGGGCTAAGGATTCGCTGCCCGTCCTGTTCAATCAGTAAGAGTCTGGGCCTGGGGCCGGACAAGGCATCCATCAGCACGATATGCATGCTGCCAAACGGGAATTGGCGAGTGGAAGCATGCAGCAGATAAGCTGCCTGCTGCATGTTGTGCGGCTCTACGTTGTGTGAAATATCCAGGAAGCTGCACCCTGGCAGATATTGAAGCAAAATGCCCTTGGCAATGCCAACATAAGCATCTTGCAAGCCAAAATCTGAAAGCAAGGTTAGGGGCGGCATCAGGGCGGCAAATGTACGCAGGCACTTTGCGACAGACTCAGTTCCTTTCCGTGCAATATGCTTCTTAATTGCCCGTTTTGCATCATGGCTGCTAACTTCGGCGGCCATTTTTGATGAATCGTTTTTTTGTTGAAAAACCGGCAGGCCTTGTTGTCCTGTTTCTTCTGGCCGTAGTGCTGGCAGGCGGCAGTGCCTGCAAAAAACAACGCCAACTCGAAAGTGGCGGAACGCTTCGATTCTCGACCGATACACTTCGTTTCGATACGGTATTTACCACCTTGTCTTCAACCACACGGAGTTTCAAAATTTTCAACCCGCAGGATGAGCGGGTTGTCCTTTCTTCAGTCAGGCTCGAAGGCGGTGATGCCTCCTACTTTCAGCTCAATGTGGACGGTCACAGTGGCCGTCAGCTTACCGATATTGAGATCGGTGCCAAAGACAGCATCTATGTCTTTGCCACAGTCAGGGTGGACCCTACCAATGCCAACACACCCTTCATCATCGAAGACAAATTGATTGCGACGCTGAATGGAAATGATTTCACAGTGCCACTGATAGCCTATGGTCAGAATGCTCATTTTATCACTGATAGTGTACTGAGTACCCAGACCTGGCTTACCGACAAGCCTTATGTGATTTTTGGCTATGCCCTGGTG
>CAYRJR010000116.1:0-4775 GCA_964424655.1 uncultured Chitinophagaceae bacterium
TCAAACACCCCAACGGATTCAAGTGTAACTATGCGACCATCATGGATTGACAACATGCTATAAACATCCTGAAATACTAACTCAACATAGGGTTGCAAATAATGCTTCCATGCAGTATCGAGCCTAAAGATGGTGTCAATTCTAGCCTGTGCTTCTACATTATTGCATAGATATGGAGCACAAACAAGAAGCATCGCCGCTCTGATAATCCTTCTTCTCATGATTGCTGCTGCTGCACATTTTTACTTGAGAATTAATTTGTAGCGTCTTGCATTACCATCGAATGCCTCAATTCGGATTATATAGATTCCCGATGGCAACCCTTTCAAATCCATAGATGTTATCCAAACTCCGGCACTAAGTGTCGTTTTTTGCACCACCTGCCCGTTTATCCCCAGCAATTCAATGGCTGCGTCACTCCTCGTTCCGGATTCTGCTCTTCGTATATAAACAACCCTGCTGGTGGGATTAGGAAATACTTCAAAGTCTTGCTGTAGGATAGGTGTGCTGCCCGTGCCGGCCGGCTTTTGACCGTCTTCGCCCACCGTATCCCGCACGTTCAGCAGGAAGCTGATATTGCCATAGGCTGGCGTATCGGCGGGCATATCGCTGATGAATTGCCGCAGGTGAATTGTAAAGCTGAAATTCGGTATGGGCACACTGTCGCGCAGCACAAATTCCAGCGTAGCCGGGAAGCGGTCGCCCGCATTCATCCACACGTTCTGTAGTCGCAGTTCATCGCTGCCGCCCCACACGAAGCTGCTGTCCTCCGGATGGGCGGTGAAGCCGTGGCCCTGTGCGCCGCTGGCCACCCAGTGGGCATACAGCTCTGGCGAGCGCAGCACCGCGTAGGCCACTGCCGACAAATCGCCCGAAAAATGCGGGTTGATGTAGCGCTCACTAATGAGCTGAATATCGAAGTTGTGGGCTACGGTTTCGGCATTGGCAAGGTCAATGCTCTGCTTCGGGTAAGGCTTGTTGCCTGCCACAGCATCCTCAATAATGAGGTTTCGGGTCACGATGTTGTTGTTGTTGCGCACATTCTTCGACACCACCCCGGTTACTTCCGGAATGGCCATGGGGGCTGGCGTATATCCGCCAAAAGGTGGCGGTAGTGGCATGTATTCGATGATGCGCGCCAACAAACAAACCGCAATAGTGTTAACTAAAGCATCGTAAAAGTTAGGGGCGTTAGGCTTCCAGCCGTGGCTGAGGATGGCCTCCTGTCCCGGCTGCAGGCCGGGAATGGCCAGTTCCGGGCCAATCAGGCCGTCTGTGTTATTGGCGGTTACCTGCCAGATATTGTGCAGATGTCCGAAACAAGATGTTGGATATATCCGTTCAAACTGAGTGACCGTATAGCTGCTCATAATGGCATTCAGAGAGGAGGCGCTAAAATGAACCGTCACTCCAGAAGCCGAATTGCTAATCCAGGAGATTTTCGTGGAATCGCGAATAGTCAGCGCATATCTTGTCTGGCTAATGCTGCGAAATGGGTATAGCGACAAGGGGGGTGGAGCGACGAAAAACGCAAAATGGGAATTTGCGAAAATGCGTCTCATTGGAATGTGTTTTAGACAATAATTGGACTCAGTCCTTCCACACAATGCGTAAAGACTTCCTCCAAAATAGCACGACAATCCAACAAATACTACGAACTGACAGGCAGCCTCGTCAAAT
Source organism: uncultured Chitinophagaceae bacterium (assembly GCA_964424655.1). Taxonomy (GTDB): domain Bacteria; phylum Bacteroidota; class Bacteroidia; order Chitinophagales; family Chitinophagaceae; genus UBA1952. Next base: position 1,681 of record CAYRJR010000116.1, read on the forward strand.
ACTACCACAATTCAACCCTACTCAAATCATATACACCACCAATCCGTCCCTGAGTTTCGGCTCAAACCAGGTGCTCTTGGGCGGCATCACTTCACCACTGTCGGCTATAGAAAAGAGCTGCTCCATACTGACGGGGTAGCAGGCAAAGGCGGCAGCAAAATCGCCGGCATCTACCCGCCGCTGCAACTCATCCAGCCCGCGGATGCCTCCCACAAAATCCACCCGCTTGTCGGTGCGCGGGTCCTGAATACCCAACAAATCACTCAAGACATTATTCTGAAGGATGCTCACGTCTAAACGCTCCTTAGGGTCCTCTGCGGGAAAGCTACCGGGCAAGGCACTAAGCTTCCACCAGCACCCGCCGAGATACATACCAAATTCCAGTGGCTGCTGCGGCTTGTACGGCTTCCGGCCCTGCTCTTCGACCTTAAATTTTTTGCCCAGTGCAGTCCGGAATGCAGCCTCTGTCATGCCGTTCAGGTCGCTGACCACACGGTTGTAATCCATGATGCGGAGCTGGCTGGCCGGGAAGATACAGGTGAGGAAATAGTTGAAATTCTCTTCACCCTTCAGGCTGTAGCCCAGCTTACGCATTTCTGCACACACCTTGGCCGCAGAGGCTGCCCGGTGGTGCCCATCGGCGATATAGGTGGCTGGTACATCCGAGCCAAACAACATAGTCAAGGCACCGCACTGACTATAATCATCCACCACCCAAAGGGTATGACGCACGCCATCTTCAGCAACAAAATTGTTGATGGGCACATGTTCCTGTTTCCAGCTTTCGATGATTTGCTGCACCTCTTCCTGGTCGCGGTAGGCCAGGAACACGACACCTGTCTGCGCACGGGTTGCTAAGATGTGGTTTATCCGGTCTTGCTCTTTCACCGGGCGGGTGAACTCATGTTTCTTGATAATACCCGCTTCGTAATCGTCCACAGCGGAAGCACAGATAAGGCCGGTTTGTGCGTGGCCGTCCATCTCCAGCTCATAGATGTAATAGCAAGGCTCTTTATCGCGCTGCATCACGCCTTCGGCAATCATATTGTCGAGGTTCTCTTTGGCTTTGTCATACACCAACTGGCTGTGCGGGTCGGTGCCTTCGGGCAGGTCTATCTCAGAGCGGGTGACGTGGTAGAAATTGTGGGGGCGGTCCCGGAAACGGCGGGCTTCTGCTTCATTGACCACATCATAAGGAAGGGTTGCTACTTCGGCAGCTAATTTTTGTTTGGGTCGCAGGGCGTTGAAGGGAGAAATCTTTGCCATAATTGAATAAGGGTTCAGGACGGCTAAGCCGCTACATTCAGAGTTTAAATTGTCGGATGGCATCCGCCAGCACAGCAGCATCGTCGAGGCTTACGGCATTGTAAAGAGAAGCCCGAAAGCCGCCCACACTGCGGTGCCCACGGATACCTTCAATATTTTTTGAAGTACAGAATTTCAGAAAGGACTGTTCCATAGCCGGGTCTTTCATTTGAAAAACGACATTCATCAGGCTGCGACTGTCTGGAGCCACAGCACAATGAAACAAGGGGCTTTCATCAATTGCCTCATACACCATCGCCGCCTTTTCCCGGTTTTCTTTTTCGATGGAAGAAATTCCCCTTTGCTGTATCCAGCGCAGGGTGAGCAGGCAGGCATAAATGGCAGCTATGGGCGGTGTGTTGAGTACAGAGCCGGCCCGCATTTGTGCAGCATAGCTGAATACATCGGGAAGCTCCCGGTTGCATTTTCCTAAAAGGCGATGCTTCGCCACCACCAGCGTGACGCCTGCGGGGCCTAATTGTTTTTGCGCTACTGCGTAAAAAAGAGCAGAGCGGCTATAATCTCTTTTAATGGAAAAGATATCGGAGCTCATGTCCGCAAAAAGTGGGACCGGCGATTCGGGTAAATCAGAATACTGGGTACCATAAATCGTGTTGTTGGTGGTGAGGTGGATATAGCTCAGCCCTTCGGGGAGTTGCTGCGGCCAGGCAGGAAGATGATTGTAGCCCGTATCAGCAGCAGAACTCAAGGCCATGCATTCGCCATAGGAACGGGCCGTCTCTTCTGCCGCTTTGGCCCAATGCCCGCTGTCTATATAGCCTGCCATTTTTCCGGCTTCCAGAAAATTCATCGGCAGCATGGCAAACTGATGGCGGCCTCCGCCCTGCAACCAAAGCACGGCATATTCATCCGCAGATAATCCGGCCAAAGCCAGCACCCGTTCATTAGCTTCCTCCAGTATTGCCTGAAAGGCCGGGCCACGATGCGGAATGCTCAGCAGCGACACACCGGAATCTTCATAATCAATCACCGCCTGAGACATTCCTTCCAGCACACTTTGCGGCAAGGCTGCCGGTCCGGAACCGAAGTAATGTTTGCGTGGCATTATTGACTGTCCTTTCCCGATTTGGAGTTGCTTTCGTCAGAGATGGTGATGCCGCCGGAGACAGCAAATTTCATGGCCTCGGCAGGGCTCATTGTCGTCACGGGACGGATGTTGGCAGTAGCCGTGACGACCACCCAGCCAGAGATGGCATAAGCATGCGGGAGGTAAACAGCCACATGGTCTTCCATACCGAGATAGCCCATATCATCTTGCGTCAGGAAGCCGAGCCGCCAGGTGTCCGGCGTATTGTGGGTGCGCACCCACACAGGTTGTGTGAAGCGCTTTTTATCACCAACAAATGAGGACATGATGTCCTTCACCGAGGAGTAGATGAACTTGATGCCGGGTGTGCGTTCCAGCACGTGATCGAAGAAGTCGAAGATGGCTTTGCCAATGAAAAATCGAGTACCGAAGTAGCCGATAATCGTGACGGACGAAATGATGATGACGAAGCCCAATCCACGCGGTACCATAGGGACGAGTGTGTCCACTTTATAAAAGACAAACCAAATCACGTAGGCCGTGATGGCTATCGGCGCCAAGATGATTAGCCCCTTCAGAAACGAACGCAGGAGCAGGGCGGCAATGTTGTCGCGCATGAGGGGGCGAAGGTACAGGCGAAACGACCGAGGCCATGATGCAAACCTTGCCACACATGCTAAACATTCCGGGAGTTTCTGCTATTTTCCAAGGGATGAAACGACCCCTGATTCTTCTACGACCC
>CAYRJR010000116.1:4785-8818 GCA_964424655.1 uncultured Chitinophagaceae bacterium
GCCTGTTCCTCTGCGCCTTTTCCGCTGCACAAAATACCCGTCGTGACAGCCTGCAAAAGTTATTGTACCAGACACCCAGGCAAGCTCAGGGCTACTTCAAGCTTGCAGCATTGCTTGCCGAGACTTATCGTTTCCAGCAGCCCGACTCTGCCATCAAATATGCACGGCTATCGCTGGCAGGCCCAGACACCAAGGCCTTATATCCCTTCAAAGCTTCGGCGCACAACACCTTGGGATATGCGCATTACCAAACTGGTAAATACCAGGATGCGATTGAAAGTTTCCGACGCTACTATACCGTGGCCGCCAAGAATCACGATACCTCGAGTATGGCCTATGCCATCAACAACGAAGGCAATGTGTATATAGACCTGGGGAAGTACGACTATGCCCTCAGCAACTACCAGAAAGCCTTAGCCCTGCGGCAACGCATCCACGACCGTAAGGGTATCGCCATGTCGTATAACAACATCGGTTTCATCTACAAAGACCTCGGCAATTATGAAGAAGCTGTGCGCAACATGCTCTTTGGCTTGCGCGAGATGGAAGCCCTGGGTGATAAATCGCTCATCGCTTCTTGTTGCAACGCCATCGGTTCCGTTTTGATTCGCAAGAAAGACTATGAAGAAGCCATTCATTTTCAGAAGCGGGCCATTGCCCTGCAACGCGAAATTGGAGATAATAACGGGGAGGCCATATCGCTGCAAGTGCTGGCCAATGCCTACGGTATGCAGGGTAATTATGCCGCATCGCTTGACGCTAATGAACGTGCACTTCCCATCCTGAAAGCAGCATCCGACTGGCGGCAGATCAGTTCTGTAGAATCCAACATTGGTGAGCTGTATGCACGCCAGCAGAATTATGCGGCCAGCGTCCCGCACTATGAACAAGCCATTGAAATGGCAACACGAATTGGCTACCGGCGCGGCCTGACTAACTATTGGCTGGGACAGGCTCAAAATTTTATTGCTCTGAAACGCCTGCCCGAAGCCCGGCAATTGCTGGACAGTGCCACTACACTCATCCGCCAGACCAGCAATAAAGAAGCCCTTCAAAGCCTATACGAACTGGAGGCGCGATACCAGGCTGCCACAGGCAATTTTACACAGGCACTGGATTATTCATTTCGCTTTGCTGCGCAAAAAGACAGCCTGCTCAATGAGGAAAACCTGAAGGCTATGAGCGAGATGAATGTGAAGTATGAAACAGAGAAAAAACAGGCCACGATTGCGAAGCTTGATAAGGAATCTGCCTTGCAACAACTGCAACTCCGGGAGCAGAATCTGCGCATTGCCCAGGATAAACTTTCGCTCACAGAAGCCGACCTGCAACTGACGAAGAGCAGCCTGAAAATAAAAACACAAAGCACCCGCATCCTGCAACAGGAGCTGGAAGCTGCCCAACATGCACGCAGCATAGACAGCCTGAGCCGCGAGGCCAGAATGCAAAACCTGGAACTCAGTAACAGGAAGCTGCAATTACGCCAACGCAATGCCGCCATAGGAGGTCTCGCCGCCTTGCTCCTGCTGGGTGGGTTGCTCGGATTCTCCTACTACCGCCGTGCACAACTCAAGGCTTCTGCCCGAATGCAGCAGGCCCTGATGCAACAACAAGATGCCGCCACTCGCGCCGTGCTGGAAGCCGAGGAAGCAGAACGAGTGCGTATCGCCAAAGACCTGCACGACGGCGTAGGCCAACTGATGAGCGCCGCCCGCATGAACCTGTCTGCCTATGAGCATGATGCCTTGCCGCGTTCCGAAGAGGAGACCGAATCTCTGGGCAAAGCCATTTCATTGGTAGAACAGAGCTGCGTTGAGCTGCGTACTGTGAGCCACAACATGATGCCCAATGCGTTGCTCAAAAACAATTTGGCTGCTGCCGTGCGGGCATTCATTTCTCAGATTGACCAACGCCGCCTGGCCGTACACCTCCACACCGAAGGCCTCGAAGAACGCCTGGATGCAAACGTGGAAGCTGTGCTCTACCGCGTCATTCAGGAATGCGTCAACAATGTCATCAAGCACAGCGGCGCCGACACGCTGGATATTTCCTTACGCCACGAAACAGACTCCATTACTGCAAGTATAGAAGACAATGGTCGTGGCTTTGTCGTGCACGATGCCAGCCACATTCATGAGGGCATTGGCCTGAAAAATATCCGCGCCCGAATAGACTACCTACGGGGTAGTGTGGAGATAGACAGTGCCCTCGGCAGGGGTACTGTTATCATGTTGCAAGTGCCTGTAATACCGGGCAATGGCGCAGCTTGAGGGCTTATCTTCACCTAAATGAAGCCTATTTGTGTCGCCCTGGTAGATGACCATCAGATTGTGCTGGACGGGCTGATTAGCCTGTTGAAAGGCGTACCCTCATTTAAAATCTCTTTTGCAACAACGCAGCCCGAATTGGTGACCGATTTACTGGCCCAGCACCATACCGATGTATTACTGACCGATGTGCAAATGCCCGGCATGGCTGGAAATGAGCTGGCAAAGGCCGTCAGGGTTCGCTTTCCTGAAGTACGCATTCTGGCACTGAGCATGAGCGGCGTGGGGCATATCGTGTCTGAGATGATTCAAGATGCTGACATAGCCGGCTACGTCCTCAAAGACATCGGTAAGCAGGAGCTAATGACCGCTATCGAAAAAATTGCCGGAGGCGGAGTCTATTTTTCAGATACCATCATCTCAGAATTAGACCAGCACAGCAACAAGAAAAATTTAGTAGAACAAGCACACCTCAGCGCCCGTGAACTGGAAATCCTAAGCCTGATTGAGCAGGAATTTGGCAATAAAAAAATCGCAGACCAGCTTTTCATCTCCGAGCGCACCGTCGAGACACACCGCAAAAACATCATGCGCAAAACGGGCACCAACAACAAACTCGGCCTGATAAAATGGGCCTACGAAAATGGGCTGCTGCATAAAGATTGAGCCTGCTTTGCCGGTACTTTTGTGCAGCTCAAAATCCCTCCATTTTTTTCAACCATGAATACCATACTCCGCTCTTTCGCGCTGGCAGTTTCGCTCAGCCTCGGCATAGCCGCAACCGCTCAGGCTCAGCAAATAAAAATGCCCGCCCCCAGCCCGGCCCAGACCGTCAGGCAGGCATTCGGCCTCGGCGAAATCACCATTGATTATTCCCGCCCGCTGGCCCGGGGCCGGGTCATCTTCGGCGACCTGGTGCCATACGGCGAGGTATGGCGCACAGGCGCTAACGCCACCACCAAAATCACCTTCAGCGATGATGTCACTTTCGAAGGTGTACCCGTGAAAGCCGGCACCTATGGCCTCTACACCATTCCCGGCAGAGATAGCTGGCGCGTGATGCTCTACAAGGACCTCAGCCTCGGCGGCAACGTAGCCAGCTACACTACCGATAATGAGCTGCTGCGTGTGAAGGTGGAGCCTAAAGCAAATGGCCATATGGTGCAATCGTTCACCATCAACCTGGACCAGGTGGATGCCAGCACCGCCACGCTGGAACTGATGTGGGAGCGCACCATCGTACCCGTCAAAATCACCACCAACATTGACGAGCGCATCATGAAAAACATCGCTTCTGTGATGAAGGTGGAAGACAGCCGCCCCTATTTCCAGGCTGCCAACTATTATTATTCGAACAACAAAGACATGAACCAGGCACTGACATGGGTGAACAAAGCCATCGAGCAAAACGGGGCCTTCTATGTCGTGCACCTCAAGGCCAAAATCCTGATGAAGCTGAAGGATTATAAAGGAGCCATCGCTGCTGCCGAAGAATCTAAAGGCCTGGCCCGCACCGCTAAAAGCGAAGACTACATCCACCTGAATGAAAAACTGATTGCCCGCGCCGAAGCCGCTCAACGCAACTCCCGCCGCTAAGAAGCATCCAGGCCCCAATAGTTTTTTTTCACAGAAGCTGCCTCCACCCTGGGGCGGCTTCTTTTTTGAATCCATGATTTTTTAGTCAGCTTTCATTCGCTCCCCATCATCCGTTACGTCGCACACTGAGGGGTTCGTCAGTCTGTTTGGCTTTTCGCGTGAAGGGTGTT
>CAYRJR010000117.1:0-8733 GCA_964424655.1 uncultured Chitinophagaceae bacterium
CCTTGGAGAGACGGCAGGAAAAGTGGCGTGGAATGCTCAGTAAGATCCATCGCGCAGCAGCTCATTTTTTCAGTCTTCAGCCTTTTTAAAAGTAACGGAAGCATTATGCCCACCAAAGCCGAAAGTATTGCTCAGGGCTGCCCGGACGGTACGATGGACAGGTTTGTTGAAGCTCAGATTGAAGCGGGGGTCAATCTCAGGATCGTCAGTGAAGTGGTTGATGGTTGGGGGTACAATATTGTGCATCACAGCTTTGATAGAAGCAATGGCTTCAATGGCACCTGCGCCGCCCAGGAGGTGACCCGTCATACTTTTTGTGGAAGACACATTGAGCTTGTAAGCATCTTCGCCAAACACTTCGGCAATTGCTTTTAGCTCGGCCACATCGCCGAGGGGTGTTGAAGTGCCATGCACGTTGATATAATCCACTTCTGAAGGCTTCATATCGGCATCTTCCAAAGCATTGCGCATGACCAACATGACGCCCAGACCTTCCGGGTGGGGTGCAGTAAGGTGGTAGGCATCGGCGCTCATGCCGCAGCCGGCAATTTCAGCCAGGATATTGGCACCGCGAGCCTTAGCATGTTCATATTCTTCCAGCATCAGAGCACAGCCGCCTTCGCCCAGCACAAAGCCATCCCGGTCTTTATCAAAAGGACGGGAAGCTGTTTTGGGATCATCGTTGCGTTCGCTGAGTGCTTTCATCGCATTGAAGCCGCCTATGCCACTTTGGGTGACGGCTGCTTCAGAGCCGCCGGCAACGATGGCATCCGCCATACCTATGCGGATGTATGTGGCAGCATCAATGAGTGCATGCGTAGAAGAAGCGCAGGCACTGACGGTGGCGAAGTTGGGACCGCGAAAGCCATACTTCATGGAAATATGACCTGCTGCAATGTCCAGAATCATTTTGGGGATGAAGAAGGGATTGAATCGGGGCGTGCCATCCCCTTTAAAAAATCCCATCATCTCTTCGTAGTAAGTGACCATACCACCGATACCGGAGGCCCAGATAACGCCAACCCGGTCGCGGTTGATGGCACCCTCTTCAGTCAGTCCGGATTGCTTCACAGCTTCATCAGCAGCGGCTAAAGCAAATTGGGAAAAGCGGTCTAGCTTGCGGGCTTCTTTGCGGTCGAAAAAGTCTTCTGGATTGAAGTTTTTTACCTCGCAGGCAAACTTGGTTTTAAACTTTTCAGTGTCGAATGCCTTGATAAAATCACAACCGGATTGGCCAGCGAGCAGGCCGTTCCAGTAGGCATCTACGGAATTGCCAATCGGTGTAATGGCGCCGAGGCCGGTGATTACTACGCGTCGGTTCTGGAGAGGCTTCATGTGTAAGTGGTCGGCTTGGGCGATGCGCGCCAGTTGTGTTTAGGGTTCCAAATCGGTCAGGCCCGCCTGCATTCGAAGACCAAAGACATTTATTGAACAATTGGCAGCCTCATCCAAAAAGCGGTCGAGACTGCCAACTGAAAATAATGACTGATATCTGTTTATTTCACGTGCTCCTCTAAGTAAGAGATAGCCTGACCCACCGTCGTGATTGTTTCAGCCTGCTCGTCGGGGATGGAGATATTGAATTCTTTTTCGAACTCCATGATAAGCTCTACGGTGTCCAGCGAGTCGGCGCCGAGGTCGTTGGTGAAAGATGCTTCGGGAGCTACTTCGCTCTCATCCACACCCAGCTTGTCAACGATGATTTTCTTGACGCGGGTTGCAATTTCAGACATGGTTTGGTGCTGTTTTTGTTTCGCGCAAAAGTAGTAGTTCCAACCAAATGCCACACGGGGCACTCAAAGTTTTTATGTGGCTTTGGAAGGCTGATTCTGCCACTATGCATTCAGTTCTGTCGGATTTGAAGTGGAATGTTTCTGGTCATTATCCGTGCTATCTACCACATAGAGGGGTCTGCCGCGCACATTGGAAATGATGCGGGCTATGTATTCGCCGATGATGCCGAGTGATAGTAATTGCACGCCTCCAAGGAAGGTGAGTGAGATGATGAGTGATGCCCAGCCGGGTACCGTATTGTGGCCCACGAAGTAGCTGTAGAGCGCATATACTGCAATCAGGAATGAAATGCCACATACGATGAAACCCATAGTGGCAGCCCATTTCAGCGGATTGTCCGAGAAGGCTGTGATACCATTAAAGGCTAAGCGTAGCATCTTTCGGAAAGGATAGTTTGTCTTTCCAAACCTGCGTTCGTCCCGGTCGAACAGGACGAAGGTGCTCTTGAAACCCAGCCAGGCTATTTGACCCCGCAGATACTTATCATACTCTTTCATCTGTTTCAGATATTCCAGCACATCGCGGGAGATGAGGCGGAAGTCGCCCACGTCTAATGGAATTTCGAAAGAGACCATTCGGGCAAGGATGCGATAGAAGGCCCTGGCAGTAAATTTTTTGAAGAAGGTTTCGCCTTTCCGTGCCCGACGCTTTGCATAAACCACCTTGAAGCCCTCCTGATAAGCTGCATACATCTCCCGTATGAGCTCTGGTGGGTCTTGCAGGTCGCCATCTATCGTGACAATAGCGGTACCCTGGGCATAATCCATCCCGGCAGAAATGGCGATTTGATGGCCGAAATTCCGGGAAAAGGATATGAAGTGCAGGTTCGGATTGCTGGCACAGGCCTCTTTTAAAAGAGCCAGGGAATTATCTCTGCTGCCGTCATTGACGAAGATGATTTCATAAGCAGGAGTGATGCTTTCGGCTGCGGCAGTCATCCGGCTTACCAGTTGGCTGATAATCTGCTCTTCATTAAAAACCGGTACAACGATGGAAAGGGTAACTGCACATACTTGCATTCTGCAAAGAAAAGCTTGAGACAGGAGTTATCAGGCAATACGATCCACATTCATGATCGCCAAAAATATGTGGCAATTGAACCAACCATTTCTCATTTTTTTCCGTCATGTATCTGAAAGTTTTGAGGTGAGGGGCGAGAAAGGGTCGGCAAATGTTGGTTTCTGTTTGTACTAATCTTAATTTTCACTTTTGGCGTTGGTGCTTTTGCTCTTACAAAGGTTTTTTGAATGAAGAAAAGTTTACGTTGCCTGTTTTTGCTTGGTGCCCTGCTAACCATCTCGTTCGGTGTTCGGGCGCAGCTTACGGCTGATTTTACGGCTACCGCTCATTCTGGTTGTGCGCCTTTGCAAGTCACGTTTACAGATGCTTCTACGGGTAGCCCGGCAACCTATCTATGGGACTTTGGGATTGGTTCGCCGGTGAGCACCAAAGGCCCTCATTTGAAAACATATACCACACCTGGCAACTATGTGGTGTCTCTGACGGTAACGGATGCCAACGGAACCAATTCCAGTGTGAAGCTGGATACCATTCATGTGTATGGAAAACCAGTCATTCAGACCATTAGTGCCAATAAGACCAGTGGTTGTGTACCGTTAAATAATGTTCAGTTTTCCGGTGCTGCACTCTCCGGAGCACCTGCAGGAGCCTCACAAAGCCTGAGCTGGTTTTGGGATTTTGGGGATGGCACTTCGCCCAGTAATGCAACTTCCCAAAACCCTGTTCACAACTATACGACAGCAGGAAATTTCAACATTACGCTTACAGTTACCAATGTTGCCGGTTGCCAACAAGACTCAAGCCGCAAACTGTATATCAATGTATTCCCATTGCCACAGCCCAGTTTTACAATTGGCCCCAATACATATGCCTGCGGTACCCCTGCCACGCTAAATTTTACGAACACTTCAACAGGTGCCTCGCCATCCAGTGCCGGTTGGACTTTCGGTGATGGTAGCGGAACATTCAGTGGCAATACAATAGCGCATACTTATTCAAACACGGGCTCCTATATCGTTACGATGCATGATACGGATGCTAATGGATGTGTTTCCGTCAATCCAGCCTATGCCACCCGGACGGTAAATGTGTATCCAAATCAGCCCTCTTTTTCTTTTTCACCAACTAAGGGATGCGTCAATGGCGCTGTTTTTTTCACAGATAATTCACCGGGAAAGACCTTCACAGAATGGGATTATGGTGACGGTGTGAAAGACCAGACTGGCGTTCATGCATACACCAGCTCAGGTACATACCAGGTGAAAATGACTTCGCATATTGGGTCCTATTGCACCAGCACGCTGACAAAAAATATCACAGTATATGCTACGCCTGCAGTTCAGGTAGCTACCAGCCCTGCCGTACCTTGCCCGGCACCCACCACAGTTACTTTCACAGCCAGTGCACCACGCTCTTCCAGCAGCACTCAGTATAGTTGGAGTTTTGATGGAACACCCATAGGCTCTAGTAGTAATGCCACCCAGGTCTATACGTTTACTTCCAGTGGTTATCGCCATTTTCAGGTCACGGCTCTGGATCCTATTACAGGCTGTTCCAGCACGTTGACGGAAAATAATTTCCCGATTTATCCAATCATACCAACGTTCGCTAGCCCAAAAGATGATGATACAAAAGGCTGCATTCCCTTCTCGCCCAAATTCACATTGGAATTAAAAACCAATTTGCCGCCGCCACCGCCAATGGCACCACTTCCAGACTATCCGGTAGGCATTGATTCCAGTACTTTCCATTGGACTTTTTACAATGGCACTGCCACACCTGGAAGTTCAACCTTACCCGGTGACAGCCTTTATACCTGGAATACGGTTGGAACTTATAAGGTTGTCGTCACTGGGATGACAAAAAATGGCTGTCCTTTTTCGGATTCCATTTCCATACATGCGGACACACCCACAGTCCCCAGTTACACGGTAAGTCCACTTTCCAATTGCCCGAATGTGCCTTTCAGCTTTGTCAATACAACTGCCAATGATACCAATACAACGTATGAATGGGTACTTGGAGACACTGTATTTAACAAGGGCCCCTGGATTGCCGGATTTAACCATAGCTACCGGATTCCCGGCAGGTATTTTCCCAAGCTAATCACGAATCACCTGGGGTGCATCAGTACATATACAGACCCAGACAGCCCCAATCAGGTTTCCGTAGTGGTCAATCCATCGAATGCTAATTTTCGATACGACATTTCCTGCGGCACATACAAGGTTCAGTTTACAGACCTAAGCGTAGGCGCCCATACCTGGCATTGGGATTTCGGAGATGGTGATACCAGCAATGTCCAGAACCCAACCCATACGTACGCTTCAAACGGTAAATACAATGTGCATTTGCACACCCACAATTTTACTTATGGCTGTAGTGGTGATACCACCTTATCTGTAGATGTTTTCAATGTGGCTTCTGCCTTGAGTTTTTCGGCGGATAAAGACACGTTTTGTGTCGGAGAGCGTATTCATTTCACGGCTTCATTTCCGGGCCCAACACTACAGCCCAAATTTTCCTGGCAGGTGAACAATGGCCCACAAAGCTATTACGTGGATAAGGTTGACACCTTCATCGTCTTCACTACAAGGGGGCCACAAACCATCAAGCTATTTTCGGTTTATGATAATGCATGCTCTACCTCGGTGGTGGATTCACACTTCCTGGCAGCCAGGCCGATTGTAGGTTTCAAGGCTTCGCCGGTGAGTGGATGTATGCCGATTACTGTAAACTTCACGGACACCAGTGCTGCAGTACCCGGCACACATATTACCATGCGCAATTGGGACTATGGCGATGGTACCTTTTTTTCGGGAAACCAGGTCAACCTCAGCAAAACCTATACACAGCGAGGTGTCAGGACGGTGCTGCTTACCGTTATGGATAATATCGGATGCCTGGACAGCCTGCACCAATATGGCCTGATAGACGTGCGACATACCGTGGATTCTTTCACAGTTTCAGACACCTTGGTTTGTGTGAATGACACGGTACATTTCAAGAATTACACAATCGGGGATAGTGCTTCACTTCAATATTCCTGGAATTTTGGCGATGGTACGACCAGCACCCAGCTTAACCCGGCTCATGCTTTTAAAACCCCGGGCATCTATTATATCCGCCTGATATCAACAGACAATTTGGGTTGTACGGATAGTTTCTCCTTGCGAGTTCGGGCGAAAGGCCCCATTGCCAGTTTTAGCAAAGACAAAAGCATCAGCACTTGCAAGGCTATGAAGGTGCATTTCACAAACACCTCATCGAATGCGGTTAGCTATGTATGGAATATGGGTGATGGAGTCACCTTGCCCAATACACCCAGCGTATATACCTACGGCACACCTGGCAAGTACATCATCACACTCAGTGCTACGGATGCCGAGGGTTGTACATCTTTTGCTACGGACAGTGTATTCTTGCTGGGTTATCGGGGGTCTTTCAGTTTCAGCCCCACAGAAATTTGCCTGGGCGATACGGTTCATTTCAAAGCAGCAGTAAGCAATATCCCGACCATTAATTGGGACTTTGGTGATGGCAACGGAGCAACTTCACATCTGAGTGCGGATACTTTCCACGTTTATACTTCGGGAGGATCCTATAATCCGATTGTGATCTACGATGCCGGGGAAGGTTGTGGTAAGGCTTTCGATAGTGGCCTGGTCCCCGTGCATGTTGAAGATTTGAAAGCAGACTTCAGTACTTCGGTGCCTTGTATCAATGTTCCCTTCACACTGAACAGCACCAGCACAGCGCAGTTTAGCACGCCCAATGGCTGGCATTGGAAACTTTCGGCTACTGACACGGCCATTGGCCCCAACATCAGTTATCAGGTAAATCAATCCGGCCCGCATCCTGTGACGTTATATGTGACCAGCACGCTGGGCTGTAAAGACAGCATCACCAAAAATGTCTTCATCAATCCGCTGCCACGCATTGATGCAGGCCCCGCCGACACAGGCATCTGCCCAGGCGATACCATCCGGCTGACGGGCCACGGAGGTGCGAGTTATGTATGGTCACCAGACTCTCTGGTAAGTTGTACGCATTGCCCGGTAACGCTGGTTTCTTCGGCTAAGCCAACCACCTATTATGTGATTGGTACAGACTCGAATGGTTGTATCAACCGGGACAGTATTACCGCCCGCATTCAAATCAGGACAACTGCCGATGTACTTCCTGGAGGCGAAATATGCATTGGAGAAAGTTTCAGGTTGCATGCCAGTGGCGCGACGATTTATCAATGGCAACCTGAAAGATTCCTGGACTCGCCAAACATTGCCAGCCCGCTGGCTACGCCTATCATCACGACACATTATGTGGTGATGTCTATGGAAGGAACCTGCCTGGCCCGCTACGACACAGTGACGGTGGTGGTACATCCGACGCCTTACTTCGATGCCGGTGATGACCAGTTCATCAACTATGGCAGCTCCGTAACGCTGAACCCGACAGAAAAGGGCATTGCCCGAATCGAATGGCGTGCAGACTCTACGCTGTCATGCCTCGACTGCTTCCGTCCTGTGGCACATCCCAGCTTCACGACCATCTATTACGCGAAAGGCTACAGCAAATATGGCTGCGTGGATTCGGACAGCGTGGTGGTTCGGGTACGTTGTAATGGCGACTCTGTGTTTATCCCGAACAGCTTTACGCCGAATGGAGATGGCTTAAATGATGTCTTTTATCCAAGAGGGAAAGGCATTTCATACATCTCTGCTATGCGCATCTTCAACCGCTGGGGCGAGCTGGTTTTTGAACGCTACAACTTCCCAATCAATGATGAAAAGAGTGGCTGGGATGGTAGCTATAAAGGCAGTAAGCTCCCGCCGGATGTCTTCATGTACACCATTCAGACCCGATGTGCCACCGGTGAACCATTGCTCTGGAAAGGGGATGTCTCGATTTTGCGATGATGCCTTTCAGGCTAATTTTCCAACAAGGACATTTCAAAAATATCTCACATCGCTTCCAACCCTTTTTGTAAAGAGACTGTCTTAGATTAGAAACGACCGAAATGAACTAACGATGAAGAAAACGCTACTCAGCCTTGGATGTGCCTTGCTTTGCCTTCCGCTCTGTCAGGCACAGGATATACACTTCTCTCAGTTTTATGAAACGGCCATCCTGCGCAATCCTGCGCTGACAGGCACTTTCGATGGCGACTACAAAGTGGCCGGGGTCTATCGTTCGCAATGGAGTTCTATTTCCAAACCCTTCATCACAGGTGTGGTCATGGGGGAAAGTCGACTGCCTGTGAAAGGTCAGAGTGGTGATTATTTCACCGTGGGCCTGCTGGCCTACTATGACAAGGCTGGTAGCATTGACGTGCAAACGATTGGCTTGTATCCTTCGATTGCCTTCACCAAATACTTAGGCACTTCCCGCAGCTTCCTTACTGCTGGTTTTACGGGTGGTTATATCCAGCGCTCATTCGACCCTGCGAAGGCCAGTTTCAATTCGCAATACAATAGTGTAGGTGGTTATGATCCCAACCAGCCCAGCGGTGAAGTATTTTCAGACAACCGGATTGCCAATTGGGATATGGGTGCAGGCCTGGCGCTCAATAGTGGTGCCGAAGACAATTCATACACCTATTACCTGGGTGTGTCGGCTTATCACTTTACCAGACCCAAACGCTCATTCATTTCGGGCAACGATATCGTGCGCCTGGACACAAAATGGAATGTGGCTGCCGGTGGCTCGGCCCGTCTGAGTGACCAGTATGGTGTGCAGCTTCATTTCAACTATGCACGGCAGGGGGTTTATACCGAAATCATTGGAGGAGGGTTGATTGGCTGGAAAAGAATCAGCGATAATGAAATGGACCCCTCATTGGCTATTTATGGAGGTGTTTTTTATCGGATGAAAGACGCTGCCATTCCCACATTCAAAATAGACTACCAGCAGATTTCC
>CAYRJR010000118.1:0-8683 GCA_964424655.1 uncultured Chitinophagaceae bacterium
AACGGGAAATTTTTGATTAAAAAAATCCACCTCTCGGGCTTACTACTGCTGAAGTACGATAGTGCCACGAAGGCTACCCGTGCGGTTTTCACTAATGAACTGGGCTATACATTTTTCGATTTCAGCATTCGCTGCCCCGATTCATTTTCTGTGAATCGAATCATGCCCCGTTTCGACAAGCCTTACATGATTCGCGCATTACGCCAGGATATTCAATTGCTGCTGGGCATGGCGCAAGCTCCATTTTCTTCCTACTCATCTGGCAACAACCTGATTTGGTCGGCAAGTTCAATGAACGACAAGGTCTATTTCTATACCAACGATAAAGGCAGTAAAATTTTGCAAACTGATGTGGTGGCTAAAAATCAACTCAAAGCCAGGATTCTGACCACACCTGCCATGATACCCGGGCAATTACCGGATAGCTTTGTCGTAGCCCACCTGAAGACTAACTTCCGGATTGAGGCAAAAAAAATTGTGCATGAGGAATGACTTCTACTCCCTGAGCGACTGGCAGCAAGATCAACAATCGCTGAGTTGCCGGCTGTCTTTTGATGCACGTCATCGAATTTTCGAAGGGCACTTCCCCGGCCATCCTATTGTGCCCGGCGTATGCTCAATTGCCATTGTGAAAGAAGCGCTGGAGTCCGCAGTGGGCCAGACTCTATTGCTGCGAGAGTCAACTATCATCAAATTTTTAGGACTTATTCATCCCGACAGCCAGCCTACCCTTCACCTGAGCTGGACAGAGCATGAAGGCAACTTTCAGGTAACTGCCAGCTTACAGGAAGGCGAAAACTTCCTTTTCAAACTCATCGGAAAATATGAGCCCATGCCCACCAACGGGAGACTCACGCCTGCAACTTCATTAGAGGAAAGCAAAAATCCCTGAACGGATATCAGGCTGCTTTATCTGACAAAATACTTATTGATTGTCTCGCCACTCATACACCCAGTCGCTCTGAATCATTTCTAAGTGGCCCTCATTACTCTCCTCCCTTTTGCCGGCAAAGCCAGGGATTTGCAACACCCATTCCAACAGGTCTGTAAACCGGATGCGGTATATCTGGCTTTCGCCAAAATCATCACCAAATCGTTCATAAAGCTTCTGGGCAATGTCTTCATGATCGCTCCAGTGAATCGGTGGTTCGTACATATCGTTGGGCTGAAAGAGTAATGAGAAAATTAGGTTTTCGGGATAAAATTCGGTTGAGGAATGGATTGGAGCCAACCTAAGATTTAGGTCATACCCAATACAGAGAGATGCAGGCAGCAGAGTTGGAGCATCCGCCCAAATTATTCGCCGTGAAGCAGGCTCTGGTCGGGGATAGTCACCGTGATTTCACCGCTGCCACCCGGCTCTAATACACACTGGCAAGCCAGCCTTGAATTGAGTTTAGGGTTACGGGCGCGGTCTATAAAATCTTCTTCGCGGTCAGAAATTTCAGGAACGTAATCTTCACCTTCTTCCAAGTATATGTGGCAGGTGCTACAGCCGCATACCATACCGCAATTATGGTGTAGTTCAATTCCGTTTTCTTCGGCTACTTCTACCAGATTCTGGTCGCCGGAAATATTGTGTAGTGTGATGGGTTCAAGGCCTTTTTGCTCGAACTTAAAATGAATCGTGTACATGAACTTGTAGCGCTTCCATAGCGCAAATTGAAACGGGGCCAAAGGTATGCCCAATCAGCGCGCAGGCTTGCCAATAGGCTCATACAGCTTCATGATAGAAGCAGAAGCTGCCTGATACAGTTCCTGCCATTCAGGTTTTGTTGCAAGCATATCCATTTGTCGTTGCATGCTTGCAGTGTCATGCCTGCGTGCGGGGCCTGTTTGCACCTCGAAAGGTTGTCGGGTTCGAAAATCCTGAAACGGTTGCTCCAGGAGTGGTTGCAAGATGCTAATGGGCACTTCCTGGGTCGCGCTGATTTGGCTGGCGATACCCAGCAGGTGATTCACAAAATTGTTTCCCATTACAGCAGCAACATGCATCCAGGCACGTTGTTCGGAGCCGGCTTCATAACTATGGTCGCAAATGGCTTTAGCTACTTCGCGCACGGCAATTCGTGCCTGGGTCGAATTTGCTTCTGTCAGTGCTGCAAAACTTCGATGTGCTGGCAACGAATCTTTCCGGATAGAATATACAGGCCATACCACACCGATATGATCGCTATGGCCTTTCAAAAGATTTAATGGAGCCGAGCCTGCTGTATGAATCAAAGTAGAATAGCGAAGGGAAAGCCTTGTTGCCAGGCTGAAAATTGCCTGGTCGCTGACAGCCAGAATCACAGCATCAGGGCCATCATTAAGTTGTTCCGGAGAAGCCAGGCGTGGTAGGTAAAAGGCATCGCAGAGTGCCGTGGTCGCTTCTGCATTTCTCCCCCAAACACCCACACAGGTATGCCCGGAAGCAGTCATGCGTGTAGCCATGAGCCAAGCCATATTTCCGGTTCCTAACAATGCATAAGTCATGACTCAAAAAATATTTTTTTCAGAAGAACTGTATGAAAAAATTTAACCCAGGCGTTCCCGGTTGGCCACATAATATTCAATCATCATAGTCCGAACCTGTTCTTTTAGTGCTTCAGAATCGCCTTGCTGCATCCCTGTTGTTGCAACTGGCGGGAGGAAGTGAATGTGAATCCGATGTGGCCAGGCCCAAAAGGTAGGCTTGCCAGGCAAGACACCACGCGTATTAAAAATCAATGTCGGAATAACTGGCAACTGAACCTCGATTGCGGTACGGAATGCGCCTTTATGAAAAGCCTGTAAGGGCTGGTTTGTTTTGTTGCGCGTGCCTTCAGGATAGAGGCATAGGTGCAAGCCTTTCTCCAGCATCTTTTCCATTTGAATAAAGCTGTCTCGCCTACTCGTTTCGCTTTTTCGGTCCACCAACACTGAACCTGCTTTGTAGATGACGCCGAAGATGGGAATGCGGGCCATTTCAGCCTTGGCCAGCGTCTTGTTAGGGCCGGGAATCCAGGGAGAAGAAACGGGAACATCTGCAAAAGAGTTGTGGTTGCAGACTACCACATAGTTTTTCCCTTTCTGGAAATATTTCTTACCCCTGCGCATGACCGGGCAAAAAGCCAGGGGCATATAAACGCCCATCCAAAGCCTGAAAATGGGATGCATCAGCTTTGCCCGCCGGGGTTCATCAAACAGGGTCGTCATCCAAATCGGGATGACCACGATAAGCATGGTCAATGCGAAAAGTAACAGAGCATAAGCAAAGTAGAGATGGCCCAGGATACGCTTGTGCAGCGGAAGATTCATGAATAAAGCCGGATTGCAGATTTTGAGATAACCGCCCGGGTGCGCAAAGATGCTTCCTATTTCGGCGCGATAATTTCCTCAGAGATTTGAACCAATCATTTTTAGCAGGTAGAATCAGTTTCCTCCTCGCTTCCCTGCTTCATTGCTGCAAGGCTGCACTTGCTTTTTGCCTTCCAACCGCAACACCAGAATACTCAGATTTATTTCAAAGCCGATCAACACAAGTTGGGTATTCAGGAACAGCCAGACCATGAAAGCCATCAGACTACCAATGGAACCATACACCTTGTTGTAGTGAATAACATTCTTTGCCAGAAAGAAGAAAACCGCGCTGAGCAGCACACAGGAAATTGTGGTAAAAATGGAACCGGGAGAGATGAATGGAAAGCGTTCCCTGAGTGAAGGCCCATAGGTATATAGCAGGCAAATCACCAGGAAAATCATCATCACAATAATGAGCATGGTAAGGGCCTGAAGTAAGACTGCATGACCCGTGTAGCGTTCGATAAGGTCATTGATGAAATGCGTTTGAATGATGAGCGCAGCAATGGTGAAAATCGTTACCACCAGGACGGCAAAGGTGAGCTTGATGGCCGTCCAGCGGCGGCGGGCAGCACTTCGCTTGACATATACAGGCAACGAGCGATCGAAGGAGCGTATCAGACCCATAATTCCATTCGACGAAAAGAAAAAGGTGCTGAGTACACCGAAAGAAAGGATGTCCCGTCGCTCGTTGTGCAGGAAGTCTATGACGATTCCGCTGAGGCTGGCGTAGGAAATATCATTGGGTGAAATAATACGGATGATGCTTAGCAGGGAAGCTTCTACCCCACTCAGCCGCAGGTAAGGAATCAGCGAACAGAAGAACAGTAATGATGGCGGAATCGCCATGAAAAAATTGAAGGTCACGGCAGCCCCACGGATGTTGAGCTTATGCGTACCCAGCTCGCGAAACATCGTTTTCAATACCGCATATAGAGAAGCCCCCCTAAAGCCTGGCAATATGATACCATCCAGCACACGACACAGTCGCAGATATAAGCGTGAACGGGTGAGAAAACGAGGTGGTGGCATGCGGGCAAACGGTGCAGGAGATATGGTGGTTGGTCGTTACGGAAAATTGCATCAACCTATTCTGTTTTCAGAAGAGAATAAAATAGCGGCTATTGAAAGCCGGGAATGGCATAAGAGAAAATACCGACAGGAAAAAGGATTTAATGGCTACAAATTGTTCAGGATAAAGTCGGTCATCATCTGGTAGAGGTGTAGCCTCGTGTTGCCGCCCGAAATGCCATGCGTACGGTTGGGGTAATAGAAAGTGCTGAATTGCTTTCCTGCCCCGATAAGATTGTCCACAAGTGCGACGCTGTTGGTGAAATGCACATTATCATCGCCGGTGCCATGGATGAGCAGGAATTTCCCTTTCAGGAATGAAGCCATTTTTTCCGGTGCATTGTTATCATATCCCGATTCGTTTTCCTGCGGCCTGCGCATGTATCGTTCGGTGTAAATGTTGTCGTAGAAGCGCCAGTTGGTGACCGGCGCTACAGCCACAGCCATCTTAAACACATCAGCGCCTTTCAGGATGCAGGTGCTGCTCATGAAGCCTCCAAAACTCCAGCCCCA
The DNA here is from genome assembly GCA_964424655.1 of uncultured Chitinophagaceae bacterium. Lineage (GTDB taxonomy): Bacteria > Bacteroidota > Bacteroidia > Chitinophagales > Chitinophagaceae > UBA1952. The sequence continues at coordinate 4,906 of CAYRJR010000118.1, forward strand.
GATACCAATCCGACTTTTGTCCACAAAGGGCAGGTTGCCTAAATAGCGCGCTACGGCAATCTGGTCATCGCTTTCGTATTTGCCCAATTGCAGGTAGGTTTTCTTGCGAAATGCCTCACCACGAAAGCCAGTGCCAGTACCATCGGCGCAATAGATGATGTATCCTTTTTGCGCCAGCATCTGATGCCAGAAATAATCACGAACAGGGAAACGGTCTGCAACTTCCTGCGAGCCAGGGCCACTGTATTGATACATCAGCACAGGATATTTTTTATGCGGGTCAAAGTCGGGCGGCAGGATTCGCCAGGCATTTAGCTTCACACCGTAGGCGCCATCCACCTGCACAAATTCCATCTTGCCCAGCTTGTATTCCGACATTGTTTTTTGCAGTCTGGCATTGTCTTCCAGTATGCGCACGGTTTTCCCTTCTGCATCAATGAGGCGATAAACAGGCGGCGTATTCAGGCTTGAAAATCGGTCCAGAAAATATTTATTGCCTGCAATGCCCGTGATAGCATGTGTGCCTGCTGTCTGGCTGAGCTGGCGCGTGTTCTTGCCTTTAAAATCCACGACAAAGAGCTGGCGCTGCATCGGCGTGGGCGTTGCAGCCGTGTAATACAGCTTCTGCGCATGAGCATCTACCCCGGCTATTTCATCCACATCAAAATCTCCGGGTGTCAGGGCTGTGGTGCGTTTCGATTTCCAGTTGTAGATGTAGAGATGATTCCATCCATCCTGCTCGCTACTGTACAAAAATGAATGACCATCAGGAAGGAATTGGAGGTTGTCGTTGATTTCGATGTAAGCTTTATTGTTTTCCTGAAATATAGGGTCGCATTCGCCTGTTTCGCGGTCTGCCAGAAAAAGCGTCAGCTCATTTTGCCGGCGATTCATCTTGTAAATACAAAGCTTTTCCGGGTCTTGAGTCCACTTGATGCGCGGGATGTACAAGTCGCTGGATTCGCCAGCAGAATGCACATTCATTTGCTGGGTATGTCCACTCGCCGTTTCGTAGCAGAAGATTTTTACTTCTGAATTCGGTTCTCCGGCTACCGGGTATTTGTATTTGTACGGTGTCGGATAAATGCTGTCGTATTTAATCAAGGTGTATTCAGGCACCTTCGATTCATCAAAACGATAATAGGCGATGTATTTGCTGTCCGGGCTCCAGTCGTAGGCGCGGGTAAACTCAAATTCTTCTTCATACACCCAGTCGCAATTACCATTGATGATGAAATTCCGCTTGCCATCGTGCGTCACTTGCGTCATTGTTCCGGTTGCGAGGTCTTTAATGAAAAGATTATTTTCTTTTACGAAAGCCACCTTAGTCCCATCCGGAGAAAAGGTGGCGTGCAGCACTTTTTCGGGGTCCAATAAGTTGGCTTTACCTGTTTTTACATCATAGACATAAGTGCGATACAGCACAGAACGGCGGTAAATATGCTCGCCCTCCGTCAGCAGCAGCAGCTTGTCTTTCGCTTGGTTAATGACGTATTCCTGAACAGGAAGCTTCCCACTATAAAGTGTGCTGAAAATCGAACCATCACGCAGGCTGCGCACGATAATCAGATGCAAACCGTTGTCTTCATCCAGCTCGGTATAATGTTCACCATCCGGCAAGGCATTAAAACCCGGAACAGATCGTGTTGCAAATGTGCCGTCGCGCCATATGTCATTTAGGTTAATCAGCTTTTGTTGCGCGGTAGCTGTGGCTGCCCAACAGAGCAGCACTGCCAGAAATGAAATTCGCATGGACGAGGAAATGAGCGCCAAAAATAAAGGAGCAGACCCTGCATTCACAGGCATCCGGAACGAAGCTTCATTCTGGAATCAGGAAAGTTGTATCAATCATGATAGCCCGGACTGCAATTGACCCGACAGGCTAAAAAGGTTTCAGCTTGCCTTTTTGCAGCTTGATTTTAAAATCTTCCAGGCTGTCCTCGCCACGGATGTCAATTCGATGAAGTTGATAAACGTCTTTGGCGGGAATCTTTTGCGGCCTATTGCCGATACGGAAAGCTGCTTTGATTCCATGAGCGCTGAGCCATTTGCTAAGCTGCTCCTGACCGGCACCTTTGGGACGTGCGCCATAAGGATAGGCCAAGACTTTATGGTAGCTCAAGCCGCTTTTTTCAAATACCTCAAACGATTGCTGCAAGGCTTTCCTGATTTCGACCAGGTCTGTCTGGCTGAAATTTTCGTGGTGATATCCGTGTAAACCGAGGCTGATATTCGCACCACATATGCTGTGCAATTCATCTGCGGTAAGCTTCCGGTCTATGCCTTCACCCAAATCATAGCTACCATCCAGCGTACCGGTAATGATGAAAATCGTAGCCTCCCAGCCAAACTCTCGAAGCAAAGGCAAAGCATAAGTCAGGTTGTTATGATAACCATCATCGAAGCTGAGCAGGAAGCATTTCTTAGGCTTATGAGCAGCACCTCTGGAGATTTTTAAAAACTGCTCCATGCTCAGGCAATGGTATCCTTCATCCTTGAGATAAACCCACTGTGCACGGAGGTCTTCCGGTGTCAGGGTGAGACCATCGCGCTGTCCTGGCCAGATGCGGTGATACATCAGCACAGGCACACCGGAACGTTTGGGCAACAACCAATGCAGGCGCATGGCGGCAAAGGTATCCGCCAGCATAACTGCGACCTAAATACAAGACAACTGCAACCAGACTTTAACGGCTCAGGAGTTTCCGGCATTTTTGCCAGCCAATATCCACACCACCGCAGCAAAGCATTATGAAACTCAGCGCTGTCATCATCACCTACAATGAAGCACACAACATCGCCAGGTGCCTGAATGCCTTGCAGGGTGTAGCCGATGAGGTGATTGTGGTGGATTCTTTCTCAAAAGACAATACCGTGGAGCTGGCGCAAAGCCTGGGAGCCCACGTGCTGCAACATGCCTTTGAAGGCTACGGCGCGCAAAAAATTGTTGCCATAAATGCCGCCAGCCACGACTGGATTCTTTCGGTGGATGCTGACGAAGTGTTGTCTCCGGAATTGCAGGAAAGCATCATGGCTTTCAAACAAAATCCGCAATTCGATGCTTGCAACATAAATAACCTAACCAACTACTGTGGCAAATGGATACGCCATTGCGGTTGGTATCCGAATCCAAAAATCAGGATACTGAATCGAACGAAAGGCCAGATGACTGCCGATAAAGTGCACGAAGGATTTACGATGATGGAAGGCGCTCATATTGGAAGCCTGAAAGGGAACTTGCTGCATTATTCCTTCCCCACCATTTCGGCTCATCTGAAGAAAGTGGAACACTATTCAGAGGTCGGTGCCCGCTTTGATGTTGGCCGCAGCAAAAGGGTTTCACTGCTAAAACTATTTCTCGCACCCCAGTGGACTTTCTTCACGCTGTTCATCCTGCGTGGCGGCATTCTGGATGGATATTATGGCTTCGTAGTGTGTCGGATTTCAGCCTTTGCATCCTTCGCAAAATATTTGAAAATCCGCCAGTACACAGCGCTTCAAAAACGTGGTGAAGCCTTCTGAGCAGGCATCATGCGAAGAACTCATTTCGTTACTACTGATTTTCATTTTTTGCTTTTCAAAAAATGGAATCTGACGGGTATCAGCAGCCCGTTTGTATTCCCCCTTACTTTTGAATCCTACTCCAAAATGGCATTTTAATCATGGGCAAAAAGATATTGGTAACAGGCGGCTGCGGCTACATAGGGAGCCATACAATTGTGGATTTGATTCAAAAAGGATTTGAAGTTATTTCTGCTGATGACCTCAGTCGGGGTTC
>CAYRJR010000119.1:0-5308 GCA_964424655.1 uncultured Chitinophagaceae bacterium
CCATATCGCAAGACCACACAGCAGGGCATTGGGCGTGAGGGGAACAAACTGAAAATAGTAACGGATGCGACGGCGCAGTAGTTTCCACATGGAGGCTGGAAGATGCCCATTTTGGGCGGGAGGAAGGTAGCCGAATGCCTGATGTTTTCTCGTTAAAAAAATAGAAACGCGGCCTGTTTAGTTTCTGATTTTTTGGTTGCAGGATTTTGTTCCCTGATGCAGCATCCGTTGCGTCGCACACTGAGGGGCCAGTGCTGCTATTAAACTTTTCGCATGGCAACCGAATCCTTCATTCATCTTCCGGGAAAAGCTGCACAACGAAATCCTGCTGAAGTGTGCGACGCAACGGATGTCGGGTAGCGAGATACAGCCGACAAAAAAAAACTGCCTCAGAAAAATCTAAGGCAGTTTCTGGAAATCCATTGGGTCAATGTTGGATACTCAGTGTTCGGCTCCTGGTGACGCCATCCGCCTGAAGGCGCAACACGTATTGCCCGGATGGCAAATCAGATACATCAGTCGGGCATGCTGTGTATCCCGCAGAAAGCTTTTGTGCAGGCTGCAATTCGCGCACCACCCGGCCCTGCATGTCCAGGAGCGAGACATTGCCCATCAGCGGCTGGCTGAGGTAATATTTCACGATTAGTTGTCCCCGGGCGGGCACGGGATAGGGTTGCAGTAAATCCACATTTGCATAGTAGGTCTGCAACCTGGGGACACTCAGCAATGAGGCACTATCCAGCACGATGTCTTCATCGCCGGGCTGGTAGTAAGTGATCAGGAAAAACACCACCATCATCTCATCTGTTGTGGATTCGCCGGCCCGCACTTCTCGCGGTGGATTGGAAGGATTGAAGGGATTATTGCTCGTGTTGTCGTAGGTGGCATTGGCATAGAGTACAGTGCCCGCAGGGATCTTCATCGCCTTCCGGAAGAAATAACTGCCTTGCCAATGAAAATCCCAATTGGGGATGGAGATAAACCGCAGGGTATCGCCGGTTGGTGTCACCCCATAGCTCTTGATTTGAGTCCCTATGAGGTGCATATGTGGCAGAATGCTGAACAGCGTTCCATTGATAGGCACTGCCTGATGTTCGGTAAACTCCATCACGGAATCCGCAGGGATGACCAGTGGGCGGTCAATATTGCTTTGGTGATTCAAAGCCGGTACCATCATTAGGTTGCGCACACTGCCTGAAGAAGAGAAAAACAGATGTAGTTCTGTGCTGTCTTGTTGGCCCGCTGTGCCTGCGGGATAGTGAATCTGCAATACAATCTTAGCATTCTTAGGCAGCAAAGTGCCGAAGCCCTGGGGGTAAGAAACCGGTGTGGAGCCGGGCACCCAGCCGCCCAGCAAAATGGAACTGTCCGTACCAATCCCACCGAAACTGGTGTAACCCGGCCCCGGGTCAAGGGCATCGCGCTGTGAAGACACACCGGTAGTGTCTGCATAAACTAATACATGGTGCACGATGCTGCGGTTACCTGGCAAGCATTCGAATGCAGTAATGTATTTATCTGCCGTCAGGCCAGTGGGCAATACAAAGCAGCGATACACATCACCCATGGCAGCGTTAGAAGTGAAGGTTGGAATCTTCAATATCAAATCTGGTGTGCCGGGCAGGTCGCCATGAGCCGGGAATGTAGGTGCAGGAGGCTCTTGGCTCACATCGCCTCTTGGGCGTCCACCATTCAGCCAACCCAGTATTCTGGATTTTTCCAGAGCAGTCAGCACCCGCTCATGAGCCAGATGCGTATAGTCCGGGTCCGGCGGCCAGGGAGGCATCTTACCGGCTTCAATTTCTGCTTTGATGGTCGAGGCATGAGCGATGGCATCGCTGTAGCTCAGCAGCGTGAATGGCGCTATACCGCCACTGCGGTGGCAGGTCGCACAGCGATTATAGATAATAGGGGCAACCTCAGTGGCCCAGGTAGGCGTTTGCGCAGTGGCGCTCAGGGCGTAGCAACAGAGGAAGAGGCTTAGGTAAATAGTTTTCATAGTCCGTAAATATAAACGGCTTAATCCGCTTTATTCACAAGTGGTTAACCAGAGGAAGAATACTTACTCGTCATATCAGCCCTGATATCCATAAAATCTGTCCTTCGATACTACACAACAAGGTTTTGAAAGAATTGTTGAATGCTTCCCAACTCCGCAAATTCTTTAACGGAAAATAGAAATGTCTCTACACGCCACTTGCCAGCTTTGCAAAGGAGTTCTCAGCATTTAATAACCTAAAATGGATTGGTTATGGCAGTAAAGCAAATCGTCATTATCGGAGCAGGTTTTGCAGGATTGCAACTCGCTCGTCGCTTGAAGAAAAGCGGCCATAATATCACCCTTATTGACCAGTTCAACTTCCACCAGTTTCAGCCACTGTTCTATCAGGTAGCTACAGCTCGTCTTGAGCCTTCCGCCATTTCTTTCCCACTACGCAAGATTTTTCAACACAGTAAAAACGTGCATGTGCGCATCGGCAAGGTGCAGGAAATAGACCTCAAGGCCCGCATGGTACACACCGAAGAAGCTGGCATTTTCCCCTACGATTATCTCGTGCTGGCCACTGGTTGCAAAACGAATTTTTTCGGTAATAAAAACCTCGAGCAACATGCCTTCCCGATGAAGAGCACGCCCGAAGCTATTGCCCTGCGCAACCGTATCCTGATGAATTTTGAGGCTGCATTAGCAGCCTCTGCCGACGAGCGCGAGACCCTGATGAATATTGCCATTGTGGGTGGCGGGCCCACGGGTGTGGAGCTGGCTGGTGCCCTGGCAGAGCTGAAGCGAAACATCCTGCCCCGCGACTATCCGGATATGGATTTTTCAAAGCTCAACATCTGCCTCATCGAAGGCAGCAACCGCCTGCTTCTGAACATGAGTGAGGCTTCGAGCCGAAAATCGGAGCAATACCTCAACCGGATGGGTGTGCAGCTCTGGCTGAATACATTGGTGAAAGAATATGACGGGCAATGCATCCAGTTTGCTGACGGGCGCAGCCTGCAAAGCCGTACCCTCATCTGGGCGGCTGGCGTGAGCGGTAGCCTGCCCAAAGGCATTGCCAAAGAAATATTGGTGCGCGGCAACCGCATTCATGTGGACGAGTTCCACCGCATCCCGGGCTACGACAATGTCTTTGCCATCGGCGATGTGAGCTATATGGAGACTCCCGAATGGCCAAAAGGACATCCGCAACTGGCCAACGTAGCCATTCATCAGGCGAAAAACCTGGCTCGCAACTTTTGCCGCGAAGGCCATAAAGACCCGTTGCCTTTCCGCTATAAAAATCCGGGCACTATGGCTACCGTGGGGAAGCGAAAAGCGGTAGTGGACCTGCCAAAGCTCAGCTTCCAGGGCTTCTTCGCCTGGTTAGTCTGGATGTTTCTGCACCTCATGCTCATCCTGAGCGTGCGCAATAAACTGATGATTTTTATCAACTGGGCTATCTCTTATTTCACCAACGACACTACCCTGCGGCTCATCCTGCTTCCTACGCGCAAGCAAATAGAACTTGCCGAGGAAGAATTTCCTGTAGCATCAAATACACACTGAGTCAAAAAAACTTCAGGTCTGTGCAGTCAGGTAGCGGATGAACACACGGCGGGCCACGGGAAGAATCGTTGCTTGTAAGGGTAATTCCAATGCCGTTTCCAGCGCAAAAAATGCAGGGTTATCCATGTGGCTGCTCTGCTGGGTCAGCTCAGCTTTGATGTGCTGTGGCGTGTGTACTAAGCTGTGCACCCAGGAGTTCAAATAAGCCATCTTCAAGCCCCGATACTGGGCATCGCCCCGTTCAAACAAGGTGACTGAATAGCTGTAAGCCCGGGTCTCCTGATGACTACCCCAACGCAGCAGCAGATAGCCCTGGTTTTTATACACCGGCAGCAGGCCCACAGGATACACTTCCATCGTGTGCGCCACTTCTTCATACAGTTCCGTACCCGTACCGATTGTTTTACGGATGCGTTTCAGCGCATAAGTAGTGATGTCTTCCAGCTCTTGCATCAGTTCATCATCCTGTAGCATACGTTCGTAAATCAGTGCCGCCTGTTGCAGGTTCAGCTCACTCATGCGGCGCGGAAAAGCATCTTGCAAAAACTGTTTGTTTTTCCGAAAAGCCATCAGGTTGTCGTGGTGGAAAATAACATCGCTGAGCTGCGGATATAGCTCCTGTTTCCCAAAGAGTGCATCCACATCCCGCAGGTAAGCCAGCAGGCGATATTTCTGCATTTCAAAGTCCACACTGCCTTCCACAAACCAGGTTTCGCTGAGTTGCATGTCGTTGTGTTTATTAAGATGAAAACCCAAACACCGGGCCAATATTTTCCCTTCCAAAATAGCCATAGCCGAACGCGCAACAACCATCACGGCCATGAAATAACCAAGGCTTTACCCGTTACAGGGCGGCTCGCAACCTCTGAAAGAATGATTTGTTCACCAGCAGCAGGTGTTCCATTAAGCATCCGTTGCGCACACTTCAGCAGGATTTCACTGTGCCGCTTTGCCCTCATGTTGTCGCAGCAACGATGCCAGAAAGAAGCCACATAGCAGCACTGGCCCCTCAGTGTGCGACGCAACGGGAGCTACATAGCATTCCTTATGCCGAAAAAAAAATCGAATTACAGCAACTGACGGATTAGGGCCTCCTGCGTGATGCCTTCGGCTTCGGCCTTATAGTTGCGTAGCACACGGTGGCGCAAAACAGGCAGGGCCACCTGCTGCACGTCTTCAATATCAGGAGAAAATTTACCACCCAGCAGCGCCACACATTTTGCAGCCAGGATGAGGTATTGCGAGGCCCGTGGGCCAGCACCATACGCGATGTATTGATTGGTCTGTGCGGCAGCCTGAGTGCCTGGTCTTGTCTTGTGGACGAGGCCTACGGCATATTCCAGCACATGGTCGGGCACGGGCACACGACGCACCAACTCCTGAAAGGCGAGGATGGTCTCGGCATCCAGCACCTTGGGCAGGCTCACCTGGCGGGCGCCAGTCGTATTGCGCACGATGTCCACTTCTTCAGCAAACGAAGGATAGTCGAGCTGGATGAGAAACATGAACCGGTCGAGCTGGGCCTCGGGCAAAGGATAAGTGCCTTCCTGCTCAATGGGGTTTTGTGTGGCCAGCACGAAGAATGGTGCGGGAAGTGGGTAGCTGATGCCGCTGGCAGTGATGCTGCGTTCCTGCATGGCTTCGAGCAGGGCAGCCTGGGTTTTGGGGGGTGTGCGGTTGATTTCATCGGCCAGAATAATATTGGCGAAGAGGGGGCCTTTGAGAAATTGAAACTGGCGTTGCTCGTTCAGAATTTCC
>CAYRJR010000119.1:5318-8524 GCA_964424655.1 uncultured Chitinophagaceae bacterium
GTCGATTATTTCCGTGCCCGTGATGTCGCTGGGCATGAGGTCGGGCGTAAACTGGATGCGCTTGAACGACAAGTCAAGCACCTCAGAAAGTGTCTTCACGAGCAGGGTCTTGGCCAGGCCGGGCACACCAACCAGAAGCGCATGACCATTGCACAAAATGGAGATGATGAGCTGCTGCAACACCTCGTGCTGGCCCACGATGACCTGCGACACAGCCGCTCGAATTTCTTGTGATTTTTCTGTGAGGGCCCTGCTTGCAGCAACATCGGAAGTATAGGTCATTCGAAAGCGGATTTTTTTACCGGTAGTTCAATCCCGGTGCGCGGCAAATATTCGTAGCTGTGGTGGAAATGCAATACAGCCCAACATTTTTTATGAAAAGATAACCCGCAGCAAACCGGATGCTACCTGCCTGCCCATCATTGTCTGTCATCTGAAAGGCACGGGTATTTTAGCGCCTATATCATCCCCGATTATGAACACGACAATCAGCCTTTCCGAGGCGCAGCAACAGGTGGACGAATGGATACGTAGCATCGGTGTCCGTTACTTTTCAGAGCTCACCAACCTGGGCATCCTGATGGAAGAAGTAGGCGAGCTGTCGCGACTGATGGTGCGGCAATATGGCGAGCAATCCTTCAAGGAAAGTGATGCCGGGCGCGACCTGGGCGACGAAATGGCTGATGTGCTTTGGGTGCTGATTTGTCTCGCCAACCAGACCGGCGTGAACCTCACAGAAGCCTTTCAAAAGAACATGCAGAAGAAGACCGAGCGGGATGGCAACAGACATCGGGCAAACCCCTCACTGCAGCCCTGAATACAAGCCTGGCCTGCTGATGACTGCAGCAAACATTCTGCGAGGTGGCACACTTTGGTCACGATACCCAGCCTAATTTCGAAGCCCCATTCAACTTTTAAAAAGCCATAGAACCATGAAGAAAATCTTACCCTTATTCGCAGTAATGCTGACCCTGTCACTGACCGCTGCAGCCCAAGCGGACCTGCAACTATTGTCCTCACTCCGCAGCACCGATACCATTCATTTCAACTCGGGAGGCACCATCGGCAGAATCATTTTGACGGGATTTGTAAACAACGGCCCGCAGGCGCTCACCAGCAGCGATACCATCCGTTGGCGCTCGCCCATATTCACCAACACTGTTTCTCTTCGGCTGCCCGCAGCCGGCCTGCCCGCAAACGATACCGTGTACTACCTGGACACGATTTTCCTGAACACAATGCCCTCTCCCAACCCCTTCCCTTGGTGCGACAGCATCTGGGCTAAGGCCTCCAACAACGCCATCATCGCCGACCCGAACACAGCCAACAACAAGGTTTGCCACACGGTTCGATTCATCCAGGTGACCAATACCGGCGTAGGCTCGGTGGCCGGAACAGAAGGCCAGGATCTGAGCGTGTACCCCAACCCCGCCAGCGACAAATTGCAATTCAGCTTCGATTTTGGCAGCAGCACCAGCGCCAGCCTGAAACTCCGGGACCTACTCGGCAAGGCCATTCTTGAACAAGACTTGGGCCGAAACCTCAGCGGAAAGAAAACCATGAGCCTCGACCTGACGAACGTGCCCAACGGCATGTACTTCCTCGAATTTCACGCCAATGGATACACGGTTTCACGCCGTGTCATTGTGCAGAAATAACGGCCGATTTCCACAAAAAAGGTTGTCCGTTTTGCGGCCAACCTTTTTTGCTTTTTCTCAGAATTGCCACTAATGAAAAACATCTACCTGTCCCTCGCCGCTGCCCTGCTACTCTGCTCCTGCGCCAGCACCCGCCCCGCTGCAAGCGCCGGCTCCAATGAGGCCAATACGAACAATGCCAGAGACACGCGCCTGCTGACGGACAAAAAGCCAGAGATTAACGGTACCCAAAATGGCGAAGTGGTACGACCTGCCGGGAACAACAACAAGATGATACAGCTCAAGCCCGTCACGGAATAGGGGCAATTACAATTGTCAGGTGTGGTTTTCGGGATTATTTTTTAGCCGGCTTTTGCAGCCCGATGAAGCATCCGTTGCGTCGCACACTTCGGCTGGATTTCGCCGGTCGGCTTGGCCTGAAAACGCTCAGTCAGGCAAGCAACAATCACTACACTAAACCCAGACAGTTTTTTGGGGAATCACACTACTTTGCTCGTGTCATAAGTGACTGATGCGCCTCAGATGCTTTGAGTAAAAGACAGGTGAAAAATCAGCAAAACCAGAAGGGCTACAATCCAAAGTAAAGCATGCAGAAAGCAGCATCATTGGGACTCCAACACACCGCCCCTCCCCGATGATGATGCGTAAATTTATCGGCCGGTTTGCGGCTGTATTTTCCCAGGAAAACAACCCCGTAGCACATCGGTTTTCGTCATTATGATTTTTTCATCCAAGCTTATTGAAGATGCCGTGTCCGCGTTTGCCACCCTGCCCGGCATTGGCCGAAAATCCGCGCTGCGCATGGTGTTGCACCTATTGAATCAGGACCAGGAACAGGTGAGTGCCTTCACTCAGGCCATCTTCCACATGAGGCAGGATATCCGCTTCTGCACACAATGCCACAACGTGTCCGATACCGAGGTATGTGCCATCTGCGCCAACCCGGGACGGAACCGTCGGCAGATATGTGTGGTGGAAAACCTGCGCGACGTGATTGCGATTGAAAGCACGCAGCAATACAGCGGACTATATCATGTGCTGGGCGGCATCCTGTCGCCGCTGGATGGCATCGGGCCAGAACAATTGCAGATTGAATCGCTGGTCAGCCGGGTTCGGGAGCAAGGCATTCAGGAATTAATCATGGCACTCAGCCCCACTATTGAAGGCGACACCACAGCTTATTTTATTGCCAAGCAACTGGGAGACACGCCGGTTGCCATGACGGCCATTGCACGGGGCATTGCATTTGGCGGCGAGCTGGAATATGCAGATGAAATGACCCTGGCACGCTCTATTGCCAAGCGCCTGCCGATGGACAGTTACATGAGTCTGAGCAAGGGCTGAGCTTCACTTTTCGAACCGAATTTCTTTGATTGTATAGCCCTTGTCGCTGGGGCGCAGAAAGAGATACACCTTGAAGCGACAAGTCTCGGTGTGCAAAGTGCCGATACTGAAACGGGAGTCGCTGGAAGTGGAATTTCCGGAATAGTCAATCTTAAAATTACGGACGGGATGCCGGCTGAAAAAATCGCGTAATACCTGCTCTCC
>CAYRJR010000120.1:0-8518 GCA_964424655.1 uncultured Chitinophagaceae bacterium
TGCTGAGGTGATAGGCGAGCAAATTGAAAGACACCTGTGCCTGCCTGTAGTCCGCCATAAACCAACCAATGGAACGCGTCATAGGAAGCAGGCCAGACACACGTTGACCGTCCAACATATACCCTGTTGAACGCAGCCTGGCAGCAATGTGCCTGGCCACAGAGACATCATCGGTTTCTAAAGAAATATTGAAGGCCACTAAAATCTTGCGTGCTCCGATGATAGTGGCTCCGGTAGCAGGTGGTAAAGTTTCCGGCCCAAAATCAGGCTTCCATTCCGGACGTTTCATTTTCTCTGCAAAGCCTTCATACTGCCCTTTGCGGATGTCTGGCAGCGCCTGGCGATGTGGTGCCGAAGCAGAATGCTCATACAGATAAACCGGGATGCCCAATTCGTTACCAACCCTGTTTCCCAAAGCCCTGGCATATGTATCAGCATCATCCATACTCATACCTTTCAACGGCACCAATGGGCAAACATCCGTAGCACCAATGCGTGGATGCACCCCTTCCTGACTGCGCATATCAATTAATTCCGCAGCCTTCGCAATTGCGAAATAAGCAGCCTCAGTGACTGCATCAGGTGGGCCGGCAAAAGTGAGTACGGTACGGTGGGCCGCAGGGCTGGTATCTACATGCAAGAGCCTCGCATCTCCTACCCGACGCACGGCTTCTGCAATCGCTTCGATGACTTCGGGGCGCCTGCCTTCGCTGAAGTTGGGCACACATTCCAGGATGGCTTGCTGGCTCATGGGACAACGAAATAACTAAGTTTGAAGCAAGCCCCATTTCTATGTCCTGGTTGCAACATCCGATTGCTTTGAATGGCACCTTGGTGCGTTTGGAACCACTTCAGGTGACGCATTTCGAAGGGCTGATAGCCTGCGGCACTGATCCCAGAATCTGGGAACATTTACCCGTTACTGCCAGCCAACCAGAGGTTTTACATCGTGAACTGAGCAAGGCAATGCTCCAGCGGCTTTCCGGCACACAATATCCCTTCACCATTTTCGATCAGGAGCAAAACCGAATCATCGGCTCAACCCGTCTTTTCGATTTGCTGCCTGAGCATTTAAAACTGGAAATAGGCTGGACCTGGTACCGTCCTGATTGCTGGGGCAAGGGGTATAACCTTGAATGCAAATTGCTGTTGCTGGAATTTGCTTTTGAAAAACTTCAGCTCAACCGGGTGCAGTTTAAGACCCGGGATACGAACCATCGCTCTAAAGCTGCAATCGCAAAAATCGGCGCCAGCTTCGAAGGCCGATTGCGCAACGACCGCATCATGCCCAATGGTAAGGTCCTGGATACTTTAGTGTTTAGCATCATTCGGGAAGAATGGCCTGAAAAAAAGGCTAACCTGAAAATGCTATTGCTCGAAAAATATGCTGTAGGGATGCTGCCCCCACAACAAGCCACTAAGCTTATCTGATTTTTTCCGGTCATTCATCAGCCTTGATTTGCCAGAATTTCTGCTGGAATTCTTCGCAGCAATTTCGCAATTCATGCCGCCCGGGCAGGGCTACTTTTGAATGATGAAGTACTTCTTCAGCCTCCTGATACTTTGCTTTTCCATACAGGGAATGGCTCAGGATATTCGTTACAGCGAATACCTGAAAATAGACCGAAGAGACCCGGATTATAGTGTGGTAGGGAGGGTTGGGGGAAACCTCATAACCTACCGCGCCAATGAAAGGGATCACTACCTCGACATCTGGGACGACAGCATGAACCTTCAGGCTACCGTCATCCTTGATTTTATTCCCACTAAAGTTTATGGTGTCAGCTTCATTGCCTACCCGGATAAAATCATTGCCTTGTTTCAGAGCAGTGATGGTGGCAATATCGTGCAGCAGGCAGCCTTGCTGGATAGCCGCGGAAGATTGCTGGGACGAGTCATCAAGATTGACCATGCAAAAGCAGGATTTTTCGGTACTCGCAATGAATATTTCTCCATAGTCACTTCTGAAAACAAGCAGCGAATGATGGTGTACGATGCCACGCTCAAAGGCGCTTCACTAAGCCTAAGCTGCACCCTGCTGGACGATTCGCTGCACATCCTGAAGCGTAGTGAAAGCAATTATCAGGGCGAAAACAACCTCAGCCTGATACCTGCCATGCTGAGTAATGACGGCACCTTTTTCTTACCTGTTGCCACAGCGCTGGGAAGTAAAGATTTTGCGGATGGAATCTGGTTACTGAGACTACCGGCAGCCGGCGGCAAGTTGTTGGCTTCGGAAATTCCTTTGGGAGGAAAATTTGCCTCAGGCCTTTATTTAAAAGTTGATAATTACGGCAAGTGTATTTATGCTGCTGGCTTTTATTCCCAAAAGAAAGCCGGCAATTTCGATGGGGTTCTGCTGGCACAATACCAAATGGATTCAGGCAAAATCACCAGCTCCCGTCAATTACCATTCGATGAGCAAATAAGGCTGAATGCCACGGGTAGAAATAGCCGGCGCGCATTCAATGATTTCCTTACGCGGCAGCTCATCATCCGCAATGATGGCGGCTTTGTGCTGATTGCCGAAGACTACTACATGACGGTACGTGCAGGCCTTACGCCCTATGGCTATTACAGCAGCTTTTACTATCCATTCATGACCTCTCAGAATATCCGGGAGTATCACTATGGCGACATTATGGCTCTTTGCTACGATGGGCAGGGGCAGCCGCTCTGGCATGCCTTTGTGCGCAAGAATCAATATTCTCAGGAAGATGCAGGAGCTTTCTCTTCCTATGCTTTCATCAACACCGGTGGCGCTTTAGGATTCCTCTACAATGACTTTGATGACAGAAGCTCCCGAATCGCATTGAGCACCATTGAAGCAGGCGGCAAGTTGAGTGCGCAGCAACTAAACCCAGGCTCGGGTCAACCCGACTGGCAGCCTCGTGAAGGCAAGCAGGTTTCTGGCCGCGAATTGGTTGTGCCCTGCCTCAAAGGCCGCCAGCTCTGCTTTGCCAAAGTCGTATTTTAGCCCGGTGTTGTCTTTGGTTCGGGGCAATAGCCCTTACACCGTCCTCATCCTTGCCATATTAACCCTACTGCTAAAGCTTCAGGCATTAGCGCATCCCCTGATGCCCAGCCCGGAAGTCAGCCAGGCATTATTCGGCTGGATTGTCTGGTTGCTCAGCTTCGTATTGGGAAAAAGCGCTACAGCCTTCACTATGCTGGCTGTCTTGATGTGCTTTTTGCAGGGCATCTATCTGAAATCCATTGCTGTCCGGCACAGGATGTTTTCCAAACATTCTTATTTGCCTGCTTTCATCTATATCGTACTCTGTTCACTGCATCCCGCGTTTGGGCAGTTCAGTGCCCCCTTGTTGCTGAATTGGCTACTACTGGCTGCTCTGGATGCTTTGCTGCGTTTTGGCCGGAGGGAAGGTGCCAACCGTGTTGTGTTTAATGCGGGCTTCTTACTGGGCTGGGCTGGAATTTTGTACTTCCCCACTTTGGCTTTTGCCCTGCTCGCTCCGCTCGCCTTACTATGGCTTCGCAACTTCCGTCCCGGGGAATGGATTGTTGCCTTGCTGGGCTTTCTGACACCCTTTTATTTCTCGCTGGGATTGCTATATCTCTTCGATAATATTGATTTAATAAAGCATTGGCCCGAATGGCCCATCCTGCATCTGCCTGCCATAAGGCCAGGGGCCTATCTCGCAGGCTTGCTTTTCGTGACCTTATTCCTGCTTGGCTCCGGGCTGGTAGCACTGGGGCGGAGTGCCTTTCAAACGATGGTTACTGTCCGGCGGAGTTGGACACTGACTGGCTTCATGCTCATACTGGCTATTGCAAGCTGCTTTTTTTCTGCCAGGATGCAGCCAGAATCATGGTTATGCACGACTCCAGCCCTATCTCTGTTTTTCACACCGCCCATGCTGGCCGAAGGCAGGCCCGGACATAGGCGCAGCGGGCGCTTTGCTACCTTTACCTTTTATTTATTACTGGCGCTACTGGTCTTTTGCCAACTTGCGCTTCCTACTTAGCAAGCACGAACTTTTTTTATCGAATGAAATTCGGAATCATTGTTTTCCCAGGCTCCAACTGCGACCGCGATATGGAGCATGCCTTACGCGACGATTTAGAGCAGGAAGTAGTCATGCTCTGGCACAAAGACCGTGACTTGAGCGCCTTTGATGTGGACGACTGCATCGTATTGCCTGGCGGCTTTTCTTACGGCGATTACCTGCGCTGTGGGGCCTTGGCCCGTTTCTCTCCCATGATGGAGCAAGTGATCAATTTCGCCGGGCGCGGCGGAAAGGTGCTGGGCATCTGCAATGGCTTTCAAATCCTCTGCGAAAGCGGATTACTGCCGGGTGTCCTGCTGCAAAATGACCATCAAAAGTTTGTCTGCAAAAATGTCTTCCTGAAAAGCGAACACACAGATAATATCATTGGTGATAATGTAGGTGCCCGTGTGCTTCAGATTCCCGTGGCTCATGGTGAAGGTCGCTATCATGCCGACCCCAAAACCATGCAAAGCCTGCGCGAGAACCGCCAGGTTATTTTCCGCTACTGCAACCCAACCGGTGAGGTGCACCTCAGCTCCAACCCCAATGGCGCAACAGATAATATTGCCGGCATCTGCAACGTGCGCCGCAATGTGTATGGCATGATGCCACATCCCGAACGCGCCACCAGCGAAGTGCTGGGGAATATTGATGGCCGCACCATCCTTGAAGCATTTACCTACATGAATTGAGCCAATGGGCTTTGACCGAATCGCTGCATGATTTTTGGGACAACTTGCATGCTGCGCACCAAATTCAAGACACAATGAGAAACATTTTCAGGCTCAATACAAAGATTGCTTTGGCACTGGCTACTTTATTACTCGCCTTTAGTCAGGCAGGATTTGCACAAAAAATTCAGGATCCGATACAATGGGATTTTGCTGTAAAGAAAATCCGAACGGGCGAGTATGAGATTCTTGCAAAAGCTCAGATTGCCACCAAGTGGCATATCTACGCCATGAAACCTGGTGGCGATGGTGAATTGATTGGCACCTCACTCCACTTTGAAAAAGGAACAAAGCTCACCAAAGGGCCGGCGGAACTAACACCAGCTCATGATGAAACCATCCTGGATGAGCACGTCCGCCTGCACACCGGCAAAGCAGAAATCAGTGCCAGCCTCCGGGGCAATTCTGGTCAAAAGATTAATGGCTCTGTGGAATACCAGGCCTGCAACGACCAAATGTGCCTCCCTCCAAAAACAAAGACTTTCTCCATCACGCTTCCATAATATTTCATGCGATTCTTTGCACGACTTTGCCTGCTGCTGGCGCTGCTTTTTCATACGGGATACGCCCAAAGCCAAATCATACAGGACCCCACTACCTGGACCTATGAACTGAAAAAAACCAGCGACAATCACTACCGTCTTTTCTTCCACCTCAAGCTCAAAGAAGGCTGGCATATCTACTCGTTCAACCCTGGCGGCGATGGTACACTTATCGCTCCTTCCTTCACGTTCGACAAGGCTGATTTTTTCAAAACTGTTGGCAAGACAAAGGAGCAGGGAAAGCTGGAAACCAAAGTACGCGATGGCGTAGATGGTGCCGTGCATGAGTACCACAACAAGGTGGACTATAGCCAGGACATCGAAGTCACCGGCAACGGGAAGATCACAGGTACGCTGGAATATCAGGTCTGTGATGAATCCATGTGCCTGCCTCCTAAACACAAGGCTTTTTCTTTTGAAATCAAAGATGCTGCTCCTGCCGCCACAGAGACGACAACGAAGCCTGCTGCCAGCGGTAACACTCTGACGAGCGACAGCAACGCAAAGGACAGTAATGTGCAGGCCACAACGTCAGCCGGCACAAACACGACCACTCAGGGTAACAACCAAAAGGCTGAAGCGGCAAGCACTGAGGCACCTGCTACGCCCGAAGCGCCCACCACAAATCTCTGGCTGCTCTTTGCACTCTGCCTCGGTGGCGGCTTGCTGGCCATCACTACTCCATGTGTGTACAGCATGGTGCCCATCACCGTCAGCTTCTTCACCAAGCGCAGCAAGACCCGAGCAGAGGCCATCCGCAACGCGATTTATTACTCGCTTTCCATCATCATCATCTTCACGGTGCTGGGTGTGATTATTTCGGCTGCATTCGGGCCACAGGCACTCTACAAGCTGTCGTCCAACTGGATTGCCAACCTGTTCTTCTTTGCTGTGTTCATCGTGTTTGGCATTTCGTTCCTCGGTGCTTTTGAAATCACCCTGCCTTCATCCTGGACCAGCAAAACCGACTCCCGCGCAGGCACCAGCTCATTCAAGGGTATTTTCTTTATGGCCCTCACGCTGGTGATTGTGTCGTTTTCCTGCACCTCAGGTATCATCGGCCCGCTGCTCGTCGCTGCCAGCCGGGGCGGCCTGGTTGGGCCTGCCTTAGGCATGTTTGGCTTCTCCCTGGGCCTGGCACTTCCCTTCACTTTCTTTGCTTTTTCGCCCGGCCTCATCAACAAGATGGCCAATGCCGGCGGCTGGCTCAATCAGGTGAAAGTGACCTTGGGATTTATTGAAATTGCTTTGGCGCTGAAGTTCTTCTCCAATGCCGACCTCGTGAAAGGCTGGCGCATTTTAGACCGAGAAATTTTCATCGCACTCTGGATTGTAATTGCCATCCTTTTGGGCATGTATCTACTCGGAAAGCTGAAGCTCTCGCATGATGATGCCAATCCCAAGAATATCTATGGGCAGGAATATGTCTCCCTATTCAAATTATTCCTTGCTTTCTCATCCTTTGCCTTCGCGATATATCTGCTTCCTGGCATGTGGGGAGCACCGCTTAAAGGTCTGGGGCAATTCCTGCCGCCTATGGGCACCCAGGATTATGTGGTCAGCAGTGGCAGTGGTAACCTGGCAATGTCCAATGGCGAATCCCATACAGCGACACCAGGCTTGGGCCCAGTGAAGTATGTAGATGCCATGCGCGTGTATGAACCCAATGTGGTCAAAAATAATGGGCTGGTTACCTACTTCGATTATGATGAAGCACTAGCTGCTTCCCGCCGGGAACACAAGCCGGTCATGCTCGACTTTACCGGCATTACCTGCGTCAACTGTCGGCTTATGGAGACCAATGTCTGGTCCGCTCCGGAAGTAATGAAGCGCATGAAAGAAGACTTCATCGTGGCTTCGCTGTACTGCGATGCCAGCCAGGTGCCAATACCGAAATCAGAACAATACTATTCCAAGGCACTCGGCGCCCAGGTGACTACCCTTGGCGATCGTTCACTGGACCTTCAAATCAGCAAGTTCAATTCCAACTCGCAGCCTTTCTACTTCTTCGTGGATGCCGACGGGAAATTACTTGCTGATAAAGGCTACGGCACCAACACGGATGTAGCCCGCTTTGTCGCACATCTGGACGCAGTAAAAGCGAAGTACAAAGAATTGCATCCTTAAATCATCTGCCAATCGGCCTTCCTGTCCGCTTTTTTCAGGCAGCTTGCAAGGCGATGGATTCTTCAACACCTTTCTTTCACGCCTCGAAATGTCCCATTCCTTTCGGGGCCACGAGCCATTCAAATCCGGTTAATTTAGCCGCCTTTCATCCACACATTCTCCCAACAGAAATATGCAGCATACAGAAGGAGCCTACGTCCGCCACGAGGTGGAACACAACATCGCTACCATCGAGTTTTTCCATCCGGCTTCCAACTCACTTCCAGCAGACATCCTGCACGACCTGGCCCGCACCATCAACGACCTCGGCATTGATGCCGGCGTACGCGTCATCGTATTGCGCAGTGCCGGTCAGAGCGCCTTTTGTGCCGGAGCCTCTTTTGACGAGCTTACTGCCATCAGTAATGAGGCAGAAGGCAAGCGCTTCTTCAGCGGCTTTGCTGAAGTCATCAATGCTATGCGTAAGAGTCATAAGCTCATCATTGGACGGGTGCAGGGCAAGGCCGTAGGCGGAGGTGTAGGACTGATAGCAGCCTGCGATTATGCCATCGCGCACGAAGGCGCATCCGTAAAACTCAGCGAATTGGCCATCGGCATCGGTCCCTTCGTGGTAGGACCCGCTGTAGAACGAAAGATGGGCCGCAGCTCCTTCTCGCAACTCGCCATAGATGCCAGCGAATGGCGTAGTGCCGAATGGTCGAAAAGGCACGGGCTTTATGCCGAAATCCACAGCAGCCAAAGTGATATGGACGAAGCCGTCAACGCCCTGGCAAACCGCCTTGCACATAGCTCTCCCGATGCTATGTGGGAACTCAAGAAAATATTCTGGCAAGGCACCGAACACTGGGACAGCCTGCTGGCCGAGCGCGCAGCCATTAGTGGCCGACTGGTGCTGAGCGATTTCACACGCAATGCCATCAGCACATTCAAGGCAAAATCTCGTAAGTAGCCTTTGATTCCTTCAACAGAAAAGCCCCGGCAGTCACACTTCCGGGGCTTTTTTTTCAACCCACTACGATGGCCATCTGAATTCATTTTTTTTTTTTTGAGCCGGCTTTTGGAACACAATGGAGCATCCGTTGCGTCGCACTCTTCAGCCATATTTCGC
>CAYRJR010000121.1:0-8477 GCA_964424655.1 uncultured Chitinophagaceae bacterium
GTGATAATCTTATTGCCGGTAATAGTGGTGCTGCGGCTGGTGATGGTGTCAACGATATTCGGGTCGTAGAGGTCGAGGCCATTGGGCAATGTAGGTCGAGGCGGGTCAAAAAGCTTAAGGTTGCCGCTGCCGCTGATAGTCAGTGTGAGTGTGGTCACATCGTCAGTGCTCAGTTTGTCGTTGCTGAGTTTGGATGAAATACTGAATGAGCCGACAGCTCCGGTGAAGCTTTCCGGTTTGCCTTCACTGGGCAATGCACTCACTTGAATGGTTACCGGCACACTTTTCACATGAGCGGGAATGTCGCGGTAGGCCATGCCTCCAAATGGGTCGGAGAAAAACGGGTCATTCAGCATCAGGCTGCCGCCGAATGCCTGTTTGAAAAACGGGTCATCAAAGGGGTTGCGGCGCTGGCTTTTCATCACTACGCGGGCGGTGCCATCGGCTTCGGCAGGGTCAAGCACCAGGTTGCCGGTTTGTTGCGGAAAGAGTGCTGATTTTTTCAGCACAAATACCTGATAGCGCTTGCCGTCCACAACTTCTTCTGTGGGCTTCGGCTGCTTGGGCAGATCAAAATCCTGAGTCCAGAATCCATTCAGTGAGGGCAACTTGGAGATTGCCATCTGCATCGGAATGCGTGTGTAGAGCTTGTAGTATGCAGTCACTTGTTCGCCAATCCGCACCTTGCGTTTGTCCACATCCACACGGATAAACATGTCCTTGCCGATATCATACTTGGGGGCTTGTTGAATGGGCTGTTGTTGAGGTTGCTGGCTATGGCCGCGCATTCCGGCAAAGGGGTCAGCATTGGCAAAAGGGTCGTCCCAGAAACCGCCACCGCTTTGTTGCCTGGCCGGTTGCTTTGCAGCCAATGAACCGGGCACTACGTCCACTTCGATAGGGTTCGACTGATAGCTGTGGCCACTCGCATCTTTAGCAATGGCTCCCGGGATTTTCAGCTTCCCGGTGTGCTTGGCTTGCAGGATAAACGTGAGCGACACGCTGGAGCTTTGCACCACCCGATTGCCCATCACTTGCGTATTGCTACTCTGCGACTGAAAAGGCCCACCAAGCACTTTAAACTCTTTGAAGCTGGGTGTGATGGATTGCAGGTTCTCTACATCCTGAACGGTGTAGGTGACGGTTAGCTGGTCTGAAAGCCCAATCTTATTCGCATTGGCATTGGCCGAAAACACCACATTCTGTGCGCTGGCTACACCACTACATGCAGCGAGCATCAACAAGATGGGTAGCAACTGAATCCGGAATGTCGAGACTTTCATGAACCAGAAAAAGGGGCCGACAAAATTAGCCGTCACCCTTGCGGAGCGTCGGTAAATACCGTATAAATTGGCGTTAAATGATACTGTGTTACCACTCATAAATCTCCTCCTGTAGGTCGCAGTATGATACGTTCCAGGTCGGCTTTGCCACTCAATGAATAGGCGTTCCACAATGCGCTGGCCACATCTTCCGGTTCCATAAACCGGTCGCGACTCAGGCCCACTTCGCTCCAGGATCGCGTCCAGGTAGCGCCAGGACAAATAGCGGTCACCCGGATGCCTTTAGGCCCCAGCTCATACCGCAAATTGTCCGAGAAACCCAGCAAGGCATACTTGGTGATACCATAAGCACCGCCATTCGGGTAGGCATGCAGGCTGGCTATCGAGCAGATGTTGAAGATGTGACTGCCTGCATTCATCAGAGGCAATAAGACTCTGGTCAGGTCATAAGCACCAAACAGGTTCACACGCATCATCGTTTCGAGCTGACCAGCCGGCTCGTCAGCAATAGTCCCGGGTTGAAAAACGCCTGCATTATTCACCAGCACATCTATGTATGGGAAAGCAGAAAGTATGCTTTCTGAAAATCGAAACACGTTTTCCTGCTTCGCAAAATCGGCAGGAATCGCCAGGATATTCGCCTTGGGAAATTCCTGCTGCCAGCCTGTCTTCACAAGCTGCAAGTCGCTTTCGCTGCGGGCACAGAAGGCCAGGTGAAAACCTTCTGAAAGCAGCCTGGCAGCAATGGCATGACCAATGCCCTGCGTGGCGCCTGTGACAACTGCATAGCGTTCCTTCATGACCGCAATATCCATTTTTTGCGTTTGCAGATTTGTGGTAATTCATGCGTAGGAAAACTGGCTTCATCTTTGCAAACACAGCCCTTCGCAAGCTGTCAACTTACCAATCGTCTGCTTCATGATGCTTCGTTTGCTCCTTTGCCTTGCCTTATTGCCCGCCAGCTTCTGCTGCTTCGCCCAGGGCGGAGCCGCGCTGAGTTTTAAAGAAAAAGTCCACGACTTTGGCGAAGTGCCTGTGGACAGTCCTTTGCACTGGCGCTTCGAGTTTAGCAACAGCGGTGATGCCCCGCTCATCATCACCAGCATCCAGCCCTCCTGCCATTGCGTGAAGGTGAACTGGACCCGCGGGGCCATCGGCGCAGGCGGTAAAGGCTTCGTGGATGTTGAGGTGTCGCCGCCACACGACATCCGCTTTTATCGCACGCTCATGATTGCTTCAAATGCGACCAACTACGACCCCGCTCTGATGCGCTACGAAATAGATGTGATGGGCCGCGGCGTACAAAAGGCACTAAAGCAAATGGATGCTGCCCCCAAAAAATCCAGGCACAAAAAACACTAAAGGCATACATCGTTTCTACAGATTCCAATTCGTTGTTTGCGGTTAGAAGACTGATTTTTTAGCCTGCTGGATGTCGCTATTCGGCATCCGTTGCGTCGCACACTTCAGCGGGATTTCGCTAATCGGCTTTGCCCGGAAATTGCTGTGATGGAAGTGTCATGTATTGCAGCCCTGGCGCAGCCTTCACATGTTACGTGAGCAGCTTCATAGCAGCACTGGCCCCTCAGTGTGCGACGCAACGAAGCTGTATCAGGGTACAAAAAGCTGACTCAAAAAAAATCCGGCAGGTAGCCTGAACGCTTACCTGCCGGATGATGGTCGTGGGCTTGAGAAGGCCTGTCAGAGTCGGCACTTCAGGCCCACGCCGCCGAAGAAGTAGGCGAGTGATGGGCCGGGAGTCACATCGGTAGCTACGCCCGCCGGGAAGCCGCTTCCGGGGTCGGAGTCGTTGACTGCGTTGCCCAGGAAGAGGTAGGTGTAGTTGATTTGGTTGGCCAGGTTGTTGCCGGCGATAAAGAGGTCTATGCTGAATCGTTTTTGCATGTGTCGGGCCAGTGCGAAATCGTGGCGATAGCCCAGCTTGGCATTGAGCTGGGTGTAGGAGCCCACCTTGTTGGTGTTGGCAAAGTCTGCATACACATCGCCGAGGTAATAGAACGTAGTGTTGAGGTAGAAACCCTGTGGGGCGCTGAGGTCAATTCCGGCGCAGTATTTCTGGCGAGGCACACCGACTGTTTGCTTGCCGCTGTAATCAACAATGGCATTACCGGTTTTGGTCTTGAAATCGCGGTAGCTGAAGTCGTACCAGGAGGTAGTGACGAAAGGCTCAACGGTAGCGATGACCGGGTTTTTCTTAGGCACCCAGAGGTAGCCTACACTGAGTTCGATTCCCTGATTGCGCTGGGTGCCTGTGTTGGCGAAGTAGGTGTATGGGGCATGGTTCTGTGGGTCCACAGCGCTCAGTTGGGTAAGCTTATTGTCCACATCGAGACGGAAGATGGAAAATTGGTAATCGAGGCGGGAGTGGAAGAGCAGGCCCTGGATGCTGAAGTCAATCATGCGTCCTTTTTCGGGAAGCAGGCTATCGTTGGGTTTGTTGATGCCGCTGATGAAAGCGCTGCTGGCAGTGGGTGCGTTGTAACCCTCGCTGTAGGAGAGTTGGAAGATTTGATTTTTCCAGAGTTTTTGCAGGGCGATATGCGGGTTGATAGAGGTGCTGAAGTGCTTGTCGAAAGACTGGTCGGTATGACCCGGAATGAGGCCTGGACCAGCCAGTAAGTCGCTGCGGTAGTAGGAGATGGTATTGGCAGCAATACCGGTGACGAGGGTCAGGCTCCAGGGTTTGAAGCCGATGCGGTTGATGGCGAAGAAGGAGCTTTGATCGGTATTGTATCGGAGATAAGAGGCGCTACCGATGGGGCGAACCTGAAGTGGAATCGTGTCATTGGAGCCCGTAAAGCGATAGGAAGAAACTAAGGAACGGGACTCCTGCAACTCTGTGCCAAAGTCTAGCTTTTCGGTCCATTTCTTTTCGCCGAAGTGCAGGCTGAATGTGCTGCGCAGGCCATAGTTGAGGTCATCGCCATTGCTCTCGGCACCTGCGCTCACGCGGTGGTAGTCGCTGGCGGAATAGAATAGACTGGTCCAGTTGCTGAAATGCTTGTTGAATGCATAGCGATGAGAGATGCCGGCTCGGGAAGTCAGCAGGTTGTTGTTGCCATTCTTTTTGATGTAAGCCTGATTGCCGGGGTCATTACCGGCATAATAGCTGGCATAAGAAATCTGTCCGCTCACTTCATCGAAGGAAGCATTGTGGCTAATGAAATAGGAGAGGCTTTGTTTATTGCTGATTTTAAAATCACCGAATGATGTGAAATAATTCTTCTGAGTAGCGCCATGCGGGCGGTAGCCATTGCTCTGCAGGTGTGTGTAATTGGCCGTGATGGCAGACTTGTCCGTCACCATATCGAGGCGGGTATTGCTTTGCACGAGGTCAAAAGAGCCGGTGGTGAAGTTTTCGCTGAGCGTAGTTCCTTTTTGGCGGGCAGGCATGAGGTAGAAGCGGGCTACCCCCCCCACGCCGGCTCCGTATTCGGTAGCAGCAGGGCCTTTGATGATTTCAATATTGTCCACGAGGCTGAAGTCCACATCATCCAATGTGGTCACGCCATCTGCGGTAGTCAGCGGGATACCATTGTAATAAACCTTGATGCCCCAGTTGTTGAATTTTTGATCATTGCCATAGCCGCGGATGACGATGCGCTGGCCGCCAAGCTGGGTGCGTTTGTCCACCTGCACGCCGGCAACGGTATTGAGTGCCTGCTCGATGAACGCGGGGTTGTTTCGATTCAGTTCTTCGGCGGTGAGCACCTCCGTGCTTTGCGCATGGTGTTGGAATTCGGCGCGCTCCTTTGCTGTTTTCGCCTTATGATCTTTGACCTCAACGCCCGTGAGCTTGTGTTTTGGTTTGCGGGTTATTTGCTCGGTAGTTTGTGCCTGCAGGCTGCCAAGGACACAGAAAGCCATTATTGCAAGTATGGGTTTCTTCATAGGTAAAGTGGTTTCAAAAAATGAATAACCAGTTCGTAAGCTGGTGCGCAAATCTAAACGTTGCTTTCACATTTTTCTCTTCCGGATGAGCGTTGAAATGCCTTATTTGCTTCGCTTTTGCGGCAGTTTCCGTCCTGCTGCTGCATATTCCGAACCGTTACATTTGCAAGCCTTCATCCCACATTAAACATGGCGCTACACACCTTGCTGCTTCAAGCCGACACGGTCTTGCATGCAGCATCCAACCTTGCTCAGCCGGAAGAGAAGATTTCACTTTTAAAACTCTTGTTTGCGGGTGGTGTGCTGATGATACCGCTGCTGCTCTGCTCTGTGGCGATGGTGTATGTGTTTGTGGAGCGGCTGCTGGTCATTCGTCGTTCTCTGCCCGATGATCCCCGTTTCATCATGCGGGTGCGCGAGCTGGTGAGCGAGGGAAATATGCAAGGCGCTAAATCGCTTTGCCGCAGCACGCAGACTCCCGAAGCGCGCATGATTGAGAAAGGCATTTCAAGAATTGGTAAGCCTATTGACCAGATTGAGCGCAGCATGGAATCTACCGGCAAGCTGGCACTGTATCAGCTCGAAAAAAACCTGTCTATCCTGAGTACGATTGCCAGCATTGCACCCATGTTTGGCTTCCTCGGCACCATCTTCGGTATGATGATTTTGTTTTTCGATATCCAGCATATGGGCTTTGAGCTAAACTCATTCGCCGGCGGTATTTATACCAAAATGGTGACTTCGGCTGTGGGCCTGATTATCGGCCTGCTTTCTTATATCGCATACCGCTACCTCAACGCACAAATCAACCGGACGGCCAATCGGATGGAAGCAGCAGCCGGCGAATTCTTAGACATTCTTCAGGAGCCTGCAAAGTGATGGCACCCCACAAACCCCAAAGCTGCTGACACACGATGAACCTGAGAAACCATTTGCGGGAATCGTCGGGCGAAGAGCCTAATACAGACGCACTGAACGACATTCTGTTTATCCTGCTCTTCTTCTTTTTAATCATTGCCACGCTCGCCAACCCGAATGTGATTAAGCTGGCTATTCCCAAAGCCAAGAGCGACACCAAGGCGAAGCAGACAATTGTAGTTTCTATTGATTCGCTCCAGCATACTTATGTGGGTACGCACCCAGTGTTGCAAGATTCATTGCTACAGGAGATGCGCGCTGCCCTGCGGGAAAATATTACCGACACGCCTACGGTGGTCATCAATGCACACAAGCAGGCCGATGCACAAAGCATCGTAAATGTGATGAAAGCTGCGCGGGAATTGCGCCTGCGCACAGTGCTGGCTGTGGAGAAGGAGCAGTAAGTGATGCCGGGGTAGCAAGCCCGACAGACTGACGAACCCTGAAACGTGCGACGCAACGGATGCTGCATCTGGCTGGAAAAGCTGGCTAAAAAAATCTCCTTCAGGACAATTCACAACTTTGCCGGGATGTTTTCATTTTTTAAGAAGAAGGACAAGCAGCCGGAGCAGGATGCCCCCGTGGATTTTTCATTCCTTGGTGCGGACATGCACAGCCATCTATGTGCAGGCATTGATGATGGCTCACCGGATCTGGAGACCAGTCTGGAACTGATTCGCAGCCTGAAAAATCTGGGTTATTCCAAGCTCATCACCACACCGCATGTGCTGCCCGGCATTCACAACAACAACACGGAAAGCATCACGGCAGCCTTCAATCGCTTGCGTGCTTTTATCAGTCAACATGAGCCGGATTTGAGCCTCGGCATTGCTGCGGAATATTTTCTGGATAATGAATTTCTAACCGGCATTTTGCCACAAGGCTTGTTGCATTTTGGCGTGGAAAAGTATGTGCTTGTTGAAGTGAGCATGGCGGGCTGGCCGCGTCAGTTTGAAGACATCATCTTCTCGGTTCAGGCCAATGGCTACACGCCGATACTCGCGCATCCCGAGCGGTATCTGTTTGAAGGCGACCTGCGGAAATATGCCGAATTGAAAGAGAAGGGTGTCCGTTTGCAAATGAATCTGCTTTCCATCTTGGGTTATTATGGTAAAGGCGTGCAGCAATTAGCCTCGCAATACCTCGACCATAAGCTGTATGATTTTGCCGGCACCGATATGCACCATGTGCGCCATGCAGCGCAGTTGAAACGACTGGCAACAGAGCAAGGAGCAATCATGACCCGGCTGGCCGCATATGAAGGCTGGTGCAACCTTTCTTTGCTGTCTTAAGCAGGGGGCTTTATCCTACATTTGCCCGATTTTTTAATTATCTATGATTCGTTCATTTTTTCAGGCCCTGCCCTTGGTCTGCCTGCTCTTTTTATGTGCCTGTGGATCCGTCCAAAAGACGGTCTATTTTAAGGATGATGCCCCTCAGGCGCCTACCACTTCAGAGCTGGTGATGCAAAAAGATGATGAGGCAACGATTCAGCCCAACGATATTTTGGCAATTAATGTGGCGAGTATCACTTTTTACAAAGAAGGTCAGACCAGCCAGGTTTTTTTAGATGGTGGTTTACCCTATAGTGGCCCGAGTGCGACGGGTACGGGATCAGAATCTACATCGGGTTCGGGCCGGAATACATACTTGGTAGATAGTATAGGCTATATTGATTATCCGCGTGTGGGCAAGCTGAAACTGGCGGGCCTTTCTACAAGGGAAGCCAAGAACCTGCTTGCGGAGAAGCTGAAGGATTATTTGTTTCAGCCATCCATTGAAGTCCGAATTCTCAATTATCGCATCACGATGCTGGGCGATGTGGGCCATGAAGGACCCATCTATGTCTCGAACCACAAGGTCAGTATTGTGGATGCGCTGGCGGCTGCCGGCGGCATCCCCATCACGGGTCGCAAAGACAATGTGCTGGTCATTCGGGAAGAAGGGAATAAGCGCGTCTTTGCACGGCTGGACATGAACAGCAGAAACGTGTTCAATAACCCCTATTATTTCCTGAAGCAAAACGATATTGTGTATGTAGAACCTTCACGCATCCGCCGCCAGGAAGCCAATACTTTCCTGCGTTTCTATCTGCCCATTGTGACCAGCTTTATCACCACTGCGCTGTCTGTTTACACCATTGTGCTGGTCAACAATCGTCGCTAAAATTCGAGCCGTTTTTTCCCTCTTTCAGAACTTTTGTGAATGGATAATAGTCAGATTAAAGACAATATTGCGAAGCAGATTAATTCGAGCTTCGATTTTCGGAAGCTGCTTGCTGCGGTTATTTCAGGCTGGTACTGGTTTGTGCTCACATTGATTGTTGCCGGCGCTTGCTCCTTCCTGTACCTGCGCTACGAAACG
>CAYRJR010000122.1:0-8422 GCA_964424655.1 uncultured Chitinophagaceae bacterium
TCAGAGCGTGGGTTTTTAAAAAGGAAATTTGAGCATGAAGAGTGCCAGCGTGTTCTCCGCTATGAGCCGGTGATGAAAGAATACGACCTGGCGCTGGCCTGCTCCGATGAAGACATCCGATACCTCCGCCAATCGCACCTTGCAGAGAACCTGCGCTTGCTTCCCAATGGTGTGGACTTGGACAGCTTTGCTCCGAGGGCGCATGATTACAGCCATAATCAGACCCTGCTCTTCACCGGCAACATGGACTATGCGCCAAACGTAGATGCCGTTCAATATTTCCATGCAGAAATCCTCCCGTTGATTCGCCAGAAACATCCGCAAGTACGGTTTGTGATTGCCGGGCAAAGGCCTGTTGCATCGGTAAAAGCTTTGGCCGGAGCCGGGGTGGAAGTGACCGGTTTTGTGAAAGACCTGGCCGGTCAATATGATGCTGCCAGTGTGGTGGTAGCACCGCTGCGTTTTGGTGCAGGCACGCAAAACAAAGTGCTGGAAGCAATGGCAATGGGCATTCCTGTGGTTTGCTCCGAAATTGGTTTTGCAGGTCTGGGCATTAAGCAGGGTGCAGGCGCATGGATGCAAATGGAGCCAGGTGCATTTGCTCATTCGGTACTCGACTTGTTGGGAAGCGAATCGCTGCGCTGCAGCACAGGACAGCAGGGCATGGCAGCCATACAAGGACGATTTGGTTGGGATGCCATTGCGGCTCAGCTCGAAGAATATTTTAAGGAAGTGGTGACTGCGAAGCGAGCAGTTTGATGCTCAGCTTTTGAAAACTTCGGAGCCTCTGCACATTACTTTTTTGCGCTTCCCAAACTGAAGCAGGATTGCGCTGAAGCCTGTTGTAATTCACGGAAATCCTTCAAAGAATAGCCTCATCGCCCAAGCACTGATTAGGATTGAATTAAGGAAATTCTTGCTTCGCATTTTGCAGCCGTTTGAAGTGACGCTGTATTTTTGCGGCCTCAATCCAACAAACTTTTAAAACAAAACCTAATATGCAGGAGACAGGGACGAAAAACCCGGCAGCCAGCCTGGCTGACTTGGGACTGGATGTAGCCATTGCGCATTGGAATCTTGCCCCCGAAGTGCTGACACAAAAAGCACTGGAACTGGGCCAGGGCGTACTCAACGACACCGGCGCACTGAGTGTGAGCACAGGAAAGTTCACCGGTCGCTCACCCAAGGACAAGTTCACGGTGAAGGATGCCATTACAGAGCATAGTGTGGATTGGGGCGACATCAATATTCCTTTCGAGCCTGCTGCTTTCGACAAGCTCTATGATGATGTGTGTGCTTATTTAAAAGGGAAGGAAGTGTGGGTACGCGATAGCTATGCCTGCGCCGACCCTAAGTTCCGCCTTAACATCCGTGTGGTCAACGAATCGCCCTGGGCTAATCTGTTTTGCAACGACCTCTTCCTGCGTCCTACGGCAGAAGAGATTCAGACCCAGCAACCGGATTGGATCATCATTCAGGCTCCTTCTTTCTTTGCTGACCCTGCCAAGCACAATACCCGCCAGGGCAACTTCACCATCGTGAACTTCACCCGCCGCATCGTGCTGATTGGTGGCTCTGCTTACACCGGTGAAATCAAGAAAGGCATCTTCGGCGTGCTGAATTTCATCCTGCCCCACGACCACAAAGTGCTGTCTATGCACTGCTCGGCCAATGAAGGCGAACAAGGTGATGTGGCATTGTTCTTCGGTCTTTCCGGCACCGGCAAGACCACCCTTTCTGCCGACCCGCACCGCGCCCTCATTGGTGATGATGAACACGGCTGGGCCGATGGTTCCGTCTTCAATTTCGAGGGTGGCTGCTATGCTAAGTGCATTGACCTTTCCAAAGAAAAAGAACCTCAGATTTGGGAAGCTGTGAAGCCCGGCGCTCTGCTCGAAAACATCACCTTCTTTGAAGGCAGCAATGTGGTGAACTACGCCGATGCTTCCGTTACGGAAAACACCCGCGTAGCTTATCCCATTGACTTCATCCCGAACGCCAAGGAAAAATCTTATGGCGGCGACCCTAAGAATATCTTCTTCCTCACAGCGGATGCTTTTGGCATTCTGCCTCCTATCTCTAAGCTCACCGTACCTCAGGCTATGTTCCAGTTTATCTCTGGCTATACAGCTAAGGTTGCGGGCACCGAGGTGGGTGTCACAGAGCCGCAGCCTACCTTCTCTGCCTGCTTTGGTAAGGTATTCCTGCCCCTGCACCCGGCTAAGTATGCAGAGCTTTTAGGTAAAAAATTAGCAGCTCATCCGGATGTAAATGTCTGGCTGGTGAATACAGGCTGGACGGGTGGCGCCTACGGAGTAGGCAAGCGCATGAGCCTGAAACATACCCGCGCCATCATTACGGCTGCCATGAATGGCGAGCTAAATGATGTGGAGTATGTAGCGCATCCTTTGTTTGGTGTGCTTGTGCCACAATCCGTGCCCGGCGTTCCCAGTGAAGTGCTTAATCCCCGCGACACTTGGGCCGATAAAGAAGCCTACGACAAAAAGGCTTTGGAACTTGCCGAGCGTTTCAACAAGAACTTCGAGAAGTATGCTTCTGAAGCCAGCGATGAAATCAAAAACGCTGCGCCTAAGACGGTTTTGGAAACTGCATAAGATTCTTCAAACGCCAACTGCTCAGAGGCTGCCTGTTTCAGGTGGCCTCTTTTCTTTTTAGGTGATGTGGGAAGGCTTTTTATGATTGAGTTTTTGGTTGTCGGCTTTTGTGCCCTTTTGCCGGGCGATACACTTCAGCCGGTAAAAAGATTGCTATCCGGGATTTTCCCTGTTCTGAAATTATTGGGCACGCAGGGTGCTTTTACTTTTTCGCTTCAAGCCAAAGCTGACTAAATACACGCCAGAAAAAATGAGCATCGCTGCCAGCAGCTTCACCCAGGTCAGTGCTTCACCCAGCCACAGCATCGCAATGATGGCAGCGAAAAGAGGTTGCAGATAGATGTAGGCTCCTGCCGTGCCCGGCGACAAAACCCGCAATGCGTAGATATTCCAGAGATAGGTGAAAAAAGTGCAGCAGATGACGATGAATGCCACAGCAGCATAATCGCTCAATGCGAAAAGATGCCAGGGAATCTGAGAAAACTGAGGCCAGCTAAAAGGGAATACGAAGCAGAAGCCGAAAAAGAAAACCCAACGAATAACTACGATAGGCCGATAACGCAGCATGAGCGGCTTGATGATGACTAAATAAATGGTGTAGGAGGCAGCATTGAAAAAGATACTCAGGTCGCCCCGCCAGGCATCGGGTGCTGTGACGATTTCTTTCCCAGCCGTCATCAGCAATGCAGCACCGCCGATACCCAACAACAAGCCCAAACCCTGATCCCAACGCATACCGGCTTTCAGAATGATAGCTGCAATCAGCGTAATCAGCAGCGGTGTGCTCATCATGATTAGCGAGGCATGGATGGGTGTCGTCAGGTTGAGTCCATAGAAGAATAGCATTTGATTGAGGCCTACACCAAACAGTCCGCCCAACACTAAAATGGGCCAGTCGCGGCGCTCAATTTTTGCCCGAAAACCTTTCCCGCTAAAGAAGGTCAGCCAAAAAAGAATGGCCGTTACACCCACGCGAATCATGATGAAACCAAATGGCAGAATGAGCCGGGGCATCACCGTCTTGGCAATAGTGAAGCCTGCACCATAAAAAAGATTGGCACCCAAAAGGGCCAGGTGCGCTTTGAGTTGCGAGGAAGCTTTCAAAAAAAAAGAAAGCGCAAAAATCGTCAGGAGGAAGGCATCCTTCCTACACCACTCTACAGCACGGCCAGAAAATGCAAGACACCGGCTGTGGCGAAACCAGCAAGTGGGCATGTGTGCCGGTCAGCGTAGCCTCCTTAAACCGTTTGTTTATATAGTCTGCGTCCTGCCAGTTCAGATTTTCGCGCAGGGTCAGGAAAATGCTCAGGGCAAACCACAACACCGGAATGCCAACCCTAAGCCACATAGGCTTCATCGCATTGACCCCGACTGCCAGCAGCATACATAAAAATGCCAGCGGCAGGTAAACATGCGTGCGTCTGGGGATTTTTCCGGAAAGCTCAGCAGGTAAAAACAAAATGGGTGCAGTAACCAGCAAGAGCCAAACTAAGAGTAGTAAGCCAGTTTGCTCCTGTCCGAATCCATTTTTTGCACGACGGACCAGCCAGACAATGCCGCCCACTAATGCAAGGAATACCAGGTAACCGGCCAGAGGCTGGTCTAAAAAAAAATAGAGGCCTTTGCGCCAGGCTTCAGGCCAGAAATCCCCGAAGAGGAAAATTTGGAAAATAGCTTTTGAAAAGAGCGCAAGACTTCCGGTAAGACTGATACCGGAAAAGGTTCGCCCCCAGGACGCAAATAAGGAACTACCACCCAGGAATGCAGTAGCAGCAAGCTGGAGCACCAAAATGATAAACTGAGGCACGAGAAACAAAGTCCAGGTTTGCCGGCGCACGGCCAATTCCCAGCCCAACCTTTTGTAGAAACAGAGCAGGGCTGTAGTCAGGATGATGCTCAGGAAACCCAGGCCAGACATAAGCCCGGCGAAGAAGAAGAGTATGGTTGAAAGACCGGGCAGGCGTGGATCCCGGGTGTAGATATAGCGCTCTGTGCTTAATAAGATGCCCAGTATAAAAGCGAGTGCACATAAGCAACCGAGACAGGCTTCCCCCAGCAGTACCTCCGGCAGATATGGGCTGACACAAAACGCCGCTGCACCCCAGAATGCCACGCTCCGCCTGCAATGCGGATTGCTGGCGCCCAGTAATTCAAAACTGAGTTTAAACAGCAGCCAGGCAACACCGGCCTGAATGCTGACATATAGCAAATACCAGGGAAGCTGCTCGGTGCCAAATAATTTACACAGCAGCAAGTGCAATAATCTGCTGCCTATGCCGGGAATGACCAAACCCGAATCTGAGCTGAGCTGCTTGCTAAGTTCTTCCAGATGAATATTGCAAGAGGAAGCTGTGTGTACAAAACCCGTCTGCCATGCGGGTGCATAAAGCAGCGCTAACAATATCCAAAAAACGAGAAATGGAAATCGGGTTATGGTCTTTTCTGCACGCGACATTCAATTCGGCTGCGGCCTAAATACTTAAGGCATGCCAAGATAGGGCGGGAAGGCGGACTTAAAGCATTACTTATTTTGTGCACATCAATTCGTTATCAATTTTTATGAGGTGCATTTTTCTACTGCTGGGGTCGGCGCTTCTGTGTGCTTCCTGCCAGCAAAAGCTATATTTCCCTTCCCGGGTCAATTCGCCAATGCTCAGCAAAGCATGGGAGGGCAAGCTCATTATTGCGGCAAAGCCGCAGATTAACTATACGGACTCTGCCCACGGAAATGGCGGTCTGGCATCAATGGGCATTGATGCCGCCTTTGCCCCGGTCAATCATTTCGGCCTCATTGCTTCATACCGGATGATAAATTACCGCCGCATAATTGAGGACATCTCACCATACCTGAGTAATACCTATGGTGGTGTATTCAGTGGCAGTCGCTGGGAGCTGGGTGCCGGCTATTTTGACAAGTTTGGTAGTAAAGGAAGGGGCAGGCTGGAGGCTTATGGCGGATTTGGTCAGGGGACGCTCAGCCGGCGAGGCTACAGTACACCCCAACGTGATTATGATACACACTTCAATCGCTACTTCATTCAGACCGCAGTGGGCATGAGTAATGATATTTTCTGTTTTGGTGGCGGACTGCGATTTGCTGCGCAGCATTTCTATGATTTTCAATCGCCAAACACGCCTGTCTTGCGTTATGAAATTCTGGATGGAAACATAGACCTGCAATCAGTAATTTTCAGCTTCATGGAGCCTTATGTACATGCAGAAGTCGGCTGGAAGTTCATTCGCTTCACCGGCCAGGTGGGCACCAGTGTGCAATTGAGCGGCGACAAGATTGCAGGGAACACGCCTTTTTACGTGAGCCTCGGTGCTTGCTTTCATTTCGATCCGGATTATTTCAAGCCCGGTGGACGCTCACGCAAAGTGCAGGCGCGGAAGCTGCCGCAATGAGCCTTCTTTAGCCCTAAAAATGTAAGGTCTCAAGGCTATGCTAATACTGCCTTCGGGCACTTCAAATACCTTGCCCGATAAGGGCTTCTTTGTTACTTTCGCGTATTAAATAATTCAAGCTAAAAGCCGCTTCTGGTGCGCTTTTCACGCGATTTTATGAACATCGAAAACGACGCTTCTGTCGCTCCTCAGGTTTCCAAAGGACATAACGGTTATGATGCAGGTTCCATCCAGGTGCTCGAAGGCTTGGAAGCGGTGCGTAAGCGTCCGGCCATGTATATTGGCGATATCTCCACAAAAGGCCTGCACCATCTGGTCTATGAAGTAGTGGACAACTCGATTGATGAAGCCCTGGCAGGCCATTGCAAACAAATCACCGTCACCATCCATGAAGACAATTCCATCTCGGTGGAAGATGATGGCAGGGGCATCCCAGTGGGCATTCATCCCAAAGAGGGTGTGTCTGCCCTTCAAGTGGTGATGACCGTGCTGCATGCCGGCGGTAAGTTCGATAAAGACTCTTACAAGGTTTCTGGTGGTTTACACGGTGTGGGGGTAAGCTGCGTGAATGCGCTTTCCGGCCACATGCACACCACGGTGTTTCGCGATGGGAAAATCTTTGAGCAGGAATACAATTGTGGAATTCCTCAATATGCAGTTCGTGAAATCGGAACGAGTGATAAGCGAGGTACACTTCAGCATTTCTGGCCTGATGGCAGCATTTTCACCGTCACTACCTACAACCGCGACACACTTTCTGCCCGCCTACGCGAACTGTCATTCCTGAATCGGGGCATCCGCATCACGCTTAATGACCTGCGTGAAGTGAATGAAGAAAGCGGGCAGACCTTCAGCGAAGTGTTTTATTCAGAAGGTGGTATCGTGGAGTTTGTTCAATACCTCGACCGCCTCGGTAAACGCGACCCTCTGTTGCCTCAGCCCATCTACGTGGAGGCCTACGACCAGGCCAGCAATGTAGCTGTGGACGTAGCCATGAGCTACAACACCAGCTACAACGAGCATATTTTCTCCTACGTCAATAACATCAATACCATCGAAGGAGGTACGCACGTGGCTGGCTTCCGCACGGCCATCACCCGTGTTTTCAAGGCTTATGGCGATGCCAACAAACTGTTCGAAAAAGCTAAGGTGGAAATCACCGGTGATGACTTCCGTGAAGGGCTTTCTGCCATCATCTCCGTGAAGGTACCAGAGCCTCAGTTTGAAGGTCAGACGAAGACTAAGCTGGGCAATTCAGAGGTAAGTGGCATCGTGAATGTGAGCGTAGCCCGTGTGTTGGAGGCCTATCTCGAAGAAAATCCAAAACAAGCGAAGCTCATCATTGATAAAGTGATTTTGGCCGCCCAAGCCCGTGCCGCTGCCCGCAAGGCTCGTGAAATGGTGCAGCGCAAGAGCGTTCTCAGTGGTGGCGGGATGCCCGGCAAACTGGCCGACTGCTCTGATAAAGACCCGGAACGCTGCGAGCTGTATCTCGTGGAAGGGGACTCTGCAGGTGGCACAGCCAAGCAAGGTCGCGACCGCAGCATTCAAGCCATCTTGCCGCTGCGCGGAAAAATCCTGAACGTCGAGAAAGCACAGGAACATAAGATTTACGAGAACGAGGAAATTAAGAACATGTTCACCGCGCTCGGAGTGACTATCGGTACACCCGACGACCCGAAAGCACTGAACCTGACTAAGCTTCGTTACCACAAAATCATCATCATGACTGATGCCGATGTGGACGGATCGCATATCGCAACGCTAATCCTTACCTTCTTCTTCCGCTACATGAAAGAACTGGTGGAGCAAGGTTATCTCTACCTCGCGCAGCCGCCACTTTACTTAGTGAAGAAAGGTAAGGAGCAGATTTATGCCTGGTCGGAAGAAGACCGCAAGGCCGCCGTCGCTAAGCTGGCCAATGGCAAAGAAGACAGCGTGAATATTCAACGATACAAAGGCCTGGGTGAAATGAATGCTGAGCAGCTTTGGTCCACGACCATGGACCCTGAACACAGAACACTGAAGCAGGTAACCGTAGAAAGCGCAGCCAATGCCGACTCTGTTTTCTCGATGCTGATGGGCGATGAGGTGGCTCCACGCAGGGAGTTTATTGAGGCGAATGCCAAGTATGCCCGCATTGACGCCTAAGCACGTATTGAGTCTCACATCGCGAGGGTGCTTCACTAATCTGGAGTGCCCTCACTTTTTGTGCGAAGCAGAACCGGTAAAATCACTACAGGCGATGCGAAATACCACCAGCGTCACAATAATTTTTTGTAAGCCAGCTTTTGGAATGCTATTGAGCATCCGTTGCGTCGCACTCTTCGGCTGGATTTCGCTACTGGGCTTTGCCCTTATTGGGTAGTAAAGGCCTGATACTTTTCTCAACCAGTAAGGTG
>CAYRJR010000123.1:0-8273 GCA_964424655.1 uncultured Chitinophagaceae bacterium
CGCATCGTGTATGCCAATGTGCCCCAAAACAACCCTGCGATAGAGCAGGTAGATGATGCCGGAAAGTGGTCGGCTTTTCAGCCCTTTGTGCTGCTTATGGCTAAGATGGCGTTGCTGCTGGTCTTGTTGCTGGCAGCAGTTTCCGTGCTAAGTGCACTGTTGGCCTGGCTGCGTTTTCTGTGGTTGCGGCATCGCAGGAAGGCTGGTTTGCAACTTCAGTTTTCTACCGAAACCAGGAAAGGGCGCAGTAATCGGGTGTTTTTGAATGCGGCTCTGGAAGGCGCTTTTCGCCCTATGCTGGGCTTCGTTCGGGGTCGGCTTTTCTATGATGATTATCGCCTTAGTGGAAAGTTTTCCCTTCTCAGTCGCCGCCACCGCACCGATTCGCAGATGCGTCCGGCCATAGCAGGTAGCAGCCGGTTGATGTTGCCTGA
Source organism: uncultured Chitinophagaceae bacterium (assembly GCA_964424655.1). Classification (GTDB taxonomy): domain Bacteria; phylum Bacteroidota; class Bacteroidia; order Chitinophagales; family Chitinophagaceae; genus UBA1952. The sequence continues at coordinate 435 of CAYRJR010000123.1, forward strand.
TGTGCGCGAATATCAATTGCGGGGCGGCTTTGTCTTTTTTGAAGACATGCTTCATCTCTTTTCTTTTCCTGCGGCGCAGCCTGCCGGTGGGAGCTTTTATCAGCCCCCTGTGCAGCATGACGCAGGCTTGTTGGATGCTGCACCCAGGAAGACCGAGACGACGGATGTGCGCATTGATCAGATGCGGCGTGTGGAAGGCGATTATCTCAATTACAAAGATTTCGAGGCAGGCGATGATGTGCGGCGCATCGTGTGGAAAGTGTATGCCAAGAGCGGCGATTTGGTGGTGCGGGTACCGGAGCGTTTTGAGCCTTATGCCTCGCATCTCTACTTCTACGCCAGCTTTCATACTGCTCTATATGATGCCTGGCTCAGTGGTGGTTTTGCTGCGGAAATGCTCAATTTTTTTAAGAACAGTATTTGGACGGTTTATGAGGCTTTGGCAGAGAAAGAATGGCACATCCGATACGTGCCTGACCAAAAGCTGCATTTGCCCGAAGAGCTGGAAGAACGCGAGCGGGTAGGGCGAATCATCAGCGGCAGCAGTTGGCAACAGGATAAAGACCTGGCTTCATATTTCAATCCCCGAACCGGAACTGTGTTGGTCGTTTCTTCGCTTTGCAATCCAAAGGAGCTGGAGCAGCTTTTGGAAGGAGCCGATGCGGGCCTGGTGATTTATTTTGTAAAACTCAGTAAGGCATTTCGGCATTTTGCAGCCTGGAGTTGGTTGAAACGGTTGTTGTTTTTACCACCCAAAGACCGGCTAAACCGACTGAAAGACCGGTGGACGTTTTCACCCCTGCGCACGCGCATTCATCGAAGGGAAAAAGCCATTCAGACCGTGCTGAGCAAGAGTGGCGCGAGTTGGCAAGTCGTTTCCTAATACTTCGCACGGTTCATGCGGATAACGGTTTTGTTCTAAATATTCTCTTTGATGAAAAATCATCCACGCGGGTGTGCCGATTTATGAATTTCTTTCAGCCGGGCAACATCATTGTGGGTATAAATCTGAGTAGCGGCGAGGCTGCTGTGGCCCAACAATTCTTTTATTGCCTGAATATTGGCTCCATTGGCCAGCAGATGGGTAGCGAAGCTGTGGCGCAGCACATGGGGACTTCTTTTTTCCTGGCTGCTCACGAGGCTCAGTTGGTGATGCACCACACGATAGACATAGCTTGCGTAGAGCGGCTTCCCGCTTTCCAGGACCAATAAAAATTCCCGGTTTGGGCGCTCCAGCACACGTTTTTTTTCAGCGATATAATCCCGTAATAAATCCAGCAAAGCAGTGCCTAAAGGAAGTAGCCGTTCTTTATTCCCTTTGCCCAATACCCGCAACATTTTTTGCCCCCAGGCAATATCAGTTTCCCGTAGGCTCATCAGTTCCTGCCGGCGCATGCCGGTGCTGTACAGCAATTCGCAAATCAGCCGGTCTGTGAAGCCACGAAACCCCACGCCAAAAGCATTTTCCTGAATTAATGTTTCGGCCTGTTGTGGTTCGATTGCGACAGGCAGTCTTTTCGGAAGCCGCAGCGAATGAAGCTGAGATAATGGATTTTTTTCGGCCAGGCCTTGCATCTGAGCATAGTGGAAGAAGCTGCTCAGGGCTGCAGTTTTCAGTCGTAGCGTGGCAGGCGTAGTCTTAGGGTTTTGGTTCTTGATTTCTGCCAGCCAGCTCCGGAAGTGGTGGTGTGAAAGCGCTGCAAGCCGGGCCTCTGTTCCGTAAGTATTTTGGAAGAAAGCTTCAAACTGCTGTAGGCTTCTCTGATAGGTGCTAAGGGTGTGTTCCGAGTATCGTTTTTCGAATCTCAGAAAATGGAGGAAGCTGGTGGAGGCTTCAGAAAAAAGCATAAAAAAACCCTTCGCCAAATATACTGACGAAGGGAAAAAAGATTGAATCTGTGGAGCTTAATCGTCGAAACGGCCTTCGGCAAGCTGCTGGCGATACACGGCCTTCAGCACTTCAGTGCGGCGACGAACAGAGGGCTTTACGAAAGCCTGGCGCTGACGAAGCTGGAGGAGCGTGCGGCTCTTTTCAAACTTCTTCTTGTACTTCTTGAGCGCCTTGTCAATGTTTTCGCAGTCTTTGGCATCAATGATCAGCATAGATGATATACCCCCTTTTAGTTGAAAGAATTTTGGGAGCGCAAAGATAAGGGGATGTTGCTGTGTAAATCTTATTTTTTGTAGAAAATAGGAGCCTTGCCAAAGCAATAGATTTGCCACATGCTTCAACGAATGCAGCAGCATCTGCTTCGCATCACCTCTTTGTTAGCCCTGCTTTGTATGCTTTGCGGAGGTTTTTGGTTTGCTTCCTGCAAGAAATATGAGGACAAGCCCGGGCAGTATGACCCGAGGCTTTCCAGTAAATATTGTAATGACCCGGCTGCAGTGAATTACAATTATGGTTTCCCGGGAACAGCAGATAACAGTGTGTGCTTCTATCCCGCCGATGTTTATCAGGGCCGCTACCAATTTGTGGACTCTGTTTATTCAAATAATGTTCTTGTTGCAGAAGTGCCCCTGGTGTTACAGGCAATTAAGCAAGACGAAACCAAGTTTACCCTTTCCGGCTTTTGCGGTAGCTCATCTTCCCTGCATTTTACAGCCAACCGGGCACTTTTTGCTTACGCGGATACTGTCGCCGGAACCGGTCAGATTTTATGCAGGCAGCAAGACACGCTGAGCGGTACATTGACGCAAACCCTTTCCGACAGCTTACGGCTGCATATCTATTTTACAGTGGCTTCTGACACCGGCAGCACCACGCATCAAGGGACGGCTTACCGACAATAATGTTTACCGGAATCATCGAAACCACCGGACACTTGCGCGAAGTGGTAAGGCAAGGAAGTAACCTGAATTTTTGGGTGGAAAGCAGCATCAGTAATGCCTTGAAAATTGACCAAAGCCTTGCCCACAACGGCGTGTGCCTGACTGTAGCGGCATTAAGGCCCGGGCAACATCAGGTGACTGCCGTTGAAGAAACACTGCAAAAAACTACATTGGGCAACTGGGCAGCCGGAAAGGAATTGAACCTGGAAAGGGCCTTGAAATTGGGGGATCGCTTAGATGGGCATTTGGTGCAGGGGCATGTAGATGCAGTAGCCGAATGTATATCCCGCAAAGAAGTCAACGGAAGCCATGTATTTCGGTTCCGTATTCCCAATGCTTTTGGGGGTTTGATTGTTGAAAAAGGCTCTGTTTGTTTAGATGGAGTCAGCCTGACGGTATTTGGCCTTGATGAAAATTCATTTTCAGTCGCCATCATTCCCTACACATTGACGCACACAGGTTTTGCTTCCATCGCTGCCGGGGCAATGCTTAATGTGGAGTTTGATATTCTTGGAAAATATTTATTGCGTCAGCAGCAGATTGGGTAAGGCTGTAGCCTTGTCGGAATAAGCATAAGGCTTCGTTTGCAAACAGCTCTCTTCATGAAACTAAAGGTGCTTTTTTTGGGAGGCAAACCTTATTTTTAGATTTTCTTATCATTTGAATTCCGTTTTCCCTGGATTGCAAGACTGCTATCCGGGAAAATCTACAGGGTGGCGTATTCCATCCACCTCAGAATTTTCTGCATGAGATTTTGTGCTGTGCGGTGCAGCTAAAAGAAGAATTTAGATTGATTTTTCTCTATTCAGAAATGTAAGAAACCCTTGCTGGCAGCGGCTTTGGGGCTTGTTGGCCATTTGAGCCTTTAGAAGAAGAATCAAAAAATTGGAAGTGGAAGATTCCGGGGTTGAATCGCACGCTTTTACTCCAATTTGTTATCGATTCGTTAGCCGAAATTTCGATTATTCATCTGCTTTCCGGAGGCATTTTTACCTCAATTTAGGCATCGCCGGAAAATTATTTTATCGCATTTTAACAGCGGATTGTATTGTATATCTTAATTATTTGCGCTAAAAATTGCTGGTTAATATTTAAGTAGCCATTGAGTACTTACTGCAAGTTAATTACAATGAATTACAAAAAACAAGCATATATTAAACATAAATCTTAATGGTGGTAACAAGCGGATAACAGATTTTCTATGTTTGCAAACGGGTTGTTAATGGAATAAGTTGATGCCCGTCATTTTTTATCCACGTTTCTAATCACCAACCAATATGAACCTAAAAGCTTACGCTTCTTCCGCAGCACTACTGCTCTTGTCGTGGGCCGTGTCTGCACAAACGTTCACTCAGATTAATCTGGGGACGCCTTCTCTTGTCACACCTAGTAGCACCGCAAATAAAGTTGGTGCCATTTACAAGTATGCCAATGCCGCATCTGGTGTTGATGCCTACATAAAAATCACAGATAAGACCAATACGGGTAGTGATTCTGTAGGTCTGTTTGCAATAGATCAACCAGCATCTGTAAATGGCGGCAGTGATAACTCATTCCAGCCTGTAACAAGTTGCTCCGGTACGAACTCAAGCGGGCTTTGGACATCATCTGGTCATTGTTACAGCTATAAAGGTGATGTAAAAGTGACTTCAACTGCTTATCAAAATTATTTAGTTCACTTCCGCCTGTATTTTAAGAAGGCCGGTACGCAAGTGGATACAGCTTTGAATTTCAAAGCTGCATTCATTGATATTGATGGATTTGGGGGAGGATCATATTCTAATAACTGCTACTACTCAAATGATGAAGCAGAACAAAATGCGTTTATGCCGCCCTCTTCTTACTCACTGTCTAACAATACAGATATCACAATTTCAAACCGCTCAGATGGTTTGATAAATGGTGAAGGCACTTCTGCCAATGTTGGAGGGATTGGATTTACTAATTCTACTTCTATTGTTCAAGTCACTTATCTCAATAGGACTTTTATAGACTTCGGGATTGGTATGAATACACATCATGGCCGTGTAAATGGAGATTGTTATAGCGCAATTGCCGGTGGTCGCCTTGCTTCTGTCAGTTTTTGCACGACATCGTCTTCCTGCACAACAACTACGGACTTAACCGCTACCCTAAGTGGCAAAGTTTATGATGATGCAGATGGAAGTGGAACCAGCACATTCACCAATATCAAAACGGGTTCTGAAACGGGCACCAATGGTGGCGGTTTGTATGTATATGCGCTCGACTCAGCTACGGGTACGGTAATCGGAAAAGATGCAGTAGGTAGTGGCGGGGCCTGGAGCATCAGTGATATCCCCAAAAACCTGGGTGTAGTGCTGCTGCTGAGCAAGCAAAATGTGGCTGTTGGTGTTACGAATGGTGCACCTACAGGTGAGCTTAATTCAGGTTGGGTAAGTACTTCTCCGCTTGTTCGTCCTTCATTTCGCCCTACGGCTAATACTTCAGGTTTAAACTTCGGCATTGAGCAAATTCCTTCTGGTGCTGCATATACTGCTCCTTCTCAACTTAATCCGGGTGGTACCATTCAGGTAAGCATTCCTTCGGCAGCCTTCACCGGCACTGACCCAGAAGATGGCACATATCCTACTGGCCTGACGGGCAAAACGGTAACGCTGACACCTGGTACTGGCGGTACACTGTACTACAATGGTACTGCTGTTACTTCAACACAGACCATTTCCAGCTTCGATCCTACCAAAGTGGGTGTTGACCCCAGCGGTACTACCCAAACTTCAGTTTCTTCTACATTCTCGTATAGTGTTAAAGACAATGCAGGCAAATCTTCAAACCCCGTAACAATCACGATGCCATTCGAGCCGCCGGTTCCCATCAGCGGTTATGTTTGGGATGACCCGAACGGAGATGCGACCAAGCAGAGTGGTGAAGCTTATACAAACGCTGGCGGACTCTACGCAGTACTTACAGATGCCAGCAATAAGGTACTTCAGATTTCTACAGTAAATGGTACGACAGGTGCATATTCCTTCGACCAATCCATTTCGAACACTACCTACAAGGTATTGGTTGCTACAAGCGCCCCAACTGTAGGTTCCACTTTTAATACATCATCCTTACCCACTGCTTCTACAGGCGATTGGATGAATACAGGTGTCAATCAAGGCGGTGTCCCCAATACGGCAAATCAAACGGGAAGCTTCACCATTACTACAGGAACCTCTGCCAGCAGTGGTAACAATTTTGGAATCGAGCAACGCCCATTAGGTGCTGCAGCCTCAAGCGCTTCTCAATTGAATCCTGGTGGAACTATTCAAGTGCCTGTTCCATCTTCCATTTTTACCGGTTCTGATGCGGAAGACGGAAGCTATCCGGCAGGCCTGACCGGGAAGACGGTAACACTGACACCGGGTTCTGGCGGCGACTTATACTACAACGGCACCAAGGTGACCGCCACACAAGTCATTACCAACTTCAATCCGAATCTGGTAACGGTTGATCCATTAGGAACAACGCAGACCACAGTAAGCACAACATTTAGTTATTCAGTAAATGATAATGCCGGAAAGTCTTCTACGCCCCAAACGCTTACGATGCCTTTCGAACCACCGGTACCCATCAGTGGTTTTGTATGGGCAGATGGTAATGGTGATGCTGTAAAAGCTTCAGGAGAATCTTATACAAATGCTGGTGGAATCAATGTCGTACTCACAGACGCTACCGGTACAGTACTTCAGGTTGCCGCTGTCAATGCAACGACAGGTGCTTATACACTGGATCAATCCATTTCAAACCATAGCTACAAGGTTATTTTGACCAATGCAAACCCTGGTATTGGTTCTAACCTTACGAGTTCAACGCTCCCGGCCGGCACATACGGAAACTGGCTGAATACCGGTGTGAATCTGAATGGTACTGCTAATACTGGTAACACTACGGGCATAATCACCGTTTCTACACTCAGTATAGCCATTGGTAATCAAAACTTTGGCATTGAGCAACCGCCTACCGGGTTCAATGTAACTGTTCCTGATCAGCAAAACCCAGGTGGTACTGTGAAGGTTACTGTTCCTTCTAGTGCATTTTCTGGCACTGACCCTGAAGATGGTAATTATACTGCAGGCCTTACCGGAAGGAAAGTTGCATTAGTTCCGGGCACCAACTGTGACCTATACTATAATGGTACGCTGGTAACTACAACAACTACCATTAATTCATTTGATCCAACTCTGGTTCAAATTGATCCGACCGGTACCAACCCGACAAAATACGATGCCGTAACCTCAACAGTCGGTTATCAGTTGTTCGATAATGCCGGTGTGGCCTCTTCAACGAAGACTATCACTTTGAATTTCACGGCAGTTCTTTGTATCAATGTTCGGGCATATCTGGAAGGCGCCTTGGTAAATAATGGTGGTGCAACTGCAACCGATGGTCGCCCGCTGATGCGTGATAACCTGCGTAACAGTTCTTATCCCAGTGCAGGCACCAACTATATTCCAACTGCTGATCCGTATGAGACAGCTACTACTTACGTAGATGTTACCGGATTATTCACTAAGATGGCTCCTCAGACTACGCATCCTGAATTTCAGCACGTTTCAGATTCTGCAACTGTGTTCGGTGTATCTGGCCAGAATGCGATTGTGGATTGGGTATTTGTAGAGTTGCGCTCCAAGAGTAATAATGCTACGGTTCAGGCTACTCGTGCCGGTCTCATCCAACGCGATGGTGATATCGTAGATGTGGATGGTCAGGGATGTCTCCTTTTCCCTGGCGTTGCTGTTGACAGCTACTATGTAGCCGTTCGCCACCGCAACCACCTGGGTGCTATGACCAAATACGGCCAATCTGCTGCCAACTTGGAAACCCTGGTGGACTTCACCGTATCCACTACGCCTATCTACGATAAAGGAACCGTTAGCCCCTACAACTATGCCGGCCTTGGCGAAAAGGATAATGTAGTTGGTTCTTACCGCGCTTTGTGGGCTGGTGATTTTGATGCAAATGGCAAGGTGAAGTTTGATG
>CAYRJR010000124.1:0-2565 GCA_964424655.1 uncultured Chitinophagaceae bacterium
TACCTGAGCTACTGGGGCGGTATCCGCTGTCGTTGCTGGGCTGGCAACCGGAGTCATGGGTGATGAAGGGTCTTTGGCCATAAGCCGCTCAAGGCTGCCACCACGTTCGATATAAATAAACTGATCCTTAGCGAGTGGCGCATCGGGCAGGCTATTCATCTCAAGCAACTTGGAATAACGCACTTTAAACTGGATGGCATATTCCAATAAGACATCACCCTGATGGGCCCAAAAACCACGTACCCCGTCTTTCTTCATCAGCTTGCCATATTCATGCGCTTCGTGTTCAGGCGTGTCTGCTGCTGCATCTGTACCTGCATTGCTTTCGCTCATCATAGCCGCTGCAACAGGTGAAGCAGTAGAAGCTACGAGGCTTGTGGCCTCAGACGATTTTCTGCTGAAAGCCTCTTCAGTATAGGCTTCCAGGTTGTAATCTTCAATCAGTTTAATGAGGATGTGTGCATAGGATTTGTTGGTTGCATAACCACATCTTTTCAGAGCATGTGCCCAGCCTTTATAGTCGCGGGTATCAAGAGCAAAGCAAGCTGCATAGCGGGTGCCTTTATGTAAATAGTTGCTGTGATCATGGTATGACTCAAGTGCAGATTTGTACTTACGGAAGCATTCATTCGGTGCATCATCCGTATAGGCATAAGTCTCGCCCGTCCATTCTGATTTGCACTTAATGCCGAAATGGTTGTTGGCATTAGTGGCCAGTTCGCTGGCGCCGGCATTGGTCTCATGAATGCCTTGTGCCAGGGTGATGGCTGCGGGCACTCCGGTGCGTAGCTGCTCGGCTATTGCCCAATCCTTGTATTTAGCAACGTATGCCGTTGCTCTTTCTGAATAGCTCTGTGCCATTACGGAAGAAAAAACAAGCATACTAAGCAGTAGCAACAGGTATCGCTTCATCTCTAAAATTCCCTTTTTAAAAATTGCTCCCTAACCAGCCTTGCGCGTGTCGCATATAATAGCCAAAACCAGGTTTCTCCTCAACATAGATTTAAAACCTCAGAGCCCAACTGCTACGCTACGCTACAATTTCTGCATCACCAGCAATCCGTCCCGAATCGGTAACAACACCTGCTGCACACGCACATCGGCCCGTATCTTTTCGTTGAATGCCTGAATGGCTTTCCCATTCTTACTCTGTGCCGGGACAGGAAGCAGCACTTCACCATCATACAGCACATTATCGGCGAAGATAAAACCACCCTGCCGGACACGGTCAATAACTAAATCATAATACACGGCATATCCCTGCTTGTCTGCATCAATAAACACTAGGTCGAATGACTCATTGAGTAAAGGAATTATTTCAGCCGCCCTTCCGAGATGCGCTTTGATTTTATGGGCCAGGCCGGCTTCCTGCCAATAGCGATGTTGCATGTCGGCCAACTCTTCGTTGATATCAATGGTGTGCAGCAAGCCGTCTTCGCTGAGGCCTTGTGCCAGGCAAATGGCTGAGTAACCGGTGTAAGTGCCTATTTCAAGGATACGCCTCGGACGAATCATCCGGCTTAGCGTGCTTAGCACTGCCCCTTGCAAATGGCCGCTGAGCATTTGAGGCAGGTCCACTTTCAGGTGGGTTTCGCGGTTGAGTGCTGCCAGTACTGCCGATTCTGGCGTGCTAAACTGCTCTGCGTAGGTATTGATATCAGAGCTGCGGATATGTGCCATTTTTTATTGAAAAAATTGTTCTGAAAAAGCCTTGCCTAATCGGCTTCGAACAGAATGGTAACTTAAAAATTCGGCCCCAGTTTATTGTGTGTATAGAACTCTCTAAAGTGAGCCACTACCTCTTCGGCAGTATCGAAAATCTTAATCATTTCCAGGTCGCCGGGAGAGATGTTACCTTCTGTTTCGAGCATTACTTCGCGCATCCATTGAAAGAGGCCACTCCAATATGCTTTACCCACGCAGACCATAGGCGTCTGGGTGAATTTCCGGGTCTGAATGAGTGTAGCCACTTCAAAAAACTCATCCATTGTGCCCCAGCCACCGGGCATCATGATAAAGCCCTGAGCATACTTTGTGAACATGACTTTCCGCACGAAGAAGTAATCGAAGTTGATGCTGTTGCCGTGCTCGATATAAGGGTTCACATGCTGCTCAAAAGGCAGTTCTATGTTGAGGCCGATGCTTCTGCCGCCGGCTAGGTGGGCGCCTTTATTCCCAGCTTCCATGATACCGGGGCCGCCGCCTGTGATGATGCCAAAACCTTCTTCTGCAAACAGCCTGGCGATTTCTACAGCCAGCTCGTAATACTTATTCCCGGGCTGGGTGCGGGCAGATCCGAAAATGCAGACACAAGGCCCCACTTTGGCGAGCATATCAAAGCCTTGCACAAACTCAGCCATGATTTTAAATATCTGCCAACTGCTATGCGCCCGGGTCTCTGTCCAGTCCCGTAGTTTGATGTTGTTTAGTTGATCTTTCATAATGCTTGCCCGGATGTCAGGCTACAAGGACTTAAAAATGGCATGCCCTAACAAAACTGCTTAGTCAATTTTCTCAAAAAATCAGGCCTCAGTTTCCCGCCTTCATGACCGCTGGATGCTGCGC
>CAYRJR010000124.1:2575-8254 GCA_964424655.1 uncultured Chitinophagaceae bacterium
TTCTTAGAAAATAAAAATAGTCCGACATAGGTGAGCGCTGCATTGATGGGCAATAGCTCGGTGCCGATGACATATCCGCCCAGCCATTGCGCTTCATTTGACTTGAGCAGGTAGCAGATGATGGGTGCAGCAATGCAGATGATGGGCACAGCCAGTTCACCAGGCTGCCGTTTGCTGAGCATGCCAAATGCAAAGAGGCCTAATAAGGGGCCATAAGTGTAGCCCGCGACTATGAGTAGGGTTCGGATGAGCGACCCATTATCTGTGGCACGAAAGAAAAAGACGCAGGCGAGAAAAATCAGTGCAAAAGCATTATGTACAATAAGCCGAATCTGACGTTGTTTTTTTTCATCCCATTCCGGCCTGCGTTTCAGGCCGATGATGTCAATGCAAAAAGAAGACGTGAGTGCCGTAAGCGCACCATCTGCGGAAGGAAACAAGGCCGAAATAAGCCCTATCATGAAACAAACCGTGATGAAAAATGGCGCATGATGAATGGCGAAGCTTGGGAATAGATTGTCGCCACCGGCACGAGCTGAGACATCGCCACTACCCTGCCAGAACAACTGCCAGCCTTGAGCACCAGAGCCATATGTGGCTCCGTTTTTCGAAGCAAACAAATACAACAGGCCTCCCAGCGTAAGGAACAAAAACACGACGCCAACTTGCAGGAAATTCAGAACTATCATGTTTTTCTGAGAATCGCCAAGCGTGCGCACCGAAATATTTTTCTGCATCATTTCCTGGTCCAGGCCGGTCATGGCAATGGTGATGAAGGCACCACCGATTATTTCTTTCAGAAAAAATTTTCCGCTTGCCGGGTCGGTTACAATGAGGCGATTCAGGCCCTGTTCACTCATTTGCTGCCAGGCGCCTCCGAATGACAGCCCGAGCGAATGCAACATATACACCACGCAAGTAATCAGAGCCAGTAGCATAAACGTGGTCTGAAGCGTGTCCGTCCAGACAATGGTTTTCACGCCGCCACGATAGGTGTAGAGCAAGATGAGTGCGAGGATAACAACCGCACTCAGCTCAAATGAAATACCCATTTCTTTCAACACAAAAAGCTCCAGCACCTTGATGACTAAATAGAGCCTGAGCGTAGCTCCCAGCGTGCGTGAGAGAATGAAAAACAGAGCGCCGGTCTTGTAGCTCGTGTTTCCGAAACGCTGGTCGAGGTAGGCATAGATGGACGTGAGCCGAAGTCGGTAATAGAGTGGCAGCAACATAAAAGCGACCACGAAATAGCCCAGCCAATAGCCAATTACGACTTCGAAATAGGTGAAGCCACCGAAAGGCCCGCCATCGGCAGCTTGCAGCCCAACCGTACCCGGCACCGAGATGAAAGTCATTCCGCTGAGCGAAGTGCCCACCATGCCAAAAGCAACGACCCACCATTTGGAAGAGCGGTTGCCGATGAAAAAGCTGTCGTTGTCAGAATGACGGGAAGTATAGAAGGCGATGCCGAGAAGCAGCGCGAAATAGGCCAGCACGATGGCCAGCAGCAAGCCGGATTGCATCGGCGCAAGGTAAGTGAGGGCCTACTTTAATTCAGACTTTTCAAGATGAAAACACGGTCTTAATGCAGCTCCACTTCGGTCAGGGCATTGCTCTTGACATTGAAATGCTCAACAGTTTCTGTTGCATAAGGCTGTGCCGGATTTTTCACCCAATGGGCTTCGTAAGCACCGGGTTTGAGCCGCAGTTTCTGAGCCGCAGGATTGCCCGTAACATTCACATCCGCAAAGTGTACGAATTGATTGCCGAGCGGAGCAAACAACTGCACCTTACCCTTGGGTGTGGTGTTGGTGAACTGTACAAAGCCAGGCTGTGGCAAATACACAACAGAAGTGGCACCAAAGTCAATGTCCACATTAAAGCGGGTAATGGGCATGGTATTGACCTCGATGTAATAATTGCCTGGCGGGTATTCCAGCTCAGCCGTGCACCGTTGATGAATGGTTGGGCCGGGCTCAAATCGAATATTCACCAGCGCTTCATATTCCGTAATCTGGCGACCGGGGGCATCGAAATATTCAAAGCGCAATGAGCCATTTGACACCTTGACGATGAGCTTATTTTTCTTATTGGCTTCCACCTGCACCCTTCGCATCAGCATATTGCTCTGGCCCACTACACGAAGGTTGTATGTGCCGGCGGGCACAATTTGCGGGTCTGGATTTCCATTGGCATCTACCGTGCGGTAAAACTGCTTGATGAGTTTGCCCGTTGCAGCATCCAATAATTGAAGCTGCGGAGAGGTAGAATAATATTTGCCGCGGCCATTTGTGAACAGGATGGCTAAGCTGGTCTCTTTAGCATCTTCTGTTTCGCGCGTGTAAGTAGCTTCAACAGGCTTTGGCGGCACAGGGCGAACGGCTGCCACCGGCTTGATGCTGCTGGCCGCAGGTGGCAGCGGCTTGATGCTGATCATCGTGCGGGTAGCGGTATCGCGTGGTTTTGGCTTTATGGCCACGACTGTATCGCGCTTTTTCTCAGCAGGAATTTCAGGGAGCTTGATGGCCACATTTGGATTCTTGCTTTGGAGCGTATGCGGGTCGGTGCTGCCTTCTGTACTAAATGTCTTAGGTGCGGTTTCCGGACTCAAATCAGTTACATGCTCTTTATCGGGAGCAATAAATGGAAGGCGGATGCTGCGGTAATTATTTCGAAAATGAGGCTCCGGCCACCAGGAAGGCCTGGTCAGGAAAAGTGGTGCCAGGATTATGTCCAGAGCTGTGACCGTTTCATTTTGATGCGGTGCAGGCTTGGGCAGTGTAGTGATTTTCAGAATGGGTGTCTGCTGCACCCTGGGCTTAGCCGGAGTTTCCAATTCCTTCACCATGATGGGTGCAGAAAGAATGGGACGGTAATCTTCAACGATGCTGTGAAGTGCTTTGGGAATATCATCCGGCTTGGCTACCTGCAAGTAATTGCCGAGGCATTTATATTGATTCCGCAAGGGAGCGTAATCAACTAAACTGAGGATATAAGGCGTGAAATGAATTTTGCTTTCGAGCAGCTTTTTCACCACGTCACAGATATCTCCGCCACAGGACTCACCACCATCCGTCAGCAGGATGATGCTGTATGCATTTCGTTGCTCATCGCTGAGGTCGTTGAGTGCGGCTTCTTTTAAAGAATATGCAATGGGAGACACGCCAAAAGGAACAATGCTGGCGAGGCGCAAATCCATCTGAGCCAGATTGTCTTTTGAAAAGGAAACTTCCAGCTTACTGTCAAAGCAATTATTGTCCTGAGCCGGACTTTGATGCCCATAAACCCGCAGGCCAAACTCTACAGCCGGATTGACTGAATAGATGCTGTCCATAAGCTGGAGTACAATCCGCGAAGCGGTCTGGAAGCGATTGGCGCTGCCATTCCAGGGCTGTAGCATGGATGAAGAAGCATCTACAATCATCAGGATGCGCGGCTGCTTCAGATTATCTTTTTGAGGCGCTTGCGCGAAGGCCAAATCCGCCCAGGCCAACAGGAAGAGCAGCAGGATGGTTCTTAACGTAGCGAAGCGCAAGGTGTCAGTCGGCAGTTTTTTAAAAATTATCCCGGTAGGCTCACGAAACCGGCAGCAGATGTTTCTCAATTTCTTTCCCTAAAGCCCGGAAGGTCTCTTCGATGCTGAGGTCGCCACGGATGACGGCCAGCTTGCCTTGCTCATCATAATACTGAGCAACCGGGTAAGTCTTCTCTTTATACTCTTCAATGCGACGGGCAATGACTTCTACATTGTCATCGCTGCGGCCGGAGGTAGCGCCCCTGCCAATCATACGACGGGTGAGTTCTTCCTGCGGCACTTCCAGCGAAAGGACGAGGTGAATTTGGGTTTGCTTAAACTGAAGCAAGGCATCCAGCGCTTCGGCCTGGGCGCGGGTGCGCGGGAATCCGTCGAAGTTGAAGCCACGGGCATCGGGATGCTCATCAATCAAAGAGGAAATCATCCCGATAACCACCTCATCAGGAACCAAAAGCCCCTGATCCATGTATTTTTTTGCTTCGATTCCTAATGGAGTCTGCGCAGCAACTTCGCTGCGGAGCAGGTCGCCGGTAGAGATGTGTTGCAGGCCGTAACCCTGCGTGATGTTGACTGACTGAGTGCCCTTACCACTACCCGGAGGCCCAAATAAAACGAGATTAAACATAGCTGACTTACACAATGGAAACGAGCAAAAATAAGCGTTGAAAGTTGGGATACAGGCCTCCACTCAACCAGTGAAGCCACTTTCCTGAAAAATGGAAGTACTGATTTCTATTTGGCATGGCTGATTTCTGAAAATAAAAAACACTTCTTTTTTTCATGAAAAGGCAATGAAGCAAAGACGAAATTTGTTTTGAAAAACACAAGACATTAGGGTCTGAAATTTCCTGCTCCATTTCTTAAAAAAGTTATCGAACGATGAATATCCTCAATCTATTCTGCCGCTATGGCGACTACGGCGACAAAGAAGCTGCTGGTGGACATGAACCAAAGTCTGCTGCTGATTTAAAACAAGAATGGCCCCTATGGGAAGTCTTTATCCGCTCCAAGGCGGGGCTAGACCACAAGCATGCCGGCTCGCTACATGCCGCAGATGCCCGCATGGCCATTGAAAATGCCCGCGATGTTTATACGCGACGAAACGAAGGCATATCTATCTGGGTAGTTGAAAGCAAATATGTACACGCCTCCGAACCTTCCGAAAGCAGCGAACTATTTGAGCCGGCGAATGATAAGATTTATCGGCATCCTACTTTTTACCAAATCCCTGATGAAGTAGGGCACATGTAAGCTCCCTTATTTTTTCTTATACCTGCCAATCAGTTCGGCAACCGCATTACGACGTAGGTATTCTGGATTTAATTCCGTGAACACCTTCACTCGGCTGGGTGATTCTTTCAAAGCATGTTCCAAAGTGATCATGGCCTCTTTAGTCTTACCCATTTCTATCAATACGGCCGCAGCATAGTAATCGAAGTCGGGCTTGGGGCCACAATGGTCACGGGCCATGGAGATTTGCGTCAGTGCATCATCAAAATATCCTGCGATGAACAGGCCACGAATCAAGGCTACCCAAGTGCTTTTGTTGCCAGGTTTGAGGCGTACGGCATTCAGATAGCATACGAGTGCCTCATTGGTCACATCCAGCTCCATCAGGCAATTGCCAATAGCTAAGCAATAGGCCGCATTTTCTTTGTTGAGATGTAAGGCTACACTGTATGATTTCACAGCCTTTTCCCATTGTTTTTCCCGGGCATAAGTCTCGCCAATCTTAAAGAAGATACCATCGTCCTGTGGAGAAAGCTGTGAGGCCTGGCGATAGTAATGGCGGGCCTTGCGGAAGTCTTTCTGTTTTTCCCAGCAGTAACCCATAGCTTCAAAAATCACATCTTCCGGCTTAGCAATTTCAAGATGTTTTTCCAGGGCTTCTAATGCTTTTTCATACCACTTCAGTCGCATGAAGGCATCGGCCATATTGCGGTACGCAAACTCGAAAGTTTCATCAATGGCTACACAAAATTCATAGGCATCTATGGCCAATTCATAATGCTTCAATCCCTGGTAGGCTGAGCCCAGGTTGAACCAGGCTAAAGCATTGTAGGGGTCTTCGTCATTAAGCTTCTGGTGCAGCAGCACACTTTCCTCCTGGCGGTTATTGAAATCAGCCCAAAAGCAGATTTTCT
>CAYRJR010000125.1:0-759 GCA_964424655.1 uncultured Chitinophagaceae bacterium
ACAGCCGTTTCATGGCGCAACTCAATGCGTATAACGATGCCTTTGCCCAATCGCCTCCCAACTTTCATCTGAGCTCTTTCGGTGCTACTGCCGTGGCTGCTGGTAATGCTTCGCAGATGCGAACCGATACGCTGGTGACCTTATCCGTAACGGTGCTCCTGCTGATGGCGCTCAGCCTGTATTATTTCCGCCGCAAACGGACGCCGCTGCTTCTGTTGTTGCCCGTGGCATATGGTTCTGCAATGGGTTTAGCAGTGATGTATCTGGTGCAAGGCAGTATGTCAGTCATTGCCTTGGGAGCAGGCGCCATTGTGATGGGGATTGCTATTGATTATTCAATCCATTTCCTTTCGCACCGACGGCAGACAGGTGATTTGCGTGAAAGCATCCGGGAGTTGCAAATGCCACTTACCGTAGGCTCATTCACCACCATTGCGGCTTTCCTCTCCCTGCGATTTGTACAGCTCCCCCTGCTTCGTGACCTGGGACTTTTTGCTGCAGTGGCACTCATTGGTGCTGCTGTTTGTACGCTTGTTTTCCTTCCGCATTTTCCGCTGGGAAAGGTTCCGGCCCACAATAGCCGAAAAACCATTTTCGACCGTATGGCCCAAGTCAGGCTTGCCAGAAGTAAGCCATTGCTCTGGGGCATTGTGTTGCTCACGCCGCTCATGGCCTGGTTCAGCTTTAAGGTTCAGTTTGATGATAACCTGATGCACCTCAACTACCTCTCGCCCCGTTTAGAACAAGCGCAGCAGGAAT
>CAYRJR010000125.1:769-4984 GCA_964424655.1 uncultured Chitinophagaceae bacterium
CCGTGTTCGTGATTACTACAGGCAACACGGAAGATGCTGCCTTGCAAGAGCTGGAAAAAGCAGGGTCGCTGATTGATTCTTTGAAAAAATCTGGTGATGTTCGTGCTGCCTCAAACCCCACTATGCTGCTGCCTTCAGTGGCCATGCAGGAAAAACGGGCCTCCAGATGGGTTGCGTTTTGGAGCGCTTCAAGACGCGATTCCGTAATGAAATTTATCCGTCAGGCATCCCTGGCGGAAGGATTTTCACCGAATGCTTTTGATGCCTTTGAAGCAAGCCTGAACAGCAGACCAGTTCCATTTGACAGCACCGAACTGACTATTCTGAAAAGCTTGTTTCCGGGCGGCTTTGCGAAGGGTGATGCCGGCCAATATCACGCCATTGCTGCATTGAAAGTCCCCGCGAGTCATCGGACGGAAGTGTTCCGGATTTTTCATCAAAAAATACCGGAGCTGAGTGTGAATGACAGGCAGCAGGGTACCAGTGCCCTTGTGCGTCTGCTGAATGCCGACTTCCAATCCATCGCTCTGTATTCTTCCCTTATTGTCTTCTTTGCCCTGCTTCTGGCCTATGGGCGCATCGAGCTGGCACTGATTTCTTTCTTGCCTATGGCCATTTCGTGGGTCTGGATTCTGGGCCTGATGGCTATGCTGGGCATCAAATTCAATATTGTCAACATCATCATCTCTACCCTGATTTTCGGGCTGGGGGATGATTACAGCATCTTCACCCTGGATGGATTGATGAACCGCTATAAATATGGCCGCGACCATACGGAAGGCGTGCGGGCATCGGTGTATGTGTCCGTAGCTACTGTGCTCATTGGATTGGGGGCTTTGCTGCTGGCCCGACATCCGGCCCTGCGTGGCATTGCAGCTATTTCCATCACAGGCATGCTTTGCGTACTGCTCGTGTCGCAGACCTTACAACCCGCATTGTTCAACGCATTGATTCAACATCGTGCCGATAAGGGGAAACATCCTTTCAGTGCCTGGAGTCTCTTGAAAAGCAGCTTTGCGTTTCTGTATTTCGTGGTTTGTTCGCTGCTGATTGGCATTATTGGGTTTATACTCGTTCGGCTTCGGATTTTTGGTTTAGAGCGTGGGCGACTGATGCTGCACAGGCTTATCCGTCGTGGCAACTGGAGCCTGCTCTACATCATGGGCAATGTGAAGAAGCATGTGTATGAACGACGATTGACTGACTTCAGCAGGCCGGCTGTATATGTGGCCAATCATGCATCATTCCTGGACATTCTTCAGGCAACTTCCATCCATCCGAAAGTTGTGTTGCTAACGAATAAGTGGGTGTATCGTTCGCCTGTGTTTGGTGCCATTGTTCGCATGGCAGAATATTATCCTGTTGCAGAAGGGGCTGAGGCCAGCTTAGCGCCGCTGCGCGACTTAGTGCGCCGCGGCTATAGCATTTTCGTTTTTCCAGAAGGTACGCGCTCCAGGACGGATCATATTGGCCGCTTCCACAAAGGAGCATTTTACATCGCCGAAAGTTTGCAATTGGATATTGTGCCCATATTGCTGCATGGCTCGCATTACACCATGAGCAAAGGCGACTGGCTACTGAAAGATGGTCAGCTCAATATGTTTTTCCACGAGCGGATTTCGCCTTCAGATAGCAGCCTCGGTGCGACATACAGCGAACGCGCCAAACAATTTGCCCGCTGGTTTCGCAGACGATTGGATGAAGTGAAACTTCAGAAAGAACGCCCCGCCTATTTCAGGGAGCAGTTGCTGCGTTGTTTTTGCTACAAAGGGCCGGTGCTGGAATGGTATTGCCGCATCAAGTCATCTATGGAGGGGAACTATGAAAGCCTACATGATTTGCTGCCCCATGAGGGCCATATCTACGACCTCGGTTGTGGCTATGGCTTTGGAAGCTTCATGCTTCATTGGAGTGCCGAAAAACGAAATATCATCGCCGTAGATTATGATGAAGAAAAAATTGCGGTAGCCCAGGCGACCCACCTGCGGGCTGAAAACTTACAATTTGAAGTTGCTGATTTAAGAAACTTTCAACCAGGCCCTGCTGATGCCATTATCATCTCCGATGCGCTGCATTATCTAATGCCAGAAGACCAGCAAATGCTTTTGCAACGTTGTGTGTTTGCTTTGAATGCCGGCGGTCTCCTCATTGTGCGCGATGGGGTAGTGGAGCTGAAGAAACGCCAGAAACGAACGGCATTGACAGAGCTATTTTCAACCAAAATCCTCCGGTTCAATAAGACGGCCAATGCACTGCACTTTATTTCTAAAACAGAAATGGAGCGTTTCGCTGCACTACATGGGCTGAGTCTGGAAGTGCAGGACGAAAGCAGACATACCAGTAATTTGCGTTTTGTCATGCGCAAGCCTTCCTCAAACCAGGCCGTGGCAATTTTGTAAGTCCTTTTCAAAATCTTGTAAAAGCATTTTCAACCCACATTCGGACTTTTGCCTGCACATCTTTCCAGGATGAAACGCGTCATCGCCATTTTACTTGCCATCGTTTACTTCAGTTTCAGCACTGGGGTAACCCTCCATCAGCATTATTGCATGGGTAAGATGACAGGCGTGACCTTGTGGCATGAAAGCGGCGATACGCACCATTGTGCTCGCTGCGGCATGTTGAAGAAGCATGAAGGAAATGGTTGCTGTGGCGATCTGCATGTCTTGCTCAAAGCAGACCAGAATTATGTAGCGGCTCAAAACTTCTTTTCACCATCGCCCTTGCCTGCCGCTGCGCTACCGCAGCAACCTGCCTTTGGTGAGCAGACTTGGTATGGCTCCGGCGCCCTACGCGATTTTCCACAGCCGCACGCCCCACCTGACCTTGCGTCCTCCTGTCCCCGGTTTATCCGGAATTGTAGTTTTCTGATTTGATACGTTGTCGCGTTTGCGAATGGCTTTGCTGCGCAATAGAATTGCGAGCAGACCTGGTTAGAAATGGTTTTCAACAACCAATTCTTTTCAACGAATCAAATCTTCAATGTGAAATTTCAAAGCATTTCAATCATGCCGCATCACTTGTATGGCAACAGGGGATTGCGACGATTCTCTTACCGAAGCTTCCTGATATTATTCTGGATAGCATGTTCCTCATCTCCAGGCTTTGCGCAGAAGCAACTTTCCGAAGCAGAATTTGTGAAGGCCGTCCTGTCAAACCCGGTCAACACAAAAGCCTCTGAGCTGGATTTACGTCAGCAGCAGCAATTGCTGAAAGCGTCTGCTGATATAGACAGATTGAGGATAAGCATCGCCACAGACCCATATGACCCGACTGAAATAGCGGTTGAGCAAGACATCGCCTTTCCGAGCGTCTATGTTCGCCGGCATGCGTTACAACGCGCCCGGATTCATTATGCCGAGGCTTCGCTGAGCCTGAAACGCTATGATGTCACCAGAAGGGCCAGTGAGTTGTATGCCCAACTGCAATGGCTGGCCGGACGTAGTGAAGCCTTGCGTGTGCAGGATAGTTTATTTGAAAAGATATCCAGCGCTGCTTCCCGCAGCTTCGATGCCGGGCAGGTAGATGTACTGGAAAAACAATTTGCCGCCAACCGCTATGGTAATGTTCACAATCTGTACCTGCGGGCTGCTGAACAGGCAAAGTCGGCACAGGCTCAGGCAGGCATTTTAGCCGGGATGAACTCCGAAATCATTCCGCAGCCTGTGACTGTTTCCAAAGACTCGAAGCAAGACACAACAACTTCTCCCTATCCAGGCCTGGCTTTGCTGGATCAGGATGTGAGACGCAGCAGTACTGAGTTGGATTTGCAACGCTCAGAAGCCTGGCCAGGCTTTTCTGTCGGCTTAGGTTTTGGCCTCGGTGATGAAGTGCGACAACGACCTTTTGGCATTCAGGCCGGGCTAACCTTACCCATTTATTTCTGGCAAACCAGTGCACGCATTGCAGCAGCCAGGACAGGCCTGAAAGGAGCTGAGGCAAGGCAGCAGGAAGGCTTGCAGGATTGGAAGCTACAAACAGCCGCTGCTGAAGCTACCCTGCAAAGGGCACAGGCTGGAATTCGCTACTACCAAAGTGCAGCATTGCCTCGCGCCGATGAAATCATCAGCACAGCATATAGGCTATTTGCTGCTGGCCAGATTAGCTACAGCGATTACCTCCGCAATGCTGCGGAAGCTTTCGACAACCGCATTTCCTGGCATCAGGCTCTTTACGATTATCTGAAGGTGGAGGGTAAAAAGGAGGTTGATGGCA
>CAYRJR010000125.1:4994-8251 GCA_964424655.1 uncultured Chitinophagaceae bacterium
TTTGAAAGGCACATTATGAAAGCATACTTGATTTTTCTGTTCCTGCTGATTCCCTGCATCGCATGGTCGCATGGGGATGAGCCGCATGGGGCCGCTCCGGCTGCAACCGTTGCACCCAATTATTTCTCTACAGAAACCACATCGGACAAGTACGAGCTGCTGCTGAAATATGAATTTCTGAAACCCGGTTCGGAAGCACATCTGCGCTTATTTATCTCTGGTGCCGACAACAATTTGCCAGTGGATAGTGCGCACTTGCAGATCAGCATTGAAGGGGTGGATAAGCCGGTAACTGCCAGCCATGCGGGCAAAGGCATGTATCTCGTGCATGCTGTATTTCCTAAGAAAGGGAGCTACAAAATGAATGTGCAGATGGATGCACCGCAAGGCCCGGACCTGATACAGCTTTCAGGAATTATGGCAGGCACAGAACTGCCCACACCAACGGCTGTAGAACTGCCGGCAGGGAAAAGTAATCCCTGGTTGTATGCTGTGCTCGGCTTGGGTTTGGGCGGGCTATTGGTTTGGGTATTGATGCGTTCCCGTGACCGTAAGCTGCGCCGTGCTGCAGCAATTGCTACTGCTTTTCTGCTGTTGCCATTTTCATCTGAAAATCTGCGGGCACATGGCGATGAACCACATGGTGAAAGCAACAAGGCTCCAGAAGTTTCCAACTTCTTAGTTGCAAAAGAGACACAGTTTTTGTTTGGAGTGACCACTGAGGTGCGAAGCAGGGGAGCATTCAATGAAAGCACTGCCCTGTATGGCACAGTGCTACCCGCATCCAATGGAGCCGCTGTTATTCATTCTCCTCAAGCCGGACGCATCGTGAAGTTGTTTGTGCAGGTCGGCGAGCAGGTGAAGCGGGGACAGCCACTCATGCAGATTGAACAAGCTGTAGATGCTGGTACCCGCCTGGAGCTGGAAAGCCGTCGTGGCTCTGCTAACGCAGAATGGAAAGCTGCTCGTGCCCAATATGAGCGGCTGAAAAGCATTGCTGACATTGCTGCAAAGCGCGATTTATCAGAAGCCAAAGCCCGACTGGATGCAGCCGCAAAAGCCCGAAATGCACTTGATGCCGGCGGTGCAGCAGGGCTGAAAAGCATCACACTTGTTGCCCCCATTTCTGGAGTCGCCGGTGCCTTTACCCTCTCACCCGGGGCGATGGTGAATGCCGGCGACACATTACTGAGCATAATCAATCTGAGTCGGGTATATGTAGAAGCCCAGGTCTATGATAAGGATGTGGATGAATTGTATGCTGCCGGGAAGTTTACGGTGGAATGCACAGACCGCGAAGGGCACAAGACACAGTCCGTGAGGCTCCTGGCAAAGGCACAAATGGTCATGCCTTCCAACCAGAGTCAACGGGTTCTTTTTGAAATGGACAACCCGGATGGCAACTTCAAGATTGGTGAATTCGTGAATGTGCGGGTGTTTGCCGGTGATGCTTCAGCCGGGCTTTCTGTGCCCAATAGTGCGTTGACTGAAATCTCTGGCAAGCCCGCAGTATTTGTGAAACAAAGCGCAGAGCGGTATGCGGTGGCCTATGTAGCAACAGGCCAGAACAATGGCGACTTCACACTGATTCAAAATGGGCTGGAAGAAGGACAGAAGATCGTGACTGAAGGAGCCTATCAGCTCAAGATGATCTACCTGAATCAATAACCATTTCCAAAGACAGACCTCTTTCTAAATGGAATTTCTAAACAAAAAAATCTCAAAAAAACATTTCAATCAAACCATCATGAAGAAGAACCTCATCATGCTGCTCCTTGCGACAGCAAGCCTCGCCGCCGGCTCATGCGGCAACAAGAATAATACTGGGAAAATGGCAACGACAGCACAGGCCGCTACAACCGTATGGAGCTGTCCCATGCACCCTGATATGACCGGAAAGGAAGGTGATGTATGTCCTAAATGCGGCATGAAAATGGAACCACATGAAGTGGGCAATGCTCAGTCCAACCTGGAGTATTACATGAAATTTTCAGAGCCTGCATCCACTGTGCAGCCCGGGCAGAAAGTGAAAATCGCCATGACTCCGGCCATTAAGGGGCAGGATGGAAAGGCCGTGCCGCTGGAGCTACAACATGAGAAGAAAATCCACCTCATCCTCGTCAACGAAGACCTTTCCTGGTTTGACCATATTCATCCCGAGTACAATGCAGATGGTTCATACAGTGTAGAAGAATCATTTCCCAAACCCGGGAAATATTTTCTCTATGCCGACTATAAACCCAGCGGAGGAAGTCCACAATTGGCCAGACAGGAACTCCGTGTGGACGGTGCAGCGCCAAAGCCTGTTGTGTTCAGTGCGGCAAAGCTCAAGTCCAGCTCAGGTGACTATGGTTTTGAATTACGTCCCACAGGTGGAAAATTTATTTCCGGAACCACAATGCACATTGAAGGCATAGTGTCCAAAGACGGAACTAAACTGGATGCCAACACGCTGCCCAACTACCTCGGGGCAAAGGCTCATGTGGTTGTCATTTCGCTTGCAGACCATTCCTACCAGCATGTACATCCTCAGATTTCAGGCGGACAGTTTGACCTGCATGCCACTTTTGAGAAGCCAGGTATCTATCGCTGTTGGGTTCAGTTCAATGGCCTCGACAATCAGCTTCACACAACAGACTTCGTGATTCCTGTGGCGGAAGGCACACCCGAAGATGTAGCTAAGATGAACGCTGCCCATGGCGAATACCATCAACAACAAGCTGCCGCTGCACACGCCCATTAACCCACTCACATGCTCGATCGCCTCATCCGGTTTTCGCTTCGAAACCGCCTGCTCATTGTCTCCGCATCAGCGCTGCTGCTGGTATATGGCATCTTCACACTGCTGCATCTTCCGGTGGATGTATTACCCGACCTGAACCGGCCTCGGGTAACCATCTTCCTTGAAGCTGGTGGCATGGCACCTGAAGAAATAGAAACTCAGGTAGTGATGCCTGTCGAGACGGCCATGAATGGGTCACCGGGTGTGGAGGTCGTGCGCAGCTCTGCCGGAATTGGAATCGGACTGGTGTTTGTAGAGTTTGACTGGAACACGGACATCAGTCGGGCCCGGCAAATCGTGAGTGAGAAGCTGGCAACGGTTCAATTACCAGACGGAATTACGCCCGTGATGGGGCCTGTCTCTTCCGTCATGGGGCAAATCATGATGATTGGCGTATCAGCGGATACGACTTCTCCTGCTGAGCTCCGCACCCTGGCCGACTTCAGTATCCGGCGGCGACTGATGAGCATCAAAG
>CAYRJR010000126.1:0-8230 GCA_964424655.1 uncultured Chitinophagaceae bacterium
AATTCGGACTCTATCTGGACGGAGGCGAAGCGGGAGAAATCCTCTTGCCCAAACGCTTTGCACCCGATGATGCCCAGCCTGAGGATCAGCTTCGGGTGTTCCTCTACCATGATTCCGAAGACCGGCTGATCGCCACGACCCAGACACCCAAAGGCGTTGCCGGCGACATCGTGATGCTGCGCTGCGTAGGAGCCACACGTCAGGGTGCTTTCCTTGATTGGGGTTTGATGAAGGATTTATTTGTGCCGCTCTCGCAACAGCTTGCTCACATGAAGCCTGGCGGACATTATCTCGTGCAGCTCTATAGAGATGGACGCACCGGGCGCATGGCTGCCACCGAAAAATTCGAAGCCCAACTTGATGAAATTGCCGAAGGGTTGGAGCCCTTACAACCCGTATCTCTAACCATCTGGAGACAAACAGAACTGGGCTATCTCGCCATCATCAATCATCACTTTGTAGGCCTGTTATATTTCAGCGACCTCTTCCGCGATTACGACCCCGGCGACACGTTGCAGGGCTTTATCAAAACCATTCGTCCGGATGGAAAAATAGACCTCGCACCAGGTGAAGCAGGCTATGCCCGCGTAGAAGATGCTACGCAGAAAGTACTACGGCTCCTGGCAGAACACGATGGATATCTGCCTTACCATGACAAGAGCGACCCGGAAGAAATTCACGACTTTTTTGGCATGAGCAAAAAGACGTTTAAAATGGTGATTGGCGGGCTTTACAAACAGGGGAATATTGAATTCACCAAGACGGGGATTCGCAAGAAATCGGATTGAATTTCCTGATGCCTGGTCAATCGCATTGCCCTACTTCGGCCCGAGGTTATACACGGAACTGGCTTGTGTGATGCAAGTCATCGTCAAGTCGTTGATGCATACATGCGGCGGGAGCTGACTACAAAACCAGGCGACTTCTGCAATATCATCCGGAAGCAGCGGCTGGAATCCTTCATACACGGCTTTTGCTCGGGCTTCATCGCCTTTAAAACGCACTAAGGAAAACTCAGTTTCTGCTGCACCAGGATTGATAGCAGTCACCTTAATGCCGAAGGGCAACAGCTCAATTCGCATGGCCTGACTGAGTGCATCTACAGCAAACTTAGTTGCGCAATAGATGTTGCCATTTTTATAGACTTGCTTGCCCGCAGTAGAGCCGACATTGATGATGTGTCCATGCCCCTGAGCAGTCAGCCTGGGCAACAAAGCTCGGGTCACATAAAGCAGGCCTTTAAGGTTGGTATCAATCATCAAATCCCAATCCTCTGTGTCGCCCTGGTCAATCGTGTTGAGGCCGGAAGCGAGGCCGGCATTATTGACGAGAATGTCTATGCTGTGATTGGCAATTGAATCAATAGCAGCCTGCACGGCTTTCTTATCACGCACATCAAAGCAAAGGCAGGTCACCTGCACACTATAATTGTTGCTGAGTTCTTTTTGAATAGAATCCAGACGCTCTTTTCTTCGACCTGTAAGAATGAGATTATAGCCGCCTTTGGCAAAACGTTTTGCAATGGAAAGACCGAAGCCGGAAGTGGCGCCGGTGATGAAAATACAAGGCATGGCTTTTGAAAAATTCCTTTAAAAGAAAAAGTAGAGATACATCACCGCACCAAGGTGGTATTGCCTTTCATCAACACTTCCTTCCCGAAGCGATCCACGATGGAAAGCACCCAATAGTACACGCCTACGTCAGCCGGATGGCCCTGGAATTTTCCATCCCAGCCATCCGTGAACCGGCTACCGTAAAACACTTGTTGCCCCCAGCGATTGTAGATGCGGAAGTAATTGATGCTTCGGTAACCGACACCAATAGGCTTCAACACATCATTCAGGTTATCGCCGTTTGGTGAAAAAGCCGTTGGAATAAATACAGCCGACTGCCCCACGACCAGCACATTGATCGTGTCATCGCCAGAACATCCCTGCTCCGTGGAAATATGAACTACATAACGAATAAGCCCGGTATCAGGATAATAGCCTGTGGGATTTCGGATGCTGGGATTGTCGAGATAGGTAGCCGGGGTCCAGGTATAGGTGTCACCGCCGCTGGCATTGAAATGGATGTATTCCCCTTTCACGATGATGGTGTCGTTGCCTGCAAATGGCTGAAAATGGCCAATAGAGACCATCTTAGTTACCGTATCCACGCATCCTTTGATGTTTCCTGAAATCAATTTCACCTGAAAATTTCCACCGGTATCATAGCTATGAATCGGATTCGGAGTGTTGTCGCCAGAGCCATCGCCGAAGTCCCAATTGTAGAAAGTGACCGGCTTGTAGGTAGAATTGACTTTATTCAAAAACTGAATCGGCTCATTAGGACAAGGCAGGCCTTGCGTCTCAAAGTCTGCATGAAAATCCGGATACACTTTCACCAGGCGCGTGATGCTATCACTACAGGTGGAGCCACGATTCACAACCAGCTTCACTGTGTAAACGCCCGTGTCAGGATAGGTGTAAGAGGGCTCTTTCTGATTAGAAGTATCTGCGTTGGTGCCTTCCACGCCAAAGTCCCAGAAATAGGGGCTCCCTTCGCCGGTATTGGCGCCGGTACTTAGATTGGTAAAATGAACCGTCTTGCTCTTGCACTGCACGATGTAGGTATTGAACTGTGTTGAATACTGAGGAATATTTGCCACCACTGCCTTCGAGCAATTCGTAACTACAAACTGAAATTCCCGGGTCACGGTATTGATGATAGCTCCATTACGCCATTCATGGCAGCACACCGTCACCACAAAGCGCCCCAACTGATTGGGGGTGCCGGTGATAAGACCCGTCACCGGATTGATTTGTAGCGGAGGATTGCCTGTCATCGGATTCAAAGCCGTGTAAGGACTGAGGTAAGTGACGGGCAGAAATTGAGTAGAGTAAGGAATCGGTTTGGCATCGCCGGCAGAGCCTCCCTGATAGGCCGTGCAAAACTCATAACTCAAAGAATCTCCATCCGCATCGGTAGCCGAATGGTCATACACAATCGGGTTGTTGATGCAGATGATTTGTGGCGGGTAATTCTTGAATACGGCGCTGTTATTACAACTGACACTTCCCGTAGTGGGTGGGATATAGCAGTAGTAAGTAGCCCCAACCGAGCCCGGGTCAATGATGTTGTCTATGTATTGATTTCGGCAGCAACGCTGATAAACCACATAATAGCCGCTGCTGCTGGGTGGCAAAGTGTAGGTGCGGATGAAGGTGGCACGGTTCAGGCAGGTGTTGGGCGGGTTGTTGACACAGCTATTGTTGAAATTGGTAGGCACACGCAGGTTGGGGAGGCTGCGATGCACGTTGGTATCAGCAAAGTATAAGGTGCCATTGCCATAAAAAACGCTTAGGAATGCAGGGCTGTCCTGCTGAATGGCATCCAACTGACCCGACACACAATCCTGATAAATGTCTAAGCGGATTTCGTAACGGTTGTTGCCAAGGCAGCGATAGGTCACTTCTCCCCCCACGATGTGGGTAGCACGCACAGTGCCAGCGCCACAGAGAAAAAACAGGAAAAAGAACAGGCCACAATATGCTTTCATGATGCTTGCCTGGCCCGCCGGATACAGATATCTGAGAAGGAAATTAGCTGCGAAGAAAGTGCTTCCGGCTGCTCTATCATTCCCATATGCCCGCAGGTTTTATTCAGGCTGATAAAGGTAACGTGCGGCAAGGTGCTTTGTTGCAGGCAAGTTTCCCAGGGAATGATGCCGTCATGTTGCCCCAAAAACCATCCCACAGGGAAAGGCAGACTGTTCAGCACATGTCTGCGATCCGGGCGGTTCATCATGGCGTTGTAAAATGCAATCATACCCGCATCTCTCAGCTTCAGCCCTTCAGCCTGCATGGCACTAATGGCTTCCGGATTTGCTGCGCAAAAAGAGGGAGCGAAGAGTGAAGGAATCATTCCCCGTATAAATGCCTCCCGTCCACCCCGAAGGATTAATTCAATGCTTTTCTGACGTTTTTCTTTTTTGGCTTCATCATCTGAAAGCGCCGTAGAATGCACCAGCATCAGGCCATTCAGCCTTTCCGGGAAAACCTCTGCCGCCGCCAGGGCGATATAGCCTCCCATAGAATGGCCGGCCAATACACAGCTTTCGAAACCAGCATTATTGAGGATGGCAGGAACTATTTCAGCCAACGTTTCGATAGACGGCAATGGCACGCCTAACCGGCTCTCGCCGGCACCAGGGATATCGGGAATCAGCAGGCTGAATTTCTGCGACAGTGAAGCAATTACAGGCTCCCAAATTTTGCCGGAGGCTGGGAAGCCGTGCAGCAACATGAGCGCAGGCCCATTACCGATATGGCAGTAAGCCAAAGTAGGGAATGCTTCAGTGGTGATAGTCGTTGTCTGTTCCATCGCTAACAGGCGTTTTTGACCACCTGAAGATCATACCAAAGGAATAAAGCAATGCCAGCAGCAGGGGCCATATTTCTGCCATAGGCAGTTGCTGCACAGAAAGCAGATGCAGCAGCCCGGCCAGCAGCAGCAACACGATAGCCACAATGGCATAGCGTTGTCGTCTTTCTATTTTCACGAAAGGAATAATCAGGTTGGTGGGCAGGCACCAGAGCAGATTGAAATTATTCCGGCAACAGGGATGGTCTGTACCGAGCCACATGAACACCATCAGGCAACCCAGCAAACCCGTCACGACAAGCAATAGATTAACGGCCATCACTGCAATTGGTTTGATGCCGGGGATGGCCGTGCCCACAATAATGAGTAAGGCAATCCCAAGAAAGATGATGGAAATAAAATCATGCGGTCTGGGCGGCATGGGCGAAGCCTGAAGCACTTGTGCTGCCGGCGCTGAAACCCGTTGTCCATTTACTGTAGCCCCTGCCATTCCTTTTGCTAAAAAATCAGGCAGGAACATGGCATCTTCATTATTCATCACCTTGTCCACCGGCTTGCCGAGCAGCAGGTTGATGCCTAATCGCTCCCAGGGCAATGCAGCGAGATAATGATTGATTTCTTCCCGGAAGCTAAGCTGCTTCCCTTCGGGGATGGACTGGCCAAAGCGGAAGCTGCTCCCGAATGTTTTTTTGAACACATCGCGGGGACGTGTGGCACAGTTGTCGTAGAGAAAGTCGTACTTATAGTAGCGGTTTTCGTCTTTCAGGTTTTCCTGAAGGAATGCCTGTAGGCTGCGCGCCTGTGCAGGCGGCACAAAAATCTGCTGTTCTTCCACTGCACGCCCTTCCTGAATGTATGACTGGATGAAGTGCTGATAAGATTCGGAAGAGCAGTAATAAAGGAGCTTTCCGCGCATAAACTTCAGCTCGAAGTTTTCCTGAAAGCCATCGAAAGTGCCCCAATTATAGACGATGTCTGAGCCTGCAGCGCTGTCGGTAATTCGAATGCCTGTATGCCCAAAGGCAGCATAGATTTCATCGCCCACGCCGACGGTGAGCAGGGAGACTCTGAGGTGTGCATTACTGTCTGCTTGTGCCAAGGCTGGCTTGCAGAATATGCCACATGAAAGGATGAGTGCACTCAAGAAAAGCGCAAAAAATGCCCTGCTCCTGTTCATCCACATAACCTGGTATTAGGCATCTACACTGTTGCCGGCAAAGATGGCGTGTAGATACTCGTGGTTGAGTCGGTTGATGTTTTCGAGTGAAATTCCTTTAGGGCATTCCGCCTCGCAGGCACCTATGTTGGTGCAGCTTCCAAAGCCTTCTTTGTCGTGTTGCTCCATCATGTTCATTACGCGAATCTTGCGCTCAGGGTCACCCTGAGGCAGCAGGGCCAGGTGGCTGGCTTTAGCAGAAGTGAAGAGCATGGCAGAAGCATTGGGGCAAGCTGCCACACAGGCGCCGCAACCTATACAGGCAGCAGCAGCAAAGGCCAAATCAGCTTTGTGCTTTTCAATAGGGATAGCATTTGCATCCACTGCATTGCCCGTATTGACCGAGATGTATCCACCAGCCTGAATAATGCGGTCGAAGGCTGAGCGGTCGCAGACCAGATCCTTCACCACCGGGAAGGGGTCGGCACGCCAAGGCTCTACCACAATTGTGTCGCCGTCTTTGTATTCGCGCATGTGGAGCTGGCAAGTGGTGGTGTGATGCCAGGGGCCATGAGCGCGGCCATTGATGTGCATGGAGCACATACCGCAAATACCCTCGCGACAGTCATGGTCGAAAGCGATAGGCTCTTTGCCCTCCGCAACCAGCTCTTCGTTGAGCACATCAAACATTTCCAGGAAAGACATTTCAGAAGAGATGTTTTTGACCTGATAGGTCTCGAAGTGCCCTTGTGCTTTATTGTTTTTCTGGCGCCAAACTTTGAGCGTCAGGTTCATTGTGTAGTGTTCCATTTCTATTGATTGATCAACACGGAGCAAAGCAGGGTTTCCGAAAAGTCCGTGGGTTATGAATTAGTTTGAATGGCTTTCAGGGGACGGGGATGCGAGCGGTGGTGCTACTTGTAACTGCGCTGTGTGGGGTGCATCACTTCATACACCAGTTCTTCTTTATGGAGTTCAAATTGTCCATCCCCTTTCCATTCCCAGGCTGATACGTTCAGGAATTTATCATCCTGCCGCAAAGCTTCGCCTTCTGGCGTCTGAAACTCCTCACGGAAGTGACCGCCGCAGCTTTCACTACGGTCTAAAGCATCAAGGCACATCAGCTCGCCCAGTTCCAGGAAGTCGGCAACTCGGCCAGCTTTATCCAATTCGGGATTGAACTCATTGATTTCGCCAGGAATGCGCAGATTCTTCCAGAATTCTTCGCGCAAAGCGCGGATTTCTACAGCCGCTTCTTTCAATCCCTGAGCGTTGCGGGCCATCCCGCATTTGTCCCACATAATCTTGCCCAGGCGCTTGTGGAAAGACTCTACACTTTCTGTGCCTTTGATGTTCATCAGCTTTTTGATGCGTGTGTCCACAGCATCTTCAGCCGCCTGAAATGCAGGGTGATTTATCCCTTCCACCTTCGTGGTGATTTCTCCAGCCATAAAGTTTCCTATGGTGTAGGGAATCACGAAGTAGCCATCAGCCAGGCCCTGCATCAATGCTGAAGCTCCGAGCCGGTTGGCGCCGTGGTCGGAGAAGTTGCACTCACCCAAAGCATACAAGCCGGGCACAGTAGTCATCAATTCATAGTCCACCCAAAGCCCGCCCATAGTGTAGTGAACGGCAGGATAGATACGCATGGGCACCACGTATGGATTCTCGCCGGTAATCTTTTCATACATCTCAAACAGGTTGCCGTACTTCTCTTCTACCACGCCTTTGCCGAGGTGATACAAAGTGTCTTTATCCGCATCACCAAGGCCTTGTTTGTGCGCCTCTACATGCCCGTAGCGCATGATGGCATCCATGAAGTCGAGGTAAACAGCCTGCTTGCTGCTGCCCACACCATAGCCTGCATCACAGCGCTCTTTTGCAGCCCGTGAAGCCACATCGCGCGGCACGAGGTTACCAAAAGCGGGATAGCGACGCTCCAGATAATAATCGCGTTCTGCCTCGGGAATTTCGTTGGGCTTGCGATTATCGCCTTGTTTTTTGGGCACCCATATTCGTCCGTCATTTCGCAGCGATTCAGACATCAGCGTAAGCTTCGACTGGTGATCGCCCGACACAGGAATGCAGGTTGGGTGAATCTGTGTGTAGCAGGGATTGCCAAAGAATGCACCTTGTTTGTGGGCTTTCCAGGCAGCCGTTACGTTGCTGCCCATAGCGTTTGTAGAGAGGTAGAAAACGTTGCCATATCCGCCGGAACAAAGCACAACCGCATGACCAAAATGCCGCTCCAGCTCGCCGGTAATGAGGTTACGGGCAATGATGCCGCGGGCCTTACCATCAATCTTCACGATTTCAAGCATTTCATGGCGGCTATACATAGTCACATTTCCAAGAGCAATCTGCCGCTCCAGGGCCTGGTAGGCACCAATCAATAGCTGCTGCCCGGTTTGGCCTGCTGCATAGAACGTGCGCTGCACCTGCACGCCACCAAACGAGCGATTGGAAAGCAGCCCGCCATATTCACGGGCGAAGGGCACACCCTGAGCCACGCATTGGTCAATGATATTGGCCGACACTTCTGCCAGGCGATACACATTGGCCTCACGCGAACGATAGTCGCCACCCTTCACTGTGTCATAAAACAAGCGATAGGTTGAGTCTCCATCATTCTGATAATTCTTGGCTGCATTGATGCCGCCCTGAGCTGCGATGGAGTGCGCCCGTCGCGGGGAATCCTGAAAGCAGAAG
>CAYRJR010000127.1:0-4756 GCA_964424655.1 uncultured Chitinophagaceae bacterium
GGCCAGTATGGTGAGCGAGCCACCATTTTCGATTTTTCGGGCCGCACCAAAAAATTGCTTAGGCTTTTGCATGGCATTAGCTTCGACACCGCCGGAAAGTACCTTGCCGGAAGCAGGAGCCACGGTGTTATGCGCCCGTGCGAGACGGGTGATGGAGTCGAGTAAAATCACCACATCATGCCCTACTTCGACCAGGCGTTTTGCTTTCTGCAAGGCGATGGCCGAAACCTTCACATGCTTATCTGCAGGCTCGTCAAAAGTGGAAGCGATAACCTCTGCACGCACGCTGCGCTGCATGTCTGTCACTTCTTCAGGGCGTTCGTCAATGAGTACCACCATCAGGTAAACCTCAGGGTGGTTCTTGGCGATTGAGTTGGCAATTTCTTTCAGCAACATCGTCTTGCCCGTCTTGGGCTGTGCCACGATGAGGCCACGTTGTCCCTTGCCGATAGGCGTAAAGAGGTCAACGATACGGGTGGAATAATTATTGGCTTCGCTGGGCTTGCCTGTGGTCAGGTTTAGCTTTTCGAAGGGGAAAAGAGGCGTGAGATAATCGAATGGAACGCGGTCGCGGATTTCATCGGGCTGGCGACCATTAATGGTTTCCACCTTCACCAGTGCGAAATATTTCTCGCCTTCCTTGGGGGTGCGCACGGTTCCTTTCACGCTGTCGCCCACCTTCAGGCCATAGAGCTTGATTTGCTGCTGAGACACATACACATCATCGGGCGAAGAGAGGTAGTTGTAATCCGCAGAGCGTAAAAAGGCATAGCCTTCTGGCATCATTTCCACAACACCTTCCCCTTTCACCACGCCATCAAACTCAGACTGGAAAGCCGGCTTTCTGGGAGGCATAGGTGCCTGCTGCTGCACAGGGCCAGCCGGGTTATTTTGCTCAGAACCTTCGGCAGTAGCCTGCTGTTGGGGTGCTTGTCCCTGTGGGCGCTGCTGGAAATTCGGGCGTTGTTGTTGCCCCTGCTGGTTGGGGTTTTGATTGGGATAAGGTTGATAAGGTCTGCGTTCGCCTTGTTGTTGGTTGGGAAATGGCTGACCATTCTGCTGGTACCTGGGACGGCCATCAGGCTGGAAATTTTCCCGTCTTCCGTTAGCAGGGTCGCGCTGGAAACGCTGACGGTCTGCGTTGGGCTGCGCAGGTTGTTGAGAAGCATCCTGTGCAGGGGCCTGAGGTGCGGCACTCGTATTGGGAATTTGAATTGAAGCTTTCTGTGCGGGTACAGGTTGGGCGGGTTGTGCATCCGGGGTCGTCTGCACTTTCCCAGCTTCTTCATTGCGGGCTAGCTGGGCCCATTCGGATCCTGTTTCGATGCTCTGTGCATCTACAGAAACAGGCGGAATCATTTCTGTATCCGCAGTGTTTTTAGGAGGACGGCCTCTGCGTTTTTTAGGGGCATCAGCGGCAGCTTCAGCAGCACCTTCCTGCATGCCTTCCTTGCCTTCTTCTTTTTGTTTGGGAGGCCTGCCGCGCTTTCTGCGTACTACTTCTGCTTCGCCACCCAAGGCGTGATTATTTTCTGACTTGGAGGCATTGAGCGCCTGATGGTCTATGATTGAGTATATCAGTCGTTGCTTGTCGAAGCTGTCTGCATCGTTGATGTGCAGGCTGCGCGCGAGGTCTTTGAGTTCGGGCAGCAACAGCTCATTGAGCTGATTAATGTCGTAAGGCATGAAGGATGATAAAAGTTGAAACGGCAGCCAGAGTATCCTCAGGCGTTAAGCCGGTAAATATTTTCAGAAGGGGTGCAATGCAGCGGCAATGCTTTGACAGAGAAAATTGTCAACAGAAAAAATGGGGAAGCGAACAGGGATTGCTGTAAAGAACCTACAGCGGGTGCGTTTGTTGAACGACCGTTCAACGCTGCAATTTTACGAAGCTTTCTGCATTGAAAACAAAAATTTATCGTGCAAGCTGCTCCAATGACGAGTGACGATTCAGGAAATCATTCAAAAAATGAGGCACTACCTGATTGTGGTTTCAGGAAATACATCACCTCATTCTTTACATCGGAAGCATAGCAGTGGAAAGATTAATTCGCAAAATCCCGCTGAAAGGCTTCAGCCATGCGACTAATGGTTTGCTGCAATGGTGTGTAATGAAAATCAGGGATGGCCTGAATAAACTTATCCAGGTTATAGTAGGATTGGGTCTGGGCATTGCGTGCTGTCTCACGGGTGAGGGTCGCAGGCTTTCCAGTAATAGCTGACTTCAAAACTGAAAAGCGCCATACGATTTGCGAGAGAAATGGCCCGGCAGAAATTCGAGGTGGTCGTTTTCCTAAAGCATCCGCCATCAGGCTGAATATCTCCCGATAGCTATGATTGCCTTCGCCGATGATGTATCGCTCTGCCGTCAGCTCAGAATCCATCAGTGCAATGGCCGCCTGCACTACATCCTGCGCATCCACGAAAGCCGTTACGCCTTGTGTGAAAAAAGGGAACTCCCGGTGTGCCATTTTCATTAGCGCAGGAGAGCCATGCTTCCAGCCGCTTGTCTTAAGCGGAGCACCGAGTATGATTCCCGGATTGAGAATGGCAGCATCCAATCCTTCGCCAATACCGCGCCACACCTCCATTTCAGCAGCATACTTGCTGCGGCCATAGGTAGAATTGAGCTTGCTTTCTTCCCATTGCGCCTCTTCATTGATGTGACCTAACCTGCTATTTCTACCCAATGCAGCAATCGAAGAAATGTGGATGAATTTTCGGATACCGGCATCCAAAGCAGCATTCACCAAATTGGCTGTTGCCTCATGATTGAAGTGCATTATTTCTGCATGTCGGCGTGGGTTAAAGGAAACCAGCGCTGCGCAGTGATACACCTCCTGAATGCCTTGCAAGGCCTGATCTATGTCAAAGACATCAAGCAGGTCGCACTGCATCCAGCTCACTCCTGGCCAGCTTTTCGAAGCAGAATCCGGTTCTGAATTCCAGTATAATGCACGTACAGGCAAGCCTTTCTCCGAAAGCTTTTTCGTGAGTTGTGCACCCAAAAAGCCGCTGGCGCCAGTTACTAAAATCAAGTTGCAGTCTGAGTATTTAATCAGGTGAAGCTTTTTATAAAAAAAAGTTCACCGGCAGCATAAAGCCTACAAGGCTTCAAACTGTTTTAAGAATCGAAGGTCGTTTTGCGAATACAAGCGCAAGTCATTCACGCGGTATTTGATTTGCGTAATGCGCTCCACACCCATGCCAAAGGCAAACCCGGTATAGCGTTCCGGGTCCAGATTGAAGTTGCGCAGCATATTCGGATGCACCATACCGCAGCCCAATATTTCTACCCAACCTGTTTGCTTACACAATCCGCATCCTGAGCCACCACAGACGGTGCAGGAGATATCCATTTCGGCGCTGGGCTCTGTGAAGGGGAAATAAGAAGGGCGAAAACGCACCTGTGTATCCGGCCCGAACATTTCCGTAACGAAATAATAGAGCGTTTGCTTGAGGTCTGCGAAGGAGACACCTTCGTCCACATACAAGCCTTCGCATTGATGAAAGAAGCAGTGAGCGCGGGCAGAAATTGTTTCATTCCGGTAGACGCGACCCGGGCAGATAACCCGAACAGGAAGCTTGCCTTGCTCCAGAATGCGCGCCTGTACCGACGAAGTATGTGTGCGCAACATCCAATCCGG
This sequence comes from uncultured Chitinophagaceae bacterium, assembly GCA_964424655.1. Taxonomy (GTDB): domain Bacteria; phylum Bacteroidota; class Bacteroidia; order Chitinophagales; family Chitinophagaceae; genus UBA1952. Next base: position 3,648 of record CAYRJR010000127.1, read on the forward strand.
GTTTTGAGATAGATAAAAGGTGTCCTGCATGTCGCGGGCCGGGTGGTCGGCAGGCATATTCAGGGAGCTGAAGTTGTGCCAGTCGTCTTCAATTTCCGGGCCGGTAGCTTCAGAAAAGCCAATACGTTCGAAGATGGAAACGATGCGATTTTCGACCACACGCAGCGGATGCCGACTTCCGGTTGGTAACACAGGGCCAGGCAAAGTAGGGTCAAGTCCAGCGTCCTTTGCATGCTGTCCGGGCTGCAATTGGGGCACGAAAGAATCGTAGCTGGTTTCGGCTAGTTCTTTAAAAGCATTCAGTATTTGTCCTGCGGATTTTCGTTGCTCGGCAGGCACGTTTTTCATCTCGCCAAACATGGCTTTGACGATGCCTTTCGTTCCTAAAAAACGAATACGGAAGGACTCTAATTCTGTAGCATCAGCGGGCTTAAAAGCTCGTATTTCCGCCTCATAGATGGCTAACTGCTCCTGTAAGGATTGCATAAGTCAGCGAAGGTAGGGGGAGCAAGGGCTCATGAAGGTGGCTTCCCAATATTGAAGCTATATCCGGTATTACACGGGCAGTGCACTTTTCAGATAAAAAAAGAGGTCGCCATTTAGGCGACACAAAAAAGAAGTTGAAAGATCAGGCAGCAACTGTGGAAGCAGCTATGCTCTGTACCCATTCATACAAAGAACCGAATTGTTCGTCCACGAGATCGTGAGGTAAGGCTACAGGGTCGTGCTTGGTGGTTACAAAAACGGTGTGCATGCCTAAGCGCTTCCCAAATTCCATATCTGAAATACTATTGCCTACCATGATGCTTTTATGGAAGTCAATCTGTGGAAAGTCTTGTTTGGCTTGCATCGCCATACCCTGATTAGGCTTGCGGTTGTGGTCATCATCGTTCATTGAAGTAGCCACATACACCTTATCAATCCGGCCACCTGCTGCTGCAATTTTCTCACGCATCATCCGGTGAATTTCATGTAAGGCCTCCAGGCTCATCAGGCCACGTCCCACACCACGTTGGTTGGTCACAATGATGATTTTCCCAAAAATTTCAGACAAGCTGGCAATCGCTTCGGGGACTTTGGTGCAAAACTCAAACTCAGCAGGTGTTGTG
>CAYRJR010000127.1:4766-8192 GCA_964424655.1 uncultured Chitinophagaceae bacterium
CACCATCGCGGTCGAGGAAAAGCGTCCAGCTCAAGTCTGGTGTAGCTTGTCCGGTGTTTGAAAAAATATCCTGGCTCATGGTCTTGTTTCCTGTGTGATTAGAATAATTGTGCTTCGCAGAGTTGGCAGATGATATGACCGATGGTGATATGGCTTTCCTGAATCCGGGGTGTGTCTTTGCTGGGCACATTAATCAGGATGTCAGCAAGCTCTTTCATTTTTCCGCCGCTTTCTCCGCTGAAAGCTATGTTGATCATCTTCAACTCGTGTGCCATTTCCATTGCTTTAAGAATGTTTTGAGAATTGCCTGACGTACTCAGGCTGACGAGTACATCGCCGGCTTGTCCCATTCCTTTCAACAGACGGCTATACACCAGGTCGTAGCCATAATCATTGGCTACAGCAGTGAGGTAAGAGCTGTTGCAATGCAAAGCTTCAGAAGGCAAAGGGTCGCGGTCGGTATAAAAACGGCCACTGAACTCAGCAGCCAGATGTTGGGCATCAGCAGCGCTGCCACCATTGCCACAAAACAGCACTTTGTTTCCCGCGCGGAAAGCCGAGACGATACTTTGAGTAGCATTTTCAATGCGCTGAAGCAAAGCAGCATCCGACAGTATTTGTTGTTTGACTGAAATAGAGTTTCGAAGGATCGAAGAAATCGCGTCTTGCATGTGCGGGCGAAAATACAGAGCCACAGGCTGCGATTGAGTTGCCGAATGAATCAATTCTCCAACTCAGCCGCGAAGTGCATGTTATTAAGTTTTTCTTAGGCAAAAGGAAAGCTCAGGGCTTATGCCATGTTTCCAAAATTGGTAAGACCTGTCGTGTATAGAGTGAGTCTAATTGATCCGGCCTGTCTCGGTACCAATCGAGGCTGGCAGTAAATTCTTTGCGTGAAATATGATGCTTATCCAGGATGGCTTTAGTCCATACGGCAAGCGAATCCATATCCTTCCCACGGGAAGGTTCACCAGGCTTTTGGAGCATGCCGGAATAAACATCAGCAAGCTGTAGCTCTGCAATAATTGGAGCCATTTTTTCGGGAGGGAGATGCGCAGATTCCCGATGGCAGGATGAGGTGCACAGCAATAATGTTGCTGCGCAAAGTGCAACAAATCGTCTCATTCCTGAAGAGCGCGGTATTTCTGAGCATTATCGGGATCCACCTGAGCCAGCAAAGTCAGGTATTGCTTGCGTTCTTCATTCGTGCCTTGCAGCACCACCTTGGTGACTTCATCACTTTTCGCATTGAAAAAAGCCTGAATGAGGCTGCTTTGTGGATTGTCGCGCATGAGACTCTGCAAGCCATTCAATGCTTCGAGCATCTTTCGGCGGCCTTCTGCCGGCTTGCTATAAAGTTGGTCGAGCCCTTCCCGGTGATAGGAATACCACAGGGCACGATAAGCCGTGTAGCGGGGGCTGAGCAACTGGTCAATAATCCAGTACCGGTTGCGGCGGTCTTCAAAAGCTTTCCATCCTTTGATACCGGCATCTTCGGGTGCATTATTGACGATATTCTGAGCTCGCTTGAACAGGTTTGTTCCTCCTGATGGCGAGAATGAATCATAATCCAGACCAAGTATCAGATAGGAATAGTAGGCCAGGATTGCTGTGAGGTTCGCGCTGAGCGGATCACTGCCACTGACCCGATTGTCATCAAAACTGAGTGGTGTGTATTGCGAATAATGGAAGACCACATCTTTATCAATCGTGTTGAGGGTCGGCGAATTGTACGAAGTGTTATACACAGGCCTGGTAGCCTGGATACTGAGGGTAGCCGTGTAGAGGTCAGGGTCTGCATCGGAATGGCCAGTGACGTTGAGCAGCATGTTGCAATCAATACGTTCCTGGGTCTTGAATTCATCACCGGTCCATTTACGGGTATTCAGAAACTCCGTAATGCTGCGCTCCATGCTGGTAAAAACCTGAGCATCTACACCGGTAATTTTTTCATGCAGCACTTTCACTTTGCAATTCAATTCCTGCGCAGCAAGGCTGCCCATTCCGCCCATCAGGAGCAGGAAGAAGGTGAAAATTTTAGGAAACACTGGGTTCTGATTTTTGTTGGATAATGGCAAGGGCAAGGGCTTTAGCAACTTCATCCTTAGTAAGCAAGGGCAAGATTTCGATACTGCCATCAGGCCTGAGAAAGCTAACCTTATTGGTGTCATGCCCAAAGCCTGCTCCGGCATCACGCAACGAATTCAGCACAATAAGATCGGCTCCTTTACTACGCAATTTCTCGAAAGCATTATGTTGTTCATCGTTTGTCTCTAATGCAAAGCCAATGAGTAACTGAGCAGCAGTTTTATGTTGGCCAAGTGTCTTCAGGATATCCGGAGTTCGGGTCAGATGGAGGACTAACGCTGCATCTTGCTTTTTTATTTTTTCAGTAGCCTGCTGTGCCGGCTTGTAATCTGCGACTGCTGCAGCCATCACGGCAATGCTGCATTCTGGAAAGATGTCCAAAGCAGCATCAAACATTTCCTGAGCATTTTCTACACGCAGTGTATGAACGCCCGGTTCTTTGGGTAGAAGATGTGTCGGGCCGAGGATGAGGGTAACGGATGCCCCCTGAGCAGCGAGTGTATCCGCTATTGCAATGCCCATTTTGCCACTTGAGTAGTTTCCAATGAAGCGCACCGGATCCAGGCGTTCATAAGTTGGGCCGGCGGTTACCAGTACCCGTTGTCCTTTGAATGGCTGATTTTCATTTCTGAAAAAAAAATCCGCAACAAAGTCTCGCAGCGCTTCCGGTTCAGTCATCCTGCCTTCGCCAATCAACCCTGATGCCAGCTCGCCATGAGCCACCGGAATCAGCATATTTCCACGTGATTTCAGCATTTCAATATTGGCCTGTGTTGCTGGATGATGCCACATGTCTTCATCCATAGCCGGAGCTATGAACACGGGACAGGTCGCAGATAAGTAAGCAGCACAGACTAAGTTGTCGCAAAGCCCCTGAGCCAACTTGGCTAAGGTGTTGGCGCTGCAAGGTGCGATAAGCATCACATCAGCCCAGCGCCCCAGCATCACGTGATTATTCCATTGGCTTCCATCGTGCACACTGGAAAAGACTTCATGCTTTGAAACTGTACTCAGCGCAAGTGACGACACAAAGTCACGAGCCGAATCGGTCAGCAGGACTTTCACTTCCGCACCAGACTTGACCAGCAGGCGCACCAGCAGTGGCGTTTTGTAAGCCGCGATGGAACCGGTTACGGCTAAAAGAATTTTCTTACCCTTCATTTAGTCTTGCAATTTACTGTACGGTAACGGCTGAGGGCTAAAAATCATAGCCGTTTTCAACTGAAATAAACAAGCTTTTGAATAGTTACCCTACAAGGCAGCGGGCATCTCTTATACATTTGCCCGGTACCAAAAATTTCGCATTAGCTATGCTCAAAATCGGAGATGAATTCCGCC
>CAYRJR010000128.1:0-8085 GCA_964424655.1 uncultured Chitinophagaceae bacterium
AAACGGACCTCAGAAACTCTATTAAAAGGTTCGACTTTTGGTCAGTCGTGCCTACTGTTCTGGCTGGCAATCTTGCCGGCCAGTTTTTTTAGGTATAAAAATCAATTATAACTCCCGAAAGCCGGATGCCTGGATAGCAATGATTTAATAGCTGTTTTCTGCCTTTTTACCGCCCCAATATCCCAGTGTCAAAAGCAATGCGGCGAGTCCTGCCAACATGCCAGTCGGTAGCAGCACATCGCCCCAACTTCCCTGACGAAGGATGACATTCTGAATCCCTTCCAGCCCCCAATGCAAAGGGGAGCATTTGGCTATGACCTGCATTGCTTTAGGTAATATTTCCGCAGGTACCCAGATGCCGCCTAAAGCAGAAAGAATGACTATTGAAATAGCTCCGAAGCTAACAGCCTGAATACCACTGCGAAATAGGCTGCCAATCAAATTGCCATAAGCTGTGGCACATAAAGCGGTAGCTATAACAATTGGAGAAATTGCCAAGTGATGAGCGCCCGGATTCAGAGCAGGAAGCCCAACCCAGGGCATTACCCAAATCCCGACCAGGCACATGGCGATGAATTGAAGGCAACAGACAATTGTGTTGGCTAGGATTCTCCCAATAGCCACACCCATAGCCGTTTCCGGAATAAGAGCGACCCTTAAGGCACTCCCTTGCTCCCGCTCACGCACGATGTGCCCACCTAAGGGGACAACGATGAAAAACATACCAAAAATGGCCCATGCTGGCACATTATGTTGCACACTATTAAGGTGTTGTGTGTTTGCAATGCTGCCTCCAGTTTGCTCGTCCCGGATGCTGAGAGATTCCATCATCTTCATCAATTGCCTTTGGGATGCAGTGTCATTATCATTTCCTGCCAGATGGTTCAGCCTGCTCAAAAGGACTTGCATAGATGCCCCACTAATGGCTTTGTCTAAAGCTGCATGAATGGCGAGCCGGAATGCTGGTCGGGAAGTAGGGTCAAACAGCAATCGAATGTTCATGGAATCGCGAGCAGCACGCTGCGGTAACTTTCCTGTGCCCATAGCAGCACTCAGGGAATTGGCTACAGAATTTGCCGCATTAGCTATTTCACTACTAGCCCCCTTGGGGATAATGAGCCCAATTTTATAGCTCCCATGCTGCAACAATTGCTGCAATTGGATTTGGCTAATAGGTTTACCATCAATAGAGTCCGTCAAGATTATTCCTGAATTTTTATGGAAGGCGCCGGATACAGCTTCGCTGAGTTGCCCCTGGTCTTCATCTGCAACCAGGATTTTAAGTTGCAGATTTTGATAATCCCGGAAAGGTGCATCTTGTACCACTGCCATGATTAAAATAAGCAGGGCAGGCATTGCTAACAAAATAAGCAAGCCTCCCGGGTCGCGGCGGAGAATCAACCATTCCTTGACCAGAGTTGCGTAGATAATTTTCGCGTAGCGCAAGTGAAAGTCAATTATTTAGAAAATTAATCCCGAACAGAATGTCCCGTATAATGCAAAAAAACATCTTCTAAACGATGACAACCCTCTGTAGTGGCAATTAATTCTTTAGGCTTTCCTTCGACAATCATTTTCCCTTCATCCACAATGCAAACCCGGTCGCAAATCTGCTCAGCTTCTTCCATTTGGTGAGAAGTATAAACTATGGTCTTTCCGAGCTGGCGATATTCCTGTAAAAAGTTCAGGATGAGTGCCCTGCTGTGGACATCCACACTGGCAGTAGGCTCATCAAGAATGAGTAACTCTGGCTCGTGCAACAATGAAGCAATAATATTCAGGCGCCTTTTCATGCCCCCACTGTATCGCGAAACGCGTTTACCAGCATGTGCTTCTAGTCCGAGGCGTTCCAATAGGGTAGTACTCCGACTGTGGATTTGTGCTTCACTCAGATTGTAAAGCCTGCCGGTATATCGAAGGTTTTCAATGCCTGTCAGGGCAGGGTAGAGTGCAATATATTGGGGTACAAGACCCAACCTGAATCTGATTTCTGTCAGATGCTGAGCGAGATTCAGTCCAAAAATTTTCACTTGGCCCGAGTCTGCCTTCAATAGCCCGCATAAGATTTTGATGGTCGTTGTTTTGCCGGCACCGTTTGGCCCCAACAATCCGAAAATTTCAGAACGAGCTACTGTCAGCGACAAATCGTCCAATGCCGGAACATGTGTTCCGGGATAGGACTTGCAAAGGTTTTCAACAGAAATAGTGATGCTCATTAATCGTAGCTCAACTCCTTAACCAAACCTTGCGGAAGCTTGGGTAACATGGTGCGGGGCAAGAGATACGAAGTCAATTCCGCCATTTCTTTAAATATAGTGTGACTATCAGCAGCCTTTTGAAGATATTCGGCACCCGTGCTGCCTCCTGTGCCTGTACGCTTGCCGATTGTACGCTGTACCAAATGAATATGGCGGTGCCGCCACATAGACATATGTTCGTCCACTTCGAGTAAGGTGCTGAGCAGTTCATAGGGCAATTGCATCAGCGGATAATCACGATAGAGTAGGATAAATAAGGCATTCTGTGTCGCTGTAAAGGATAAGTTCCGGCCTTCGGGATATGAGTTCTGATCTTTAAAAAGGCGGTCAAACTGTTGCAGGTTAGCTTCTTCGCCAGGTCGCAAGCTTTCTTCATAGGCTTTACGGTACAAATCATAAAAGCCATCGCCATTTGGCCAATGTGCACCATTACTTTTGATAAAGGGCATGCGCTCTAACCAATTATTGACCAGCACGAACAAAGACTGTTCACTTTCCGCTTTCTTCACGCGAGCTATGTCCGATTCTGAAAGTTGGGAAAGATAATATCCCTGACCATATCGGGCATTATAGTGAAGACCTAAAGCAGCTTCAATCATTTTAAACTGAACGCTTTGGAACCCGGAAGCCGGACGAAGTAAATCACGGAAATCCAAGAAATCGAGTGGAGTCATCGTTTCCATCACGGTCATTTGGCTGACTGCAATTTCCAATATGCGGCAAATGCGTTTTAGCCTGTGGACACAGTTATGAATATCCGGCGAACTATTGGCAATTTCCGGCTTGCGAAACACTTTTCGAATCACATCTAATTCAAACAAAACCTGCTTAAACCACAATTCATAAGTTTGGTGAATGATGATAAAAAGCATCTCATCATCAGCGGGTTGTCCTTCTTTGGCGCTTTCAGGTGCCTGGGCATTCAGGATTTTGTCAAGCTGTAAATACTCAGCATAATAAACCGGTGGGCGATCTTTGTGTTGCATGGTGTGAAGTTAAGCAGACATCATCTTTGCAGGACAAATTACTCTCTTGTTGTACCAATATCATCAGGCAGCCAACGAAGCGCTAATTCGAAAATTCTTCACACAGCAAGAATGGAAAGCAGCGTTTGAAGCACTTGTCCAGCCATTGCGAGAAAGTCTTTGGAAAAATGGGAATTTCGAAGCATTTCAGCAATCTATTAGCCCAATTGAAAATTTGGTATTGTGCCTGGATTATATCAATACAAATCTGGCACAAGGCGGGTTTATTCAGCTTTTTCAAAATGGATATGCCCAGCTCCTGGTTGGTGCCATCCAGTCCGCCCAGCAACTTGAAATTCAATCCAACCTCTGGAATTGCTTAGACGATGCCCTCAAAGTGTATGTGCTGAATTATGAGACACTGGGCAAAGAAACTTCTGTAGAAGAATTTGCCAATTTATACAGTGAATTTCAGGAGTTTGAGGTATTAGAAACCCAATATTGGGCACAAGAGCCAGTGGCAATTCAGGCTATTCTTCATCGAATCCTTTCTGAAAAACCGTAAAATCGCGATCAGGCATTTCGGCAGTAAAATTTTCATTCTTTAAGATATATTATACGAGCAGCGCAGCTCAGACTTCGTACCTTCGCGGCCATTTCACCAGGGGCCTAAGTTCTTTACAAGAAATAATGCTCTTGATGAATAGTAATCAAGAATTTACGAATTATGCTTTCGGTACAAAATTTATCGCTTCGTTACGGGAAACGCGTCTTGTTTGAAGACGTAAATATTCGCTTCACTGAGGGCAATTGCTATGGCATTATCGGCGCCAATGGTGCAGGAAAATCCACCTTTCTAAAAATACTTTCCGGAGAAATCGAAGCAACGACCGGCAAGGTTGAAATTTCTAAAGGCCAGAGAATGAGCGTGCTGAAACAGCATAACTCGGAATTCAATGAAGTAACAGCGCTACAAACCGTTATTCGGGGTAATGATGAATTGTACCGGATTATGGAGGCAAAAGATGCGATTTATGCCAAAGAAGATTTTACGGAAGCGGATGGGCTGAAAGCCGGCGAACTGGAGGCCCATTTTGCAGAGATGGATGGTTGGAATGCAGAAAGCGATGCGGCAACTTTACTCAGCAACCTCGGAATTACAGAGGACCTGCATTACAAATTAGTGCAAGAATTAGATGGTAATCAACGTGTTAGAGTGCTGTTGGCTCAGGCATTATTTGGGAATCCGGATATTCTCTTGTTAGACGAGCCGACCAACGACCTTGACCTTGAAACCATTTCCTGGCTGGAAGATTTTCTGGCTGGTTATGAGAAAATTGTGTTGGTTGTCTCGCACGACCGCCACTTCCTCGATGCCGTTTGTACACATGTTGCCGACATTGACTTTGGTAAAATTTCTATATATACAGGTAATTACACTTTCTGGTACGAAACCAGCCAACTGCTTCTGAAACAACGGGCTGAGCAAAACAAGAAGGCAGAAGATAAGATTGCGGAACTGAAGGAATTTATCGCCCGATTCTCCGCCAACGCTTCTAAAAGTAAGCAGGCTACCAGCCGCAAAAAGGCACTTGATAAGATTAAGCTCGACGATATGCGACCGAGCAATCGGAAATATCCGGCCATTTTATTCAACAATCAGGTGCGTGAGGCAGGGGACCAAATCCTGGAAGTGAATGAATTGAGCAAGTCACTCAATGGGGAACCCTTGTTCCGGAACATAAGTTTTGACGTAAAACGTGGCCAGAAGATTTGTTTGCTGTCAGATAATTCATTGGCTACTACAGCTTTCTATGAAATACTCTCAGGAACGGTTGAACCTGATTCCGGCAACTACAAATGGGGAGTAACCATCACACCAACTTATCTGCCTAACAGCAATGAAAGCTATTTTAAAGGCAAAGACCTGAATCTCATTGACTGGCTGCGCCAATATTCTGAAGAAAAAGACGAGACCTTTATCCGTGGCTTTTTAGGTCGGATGTTGTTTTCAGGCGATGAGACCCTTAAGCAGTGCACAGTTTTGAGTGGAGGCGAGAAAGTACGTTGTATGCTGAGCAGAATGATGATGTTGAAGGGAAATGTCTTGCTGCTGGATGAACCTACGAACCACCTTGATTTGGAAAGTATTACAGCGCTGAACAACGGCATGAAAGAGTTTCGCGGCACCATCATTTTCACTACACGGGACCATGCATTAGCTGAAACTGTAGCAGACCGGATTCTGGAAATAACGCCCAATGGATTGATTGACCGTGTGATGAGCTTTGATGAGTACCGAAATGATGGCCGGATTAAAGAAATAAGGGCGGAGCTGAGTGGCTTGCAAACAGCCTGATATTCTACCTAAGATTTTGAAGATGAAGTAGTCATAAGCGTATAGGCGTATTGAAAAGATTTTCTTCAGAAATTTTCTACTTTACATAATGTAAATTATGGCCCAATTATTGTTGCTGTTTTCGACCTTGCTGATATTCCTTATTCAAGTCTGCCTGCTCATTCACGCAAAATGAAAAATCGCATCGCCATCCTTAAACATTCAAGATGGGCGATGCGATTGTGCGGTACATCTACTGATGCTTCTTCAACATCCTCCGGTTGCTTTCTTTTGAAAACCGTAAACTTTCTTGCGGATGCTTTCGAGCCAATAGCGCGTGTTAAGGTCAAAATTCGCAGTTGCTGCGCTCCTTACTTCCATCTTTAGCTGCGCCTTGTTCGATTTGGTCATTGACTGATGCACCAACTTTTGTTGTGGTGACTTTTTGCTCTGTTGTTGTGCGTACACAGCTCCAGACATCATAACGACTACAACCACGAGGATGAATTTTTTCATGACTTTGATTATTTAATTTTAAATGTAGGCTGTTTGTTACGCCTGTGCCTCATTCCTACATGTTAAAATAAGGGCATTTGAAATTACACATGACTGACAGCACTTACCGTCAAAATTCCGCTGTTGAGCAAACTGGCTCAGATAAATAAATTTCTGTTCAAGTCAGGAAGCTACATTTGCGCCCCCATGAAAAATTCCAGTTCAAGACGGGCGCTCACTTTCATCTTCGTCACTGTTCTCATAGATATTATCGGTTGGGGAATCATCATTCCGGTGATGCCTAAGCTACTCGCAACGCTCGGCCATACGGATCTAAGCACAGCTTCGAAAATTGGCGGTTGGCTAAGTGCTACTTACGCCATAATGCAATTTATCTGCGCTCCCCTGCTGGGTGCAATGTCCGACCGCTTTGGGCGCCGGCCTGTGTTGCTTATGGCACTTGCAGGCTTTTGTCTTGACTATATTTTTTTAGCCAATGCACCTACCATTGCCTGGTTGTTTGTAGGCCGATTTTTTGCCGGCATCACCGGTGCATCTTTCAGCGTTGCCACTGCATATATAGCGGATGTTTCTACGCCTGAAAAGCGATCCCAGAATTTTGGACTTATTGGTGCTGCCTTTGGACTCGGATTTATTATCGGCCCTGCTTTAGGAGGAATGGTGGCAGGTTATGGCCTGAGAGCGCCGTTCTGGCTGGCAGCCGTACTGTGTGCAGTCAATTTCATCTACGGATATTTCTTTATACCAGAGAGCCTTAAGGTAGAACATAGGCGCGCGATAAACTGGAAGCGGGCTAATCCAATAGGTTCTTTGATGCAGTTGCGGAAGTATCCGGTAGTAAGTGGCCTGGTCGTTAGCCTCACGCTTATTTATCTCGGTGCTCATGCCGTTCAAAGCAACTGGAGTTTCTACACAGCGTTTCGCTTTGGCTGGTCAGAAGGGATGATTGGATTTTCCTTAGCAGTAGTGGGCTTGCTGATTAGCGGTGTTCAGGGAGGGCTGATTCGTGTGGTCAATCCAAAAATTGGTAACAAGAATGCAGTCATTCTCGGGCTTGTTCTTTATACGCTGGGCATGTCACTTTTTGGCATTGCCAACCAGGGTTGGATGATGTTTGCCATCCTTCTCCCCTATTGCCTCGGCGGCATCGCAGGACCTGCCTTGCAGGGCATCATTTCGATACAGGTGCCACCAAATGCACAAGGTGAATTGCAGGGGGCATTGACCAGTCTGATGAGTGCTACCAGCATTTTCGGCCCGTTGATCATGAACAACACTTTTTACTTCTTTAGCCAGGTGGGCTCGAGGCTTTATTTCCCCGGTGCACCGTTTATCCTCGGGGCCATCTTCCTGCTTACCGCGCTAATATTTGCCATCTCTACATTGAAACACCGATATCAGGAAACCAGACCGGAACCACAGCCTGAATTTGCCACTGTGCAGGAGCCGGGCGTTTTGCTGAGTGGCGAAGAATAAGGGCCATACCACTACCCTTTGATTGGAATTGGAAATTGCGGTACTGCGTCGGGGCTACAACCAAATAGGTTGTTGGATTATTTTCACGCCTAAAAACGCAGCGCAGCAAATTCATCTTATTGCACACTCAAAAAATATATAATTGGACACTGGAAACCAGGGCAATCAGCGTATGTTGCCTTCCAGTAATAGTAACACAGACTTCAGGCTTTACCCCAATCCCGTATCAGGCATGCTGTATGTGGAATACCCCGCCGGCGGCCAATTGGAAATAAGCGACATGACCAGCCGCAAGGTGGCCTCGCTGACACTGCCCGACAAAAACGGCGGCAAGGCCAGCCTGAGCCTTGGATGCCTGCCGGCGGGCGTCTTTGTGTGCCGGTATTTTGTAAATGGTAGCCTGCGGGAACTGCACAAAATCATTGTGGTACATGAATAAGAGGTTGTGGATACTGCTTTGCCTGTTCACTATGCCGGGCCTTAATGTAAGTGCCCAGGGCGGGAAATGGGGGAATGTATGGGTGCAGGGAGA
>CAYRJR010000129.1:0-8060 GCA_964424655.1 uncultured Chitinophagaceae bacterium
TATTCCTTGTAATCAATACCATTCACCTGTGTAAAATTCACCGTGCCATTCATCACTTGCTTGTAGTCATCACGCACACTGCTACCGGTATTATAGCGCTGGAAGTATTTCAATTCTGTCATCAGGCTCCAATAATCATTGAGGATAAACAATGAGGTAATGCCTGCCTGTACACCACCCAATGCATTTGGCGTAAACATGCTTGCATTGATACCCGCCATGAGTCCAGGATATAGCTCGATACGTTGCAAGTTGGATTTGACCTGATTCATCACTGCGGCAAGGCGCTCAAAATCGAAGAAGTTGAAATGCCTGGAGGTAGTTTTATTCGACGCAAGTACTGTAGCACTTGTGGCGCTTGCTGTTGGTGTTAGCACAGTATTGGACGGGTTTGTTGCCGGCTTAGAAGCAAGTGTTTGCTCATTCCTGACAACCTCCGAAGCATGGGAAGGAATTACAGATTTTGATACCTGGGCCTGCTTAGAAGTAGTGCTCATCTTTGAGGCAATAGCAGGCTGCCTGGTCTGAGTTGCCTGTAGTGAAGTAGTACTGGTAGTGGCAGTTTCTTCAGGCATCAGGGGCAGGAAAATATTACGCGCAAACTTGCCTATCGGGAACGTATCCACGCGAACTACATAGTCATTGACTGATGCATCAAAGATGCGACGGCTCACCAATTCCAGTCGTTGCACAGAGTCGTGCCGGATATGAGCCATTTGTGGCTGAGTCAGGCTTGGAATATTGATAGTAGCGTTGTTCGGATGAAGGGCATGCAGCCTGGTAGCATCTGTGTGGGCAGCATAAGAATTCGGGAACTGCTTTTGTGCAGGTGCTTGGGAATTATGATGCCCATGAGATTCTGTTTGAGCTTTCGAAACAGGGCTGGTTGATTTAGTAGTTGTGTTTGTATTGCTTGCAGCAAAAGATGCCTCGTGCCGGTTAGTATTCTGTGTTTTTTGATGATTCGATATGTCTGAATTCAGACTTGAGGCAGTAGTATTTTCTGAGGTAATTGAAGAATGTCTTTGGGGTTTTTCAGCAGAAGTTCTGTTTGAATTTTGAGCCGTTGAACGAGCAGGTAGTTTAGAAGCAATTGTTGCAGATAAGGCCGGGTTTCCTGAAGTAGGTGTTGAAGTGATTGTTGATATAGTGGGCTCTTCCGGAGCTGAGCTTCCACCACCGGCTATGCCGATTCCGTTTTGGTAAAGCTTGTAGCCACCAACGCTGCCGGCACCCAATAAGAGCAGTAGGCTGAGGTAGCCGAAGATGCGGCGCCAGTTAGGGCCTGCTGCCTGAGGCATTTCCTTGTCCAGCAGGTCGCGCATATTCAGCCAGGCACCGGAACGTTCCGGTTTCTCGCCGCCAGCTAAGTGCTGCCGCACCAGGTCATCAATTCGAATCATATTGTTATCCATCTGTGGATAGATTTTTCTATTGTTTCAAATGCAGTTCCAACTTTTCAATTTGTTCTTTAAGAATTTCTCTTGCCCGGCTCAATTGCCATTTCGATGTGCCTTCGGATATGTTTATGGCTTTGGAAATTTCCGAATGGGTCAGGCCTTCCAAAACGAAGAGGTTGAACACCAAACGGGTGGACTCCGGTAGGCGCTGAACCAGCTCTAAAATCTGGTTGTAATAGAGCCTGTCGGCGAAATCCCGAGGTACCACTTCTTCTCTTTCTACAAACAATACGCGTTTTTCATACCGAACATTCTTCTTTGCGTAATCGTATATAGCATGCAAGACAAGTTTCCGCAACCAACCTTCAAAAGAACCCTGATAACTATACTGACCAACCCGCTGAAACGCTCTTAAAAATCCATTATTCAATACTTCTTCTGCCGATTCCTCCCGGTTGATATACCGGCGAACTAAGGCCATCATCTTGCCATAGAATAACCGATACACCTTCTCCTGGGCCGCACGTTCATTGCGGATACATCCCTGTATCAGCTCCTGAAGCTCATCGGCCTGACCAGGTAAACTATATGCCAAGGCTAAGGACAACTAATTTCTGTTAAACGATTTTCAACCAAACAAGACAGCACTTTTTAGAAAAGGGTTGGGTCTGGTCTGAAATATTTTTTCAAAATTGACTATTCAGCCCCATTTCTGAGGTAAATACTGGCTCCAAAGTTCCAATTAAATCCCGGCATGGGCCTGTATGCCACCACCTGATAGGGCGTATTAAAGATATTTTGAAGCATAGCCTGGAATCTGAGAATCTGTGCCTTCATCGGAACGGTAAACACCAGACTAAGGTTCGAAACGCTGTACGCATCCAGCCAGTCAGATTCATCGCTTAACGTGTAGCGAAGTCCGACAAAGGCCGTACTCCATTGAATCATCATCCGGTTCCAACCCAGATCTAAGGTTGCATTTGCCATAGCAGGCGGCACGTAGGGCAATTGCTTTCCTACACTACTGTCTGCAGTCAGCGATGATGACCGCATCCTGGAACTTATCAGTGCACCCTCAATGGAAAGACTGCTATAAAATTTTCCTGTCCGCCAACTCAATTCATGCCCGGTTTCGATGCCTCTGCTACGCACCAAAGCCAGGTTGTGGGGTGTCCAGATGGCTCCGCCCAGCCAGATTATCCAGTCATGAATGTCACGCTGATAAACTGAAATATTGTGCTTGTGACTCCAGCCCAAAGTCCGCTTCACTTCCCATTCAAGGCCTGCATCATAACTCCAGCCATGTTCCGGACGAAGCTGGTCGTTACCTCCGGGCTGATAATACAATTCATTCAATGTAGGCGCACGATATGTGTATTGCGCATTACCCCGAATCTTCCATCCTCCTGCTAATAGCAGACTCAGGTTAGCGCCGGGCAGAGTAATCCAGGTGCCGTTAAAAGATTCAATCCGAAAATTGAGCGCCGTCCGCAAGGCGTATTGTTGCTGATTTTTTTTCAAAAAAAAGGGAACACTCAGAGCGCCTGCAAGGGCCGCACGGAATTGCGAAGCCTCTCTTTCTTTCAACCAGGAATATTGAAGCGGAGCAAAGACAAGTAGCTTCCCATTTTTTAAAAAAGAAGCTTCCCAGCCTGCTTCAGCAAAGACTTGAGGAGTATGCAGGTTAGAATACAATCCGATGCTGCTGTCCGAGTAGGCAAGTACATTGTTGAGTAAAGCCAGCTTGGCATAATGTTTCAACGCAGGATGACGCTTATCGCTTTGCTGCCACTGCAACAGCAGGCGAATGTCCTGGTTATCCTGCTGCTTGGTTGATTGGGCTTCAAAAAGAGCCGGAGGTATTTCCCGATGGCTGCTTGTGACCTGGCTGTGCAGGCTAAATAGGGTCCGCGCATCCGGCTGATAGGCCAACAAGGCCGAACCATTCCATTGCCGCTGAGCAGCATGGGGCATCAGGTAGCTTTTCCCTTGTTCATCCTCCGCCGGGAAATTATTGTCAGCAGTTGTTGCACTGATTCCAACATTGGCAAACGCATACTTCGAACTATAGCTGGCGTGCCCCTCAGCTCCATATTGCGAAAATGAACCCGTGGTAAGCCCTGCTGCCCCTCGCCATTCCTGACCGGATTGGAAATAAGGTTGTTCATCAGAAAGCATGATGGCACCGCCTACATTACCACTACCACGCAGCGCTGCACTACTACCATAATCAATCCACACTTTTCCGGCAAAAGTCAATGGCATCAGCGACACATCCACTAAGCCTGATGCACTATTCATCAAAGGCACTCCTTCCCAATACACCGCTGTCTGCGCAGCAGATGCTCCGCGAAGGCTCAGGGTTGAAAAACTGTTCAGTCCGGTTGACTTCACAAAGGCCAGAGAGCGTGCCGCAAGCAAGGCACCCAGGCTTTGTTGCCTGAAAATTTCAAGCGTAGCAGCATCTATTTCTTTCCTTTTGATGCCTGATGCATATTCATCTTTGAGCGACCGGGTATCCCTTTGGGCATGCACCTCCGCACCCAGCAGCGTGTCTGCCTGAATCTGGGCATGAAGCTCTGGGCAGACGCAGAAAAAAAGAAAACAGAAGAACAGTAAACGCATGAGCTATGGCTCAAAATAAAAATGTCCCGGCCCAACACCCGTCGCGAACGAATCCTGCGCATGCCCATCCGGACGATACACCATCACCCTGCCCTTTTGTGTGAATCCTTTCGGGTCGGCCACATAAATATTCCCGCTGCGGGGATGCACACCCAAGCCCCAGAAATATTGCAAGCCCTGCGCAGCGATGAAAGGTTGTTGCGGCAAAGCAGCATCCAGGATATTCATCCTATAGACACCATTATGAATGCTCCCGCCATTGTAGGCCACCTCCAAAAAGTAGAGTGTATCTCTTGCCACATTAAAGGTTGGTTTGATGGCCACAGCCGACGCGAAGGAATAGCTGCGGATAATGGTACCTGTATTGGGATTGAGGCGGGTCAGTTTCGATTCCACTCTTTGCGCATCATTGCCGGAAAGCACCCACAACATGCCTTGAGCATCTTCCAGAATTTCCTGTGGGCCACGTCCTGAAATCGCCAGGCTGTCCACAATTTCATAGCTTATCGTGTCTATAGCATAGATATGCGAAGCCGCCGTATCCCAGGTAGCCACCCAAAGTTTTCCCTGTGCCAACAACATACCTTCCGGGTTTTTGAAAGGCATCGAAATCGTCTTTTCAATGCTCCTGATTTGCGGGTTCAGGATGTACACATGATTCCCAAATAGCGAAGAGACAAACACCTTACTGCCACTGACCGGAACTGCATATCTGGGCTTGGGCAGGTTCATCTCAGCCGTCTCGTGCAGCGATTTTTTTTCAAGAAAAGAAATCCGGTCGCTGTTGTTGATGCAAAGCATAAACTGGCCACTGCCGGGCCATGCAATCATGCTCTGAAAGACATCACCCAGGCTACGACCATTTGCGGCAGCAAAAGCATCTGCAACCACTATTCCTGAATCCGGATAATAAACCGTCAGGGCGCTGTTGCCATTGCCATAGGCTCCTTCGCAAACCACAAACACACGACCGCCCGAAGCCTGCGGCAGTGGTGTGTCAACGGGAGGGCGTTTGCAGGAAAAAAATCCGAAAAACACCAAAATCAATAATGCAATAAGCCTGCGCGACATCTGCGTCCATCGTTTGATTTTGCCTCTATAAAATACAGACCGGGTGATAGGTCTTTGAGTTCAAACCGGGCTACATGTTGCACAGCAAATTGTTCCCGCAATAGCCTGCCTGATGCATCATACAACCGAAGTTGCGCTTGCGCAAAAGACAGTTGCAACATCACAAAATCCGCCGCAGGATTGGGCTGAACATGAATAGCAACCGGCGTACCAGGCGCTTGCACATTCAGAGGCAATTGATGCATGACACCCACCGCATCCAGGTCGAAACCACTGCTGGGGAAAGGGGAAGGAAAGGGGTCATTGATGATGCGCCCGGAATGGTCGTGACTGGCATACTGACCAATACTGCCCACCACATCCACAAGCCTGACTTGCGTGATGGCATGGATATCCAATCCCGCTGAGTCAGCCAGCTCGGCCAGGTCGAAAGGGGTGCCCCAGCCTGCGATGTATTTCCCGGCCAGGTTGTTGATTTGCCGCGCATCAATCAGGCTGGGCGACCCGGAAGGCGAAAGCTGAAGCGTGTCTTGCGTGAGGCTGCTGGCCGGAAATCGGACGAAGCGAACACCATCAGAGCTTACCTCCACAAAAGCCAGTTCCAGAAAGGCATTCACAGAATCTCCAGCTTGAAAAAACCCATTTTCAAACACCGCAAAGTCGGCACCAGGGCCATCCGTTATCGGGCTGGCAAATTGAAGCAAGGCCACACCACTATCGCCGAGGCTCACCACCGTACCATCAGCAGCCCCCAACGCCAGACTACTATTACCCATACTCGCCAGACCCAGGCCCGGATTCCCCACTTGTTGCAGGCCCCGTTGCACTGTGCAGGCATTCGCCCAGCCCACAATCAGAGGACTGTTTTTCGAAATGGCCGTGCTGCCGCTCATACCAACCTGCGGGGCAAATTGTGCCCTCAGATTAGGGCTGCAAAGCAGCAGCAGTACCAGAAAAAAAGGGCGTGTCATACGATATAGGATCTTGGTGGCCGGCGAAATCATTTTTGAAAAAACAAAGTGCTTATTGTTTCAGAATTTTTTGAGCAATGCTTTGCCCCTGCTCGTTTTCGAGGCGGAGGATATAGTAGCCGGTCGCCAGATCGCGGATGTCGAAATCCTGTAGCCCGCCGTGCGAAGTCATGCTGCGCAGCACACGCCCCTGAAGGTCTGTAAGTGAAATTTTCGCAGACTGACTCGCCGGCAATTCCACGAAAAGATGTTGTTGTGCAGGATTAGGGAAGACCCGTGCCGCCCAGGTTTTTATCGGGGCAACCGCACTGGGTGTATCCGCCGTTGTGAAGTTGTCTATGCAGAAAAAAGAAGGCGTGTTTAAGTATGCAATCGGGCCGCCAAAAGAGGCCGTATCACTACCCTGCAAGCGAAGCTTAAAGCTATCGGCAGCACCCAGCTTGGTCAGGCTGACCCACTTCCAGCTACTAAGGATATAGTCTTTTGTGGAGTCGGCATCCCGGAAGTCAGCGAGGTAAAATTCCACAGTATCCGGCTTCAGCACACCACCTGAATAGGCCTGAATAATCAGCCGAAGGAAGTCGGGATAACTGCCCTGAGGCAAGCCACTGTGCGTGCCGGTGGTGTCGCCAAACTTGCGGGAAAAAGCATCACCCACACGCATGCTGTAGTAGGCGTAAGAGGAGTTGGTGGCATAAAAGCCGAGTGCTCCTTTACCTTGTGCGCCGGGCTTAAGCAGGATGTGCAGCGAGTCATCATAGGCTGCGTTGAATTGCCCAACGGCATATTGGGAAGAGCCTCCATAGCCAATGCCCGTGCGGGCAGCAAACATGTTGCCCCGTCCGCTGCTCACACTATCCTGCATATTGGAATAGGAAAATCCGCTGCGCCAGAAAGCCGTTGTTCCGAAGCTGTCTGTGTAAAAAGGGAAATGAGCGAGGCCATTATCGAAGCCGCGGTCGCTGCCTTTGGGGCCATAGTTGAGGTAGAAGGTGTCCTGCTGCGGTAGTACCGGAGTTTCAAAGTCCGAGACTGTTTGGCAAAAGGCTGATAGTGGCAGGGCCACCAGCAAAAAAAGGAGCAATGAGCGCATGATATATGGGTTGCTATGAGTGAACAGGCTTGCCTCAAAGCCGCGCCAGAATAAGATGGAAAGTGAAGCTGCTCAGCAAAGCGGCTTCCACTCCAGCCCTTATTCCCGAGGGCCATGAAGGATATGTTGCAAGGCGGCAGGTCTTCTGACTTTGCTTCTCCCTTTGCGCCTTCCCGTCGTCTTTTCAGCGACAGTGGCGGTTTGCAAAGGGTGGTTCAGGAAGCTTACAGCATCGGGTAATGTCGAGGACTTTCACCTCGTTCCCTTTTCATCCCGGCCCTGAAGGCGGGGAACCGTTTTGCCGGGCAAATGTATGGGCCGTACCCACTGACCAAACAAAGTTTTTTTTTTAGCCGGCTTTAGGTTTGCTATGCAGCATCCGTTGCGTCGCACTCTTCGGCTATATTTCACTGTTCAGCTTTGCCCGGAAAATGCCCATTTCGTTTACTGCGGCTCGGGGCCTTTGCTTTCGTTTTTCCAGGCCTTCTTTTTTGACCTTCCCAGGTTGAGTCTGTTTTTTTCAATAATGGTTAAGCAACGGGCAATTCGGAAAAATTCAAAAGACAATACCAATCCCTTTTTGGGACACAAAAATTCAGTAGCCTGATTTTCAAAAACATGGGCTTTTTCTTTATGCAAAAACACCGTTTAAAAACGCTTGACCAGAGTTTTAAAAAGTGTAAACTTTACCAAGTTATCGGCTAGGTGGAAGGCCACCCGAAAAAAGCGTTTCTTTTTTTCACCCTTTAAAATTCATTTATCATGAATCTTAAAAACAATCCGCTCGGGCGCTACATACTGCGCCCCGGCAAGCCGAACAGTTGTCTGTTTACACACACACACACACACACACACACACACACACACACACACAGCGCTTAGGCGATTACGTGTGGCAAT
>CAYRJR010000130.1:0-8035 GCA_964424655.1 uncultured Chitinophagaceae bacterium
TGGTACGGCTCGCCCTATTTCAACTCTTATTACAGCTATCCCTACGGGGGCATGGGCGGTTACTACAGCGGTTATTGGAATGGCTACTATGCCGGACTTTACAGCTACAACGGCGATCAATATTTCCCGCAAAAAACAATCACCTACGGCCCGCGTTACAGCCTACGTCCAACTGCCCTGAATAGCATGTCTGGGAGTACGCCCGGCATCAGCACCTTCCGCACTGCCACTTCTTCGCGGCCTGTGATGACCGGTACTGAGACGCCACGAAATAATGCTTTTGGCCGTCCTTCATCGGCTACTATGGAAAACCGTGAAGATTTTTCGCGCAGCGATGCAAACGATATGTCACTGCGCAGGAATGACCGCCCGATGCGTAATGGCTGGTCTGAATCGCCTGCGGTGCGCCAGGATGATACCCGTCCGGCTGCACCTGCTACCGGAAGGGATTCTTGGTTTGAACCCAGCAGGCAGCAACGACCAGATATGTCGCAACGTAATAATGAAATGCAGATGCCTGTTAGCCCGGAGCCACGCCGATTCTCAGCTCCTGAGCCCCGCAATGAACAGCCAGCTCCAAACCGCAATTTTGAAAGAGACAATAACTTCAGGCGCGGTGGTGGAAATATGGAACGTAGTGGCGGCTTTGAGCGTGGCGGTGGTGGCAGCTTTGGCGGTGGTCATTCAGGAGGAGGACGCAGCAGCTTTGGCGGTGGCGGCCATAGGCGTTAATCTTCACAATTGAAAAATGAATTGAGGCTGCCCGAAAGGGTGGCCTTTTTCTTTTGTTCCTGATGATAAAAATGCTACCGAATATTTTCATCGAATGAGGCTTAAAGTATGAGCAGGCAATGCCATCATAAGCTATTAAGAAAGGCGCTTAGTGTATGCTCATCTACCTTTGTCTTTCATGAACGCATACGATCAGATTTTTGAAAACAACCGCCAATGGGTGGCTGAAATGAAATCAAAGGATGCTGACTTTTTCAGCAAGCTTGCTTCCGACCAAAACCCGGATTATCTATTCATCGGATGCTCCGACAGTCGGGTGCCGGCCAATGAAATCATGGGGCTTGGCGCCGGTGAAGTTTTCGTGCACCGGAATATTGCCAACCTGGTTGTGAACACTGATTTGAATGCGATGAGCGTAATCAACTACGCAGTGTCCATCCTGCATGTGAAGCACATCATTGTCTGTGGCCACTACAATTGTGGCGGAGTGCGTGCTGCGATGATCCCGAAAGACATGGGCCTGCTCAATCCCTGGCTGCGCAACATCCGCGATGTGTATCGCCTGCATGAAACCGAACTGGATGCCATTAGCGATGAACATGCTCGTTACAACAGGTTGGTGGAGCTGAATGTGTATGAGCAATGCCGCAATGTGGTGAAGATTGCTGCGGTGCAAAGTGAGTTTCTGCACACAGGCTTTCCGCGCGTACATGGCTGGGTGTTCGACATGAATGTAGGCCTGTTGCAAGACCTCAACATTGATTTCGACAAGATGCTTCAGGACATCCGGAAGATCTACAACCTGATGGACTGAGCGGTTTTGATGTATCCTAAATCATCTGCTCTGTTGCTGAATTGATGTGCAACTTGCGTCCTGTGTACGCAATACTCTACGGCATTTTCTGGCTCATTTCCTTGCTACCGCTTTGGCTACTCTATGGCCTCAGCGACCTGGCCTTTGTCGTCATCTATCATGTAATGGGCTATCGCAAAGAAGTGGTGCGCAGTAACCTGAGCCATGCTTTTCCGGAAAAGGATGCAGCCGAGATTGAGCAAATCATGCTACGCTTTTATCGCTCATTCTGCGACCAGTGGATCGAGACTGTGAAACTGATGACGATGAGCAAACGCAGCCTGAACCGCCGCATGAAAGGGAATTGGGAGCTGCTGCAACCCTTGTACGATGCGGGCAAAAATGTCTATCTGCTCACCGGCCACACCTTCAATTGGGAATGGGCCAATGTGACCGTTGCGTGCAACACAACGTTCAGCTATGCCTGTGTTTATCTCCCTTTATCCAGCAAATCGTTTGACCGGCTGATGTTGCACATCCGCACTCGGCTCGGTGCGAAAATGATTAGTATGAAAGGGCTGCTCAGTGGTTTCAGGCAGCTTGCCCAAAGCCGATATGTGCTGGGCCTCGCTGCCGACCAAAATCCCTCGGTTGTTGAAGTGGCGGAATGGCTTCCATTCATGCATCGGGAAGCCCCTTTCTTCCGCGGACCGGAGCAGATGCCACGCCGGGCAAAAGCTGCTGTGGTCATGATTGGAATTCGAAAATTGCGCAGAGGATATTATGAAGCTACTCTGGAGAAGCTATGCGAAGATGCTTCGCAAATGCCGGAAGGCGACATCCTGAAAGGGTATGTGCAGTTCGTAGAAAAGCAACTGAACCAACAGCCCGAGAATTGGCTCTGGAGCCACCGCCGCTGGAAACATCAGCGGAAGCCTGTAATCAAAAACTGACAGTTCTCTTTTTATTGAGCGATTAAACCCAAGGCATGTATTCAGGGTCAGAGCCTGCACAAAAAAATCATCATCATGCTTCGCTCTATGAATTCCCGCAGCGCACTCTGCGCCATGCTTACAGTCGCTTTGATGGCCACCGCTTCCTGCCATCGCCTCAAGGATGCAGGCGTGGATGAAGACACTGGGTATGCAACAGACCATGCCCTAGCCGGACAAACTTTTGCAGACGTGCAAAACATAGCGGATCAGGCTGCCGATGGCGGCCAACTCACCACCTACCGCATGACCGGCGGAACGGCCAGCCCGCTCAGTGGCTGCGCAACAGTAACCCGCGACACTGTTTCAATCCCACATACCATCACGATTGATTTTGGCAGTACTAATTGCCTCTGCGCTGATGGTGATTATCGTCGTGGGAAAATCATCGTGAGCTATACCGGTCGCTATCGTGACCCCAATCACCAACACGACATCAGCTTCGACAACTACTACGTCAACGACAACCAAATTATGGGCACCAAGTCTGTGCTGCGTGTGGCTGACGATGCTGCAGGTCATCCGGTATATCACATCACGGTGAATGGGAAAATCATCTTAGCCAATAATGCCGGCACCATCTCGTACACCAGCACGAAGACCCGCACCTGGGTTGCCGGATACAGCACGGCCACCAGATCTGACGATGAATATGATATCACCGGCAGTGGCAGCATTACCCGGGCCAATGGAAAAATATTCAGCTTCCAAACCACTACGCCTTTGCATATTGCGCTCAATTGCCGCTGGATAGAAAGCGGTGTGGTGCAGATTACACCGCAAGGTGCCTCTGCCCGCACTTTAGATTATGGAAACGGAACCTGCGATGCGCAGGCCAACTATACCGTCAACGGCAAGACCTATTCGATAACGCTGCACCGATAGATGCCTATTCAGGAAGGGATTTCCTGATCTGGGTTGTGGGTGAAAGCAATCCTTTTCGGGAAAACTTGTTCCGTTTCAAAAGCGGAGATGTGCCGGGTTTGAGTTGATTACCGGCCTTCTTCGCTTTCCTGATTTTAGCCTACCAGGTCAATATCAAAGCTGACCAATTCAACAAACTCTTCAATGCGCTCTTCAATTTCTTTTTTGGTGAGCGATTGTAGCCGGGAGGGGCCGAATTTTTCTACACAAAATGAAGCCATGGCCGAACCAACAATGATGGCTGTTTTCATGTTTTCGAAAGAAATGTCTTGGGTGTGCGCCAGGTGTCCCATGAAGCCGCCCGCGAAGGTGTCGCCGGCGCCTGTGGGATCAAAAACTTCATCCAAAGGCAAGGCCGGAGCAAAGAAGACATGCTTGCCCTGAAAGAGCAGGGCGCCATGCTCCCCTTTTTTGATGATGAGATATTTCGGTCCCATGGCCTGGATTTTCATGGCAGCTTTGGGCAGGGAATATTCGCCACTGAGTTGTCGCGCCTCGGCATCATTCACCAGCAGCACATCCACCATAGTGAGTGCCTTTTTCAAATCTTCCATGGCCGTGTCCATCCAGAAGTTCATCGTATCCAGCACAATCAGTTTCGGGCGTTTGCGGAGCTGTCGGATTACGCTCATTTGCACAGCCGGCACGAGGTTGCCCAGCATCAAAAACTCACAGTCCTGATAGCTTTCGGGCAGTGAGGGCTTGAATTGCGCCAGCACATTCAAGTCGGTCGTCAGGGTGTCGCGCGTGTTCATGTCCATGTGGTAGCGGCCGCTCCAGAAAAAACTTTTGCCATCCGGCACCACTTCTACGCCTTCGCAATGCACGCCACGTGCCCTGAGTTTGTCAAATTCGGTTTGGGGAAAGTCGCCACCTACAATGGAAACCTGCTTGATGGGCTGGTAAAAATTAGAAGCCGACCAGGCAACATAAGTCGCCGAGCCACCGATGATGCGATCGGTTTTTCCGAAAGGTGTTTCGATGGCATCAAAGGCCATGGTGCCGACTACAACAAGAGACATATTTGAGGCTGGTTTGGAAGGCTGCGAAGCTAAGGTGCTTTACTCAGCCTGACCGTCGTTGTACTCCCGTCCTGATATTGAATGCGCGCTATATAACAGCCTGCCGCAAGTTTGCTGCAATCCACGATCTCGACAAACGTGTTTCGAACGGCAGTCCGGTATATACCGCGCCCACTCAGATCATAGATGGCCAGCCAGGCAGGCACTTTTTCATCGTTTCTGAAATTGATGTTCCAAGCAGTACCAGCCGGGTTTGGAATCACCACAATATCAGCCTCGGGAGCCGCATTGCCTGACCCGGTATGAACTATTCTTTTCGTGCAGGTGACACCAGGAGGCAGTGTGCTGTTAAAAGGATGAGTGACTGTTGATGAAGTGCCGCATGGTGTCGTAAGTGCCAGAATCGCTTGTTACCCTACTGTGCTCCATATCCCACCATGCCTGGAAAAAGGCATAAGCCGAGCGGACGGTATCTTCCGGGGATAAGTTGCCATAGCCCATCACCCGGTCATAAATTGATTAGTGATTTCGATAGTAAATACTGAAAAACCCATCCGTCACATTAACCGTCTTTAAAGTGACGGGGTGTAAGGCAGAAAAGGAAAATGTCCCTTCGACCAGTTTTCTTCTTGGATCTATGAGCGAAATGTTTAGAATCCCCTTATGAACTGAGTCTGTGCGATATTCTTTTGTGGAAAGGTCGTTGTCATACCCTGCGTCTGCACTGTCCCTTAATAAGCTTCCCAATACATGGTTTACTTGGGAAAAGAGTTGCTTATTGTAGCAATAGATGTCGATTACTTCTGTATTGCTATAGGCAGAAATTCCAAGTACAGTATCTCCCAAAAGCGTTGCTATCACTGCCTGAGCGAACATGTCCCCATCCTTAGAGGCATACCAGTCGCGGCCATCCACTTTGCAATGGAAGTATTCCCCGGCATGGATGGGGTGCTCGTCATTCTTTTTGCAGGCAAACAGCAAAGCGAAAAAGACAAGCGAGATGGATAGCGAATGTTTCATGCGATATTCAAATTGAGCTTTTGAAATTAGAAGACATTCCGAGGAATGGTGGCATTAGGCGATGTCCGCCAGATTGTTGTAAGGATGCCATCCATAATGCCATGCTGTCCACCCGGTGCCGCATGGCGTCGTAAGTGCCAGAATCGCTTGTTACCCTACTGTGTCCATATCCCACCATGCCTGGAAAAAGGCATAAGCCGAGCGGACGGTATCTTCCGGGGATAGGTTGCCATAGCCCATCACCCGGTCATAAAGCACGCCGTAAGGCACCCGGCTGGGTATCAGGCCACTGGTGAGGCTGTCAAACAATTGTGTAAAGGTTTGGCCTTGTCGCAATACGATGGCACTGTCCTCTTCACTTTGGGCGTATGCGGTTGTGCCTGCCGCAAGGAAGCAGAGCGCGCAGGCGAATTGTATAAGTGTTTTCATGTGGATATGGTTTATGAAGGCTAAAATTGAATATCGAATCTTCCATCCGTGATATGCACTATATCACCATCACCATTCATCGCATCGAACTGAAAGGTGCCTGCAGCAAAGGTTTTGGTGTAATGAGTGATGGTTACGGTGCCGATATGTGTGGAGTCAGTATGATAGTCTGTACTGCCATTTGGCCCGGTACCATTAGGATAGTTGAAATAGAATCCCCAATACGGACAGTGGCCTGCCATGGTAAATGTGCCAGGGACAGTAGGATTGCTGTTGAAGTCAAAGGAAAGCGTGACACTTCTATGTTCAAGTTGTCCGTCAATATACCACGCGGTATTCGTATAAGGTATGGCAGTCACGCCTGAAGGAGCTCCTCTATACGATTTCCCGATAACGGAAAAGGGCTCCCCATTAATCAGGCACCCAAACGTATTAGCACCCGTGTGCGTAGCAGGCGGCAGTTGGTCTATCGGGTTGGCAGGCGTGGTATCAGATTTTTTGCAACCAGCTATCAGTAAGGCAGGAAGCAAGAGAAGAAGCAGGGATTTCATGGGAGCGAGATTTTTAGAAAAATAGGGATTCATCCTTTGTAGGTATTCCCATTTCAACGGCAGCCATTGTATGTTTTTGAATGCCAACATGTGTGGTCATATCAACCCGCAGTGCTTCTCTGCTTTTCTCAACGGTCAACCTTCTTTACTTCCCCACAAACACTGCCTTCCGCTTCTCTAAAAACGCAGCCACGCCTTCGCGGAAATCCTGCGTAGCCCCCGCCTCTGCCTGTAGCTCACGTTCTGCCCAAAGCTGTTCCTCGAGGCTGTTACCCAGGGATTGGTTCATGAGTCGCTTGGTGAGGCCAAATGCTTTTGTTGCGCCCTGCGCCAGAATTTCGGCCACGGTCTGCCAGGCATGAGGGAAGTCTTCATCTTCATACACGCGATAGACCATGCCCATCAGCATAGCTTCCTCCGCCGTGATTTTATCTCCGGTTAGTGTGAGTGCCAGTGCGCGCTGTATGCCCACAAGGCGTGGCAGAAAGTAAGTGCCACCGCTGTCGGGGATCAAAGAAATTTTTGAGAAAGCCTGTATGAAGGTGGCGCTTCGCGAAGCCAATACTATGTCGGCTGCCAGAGCCATGTTTGCACCCGCACCCGCTGCCACACCATTCACCGCTGCTATGATAGGCTTTGCTAAATTTCTCATGCGCAGAATGGTGGCATTGTAATGTTCATCCACCATTTTTCGAAAATCGAGCTGGTCCACGTCCGTAGCCTCGCTGAGATCTTGCCCCGCACAAAAGCCTTTGCCCGCACCTGTGAGCACCACGCAACGCACAGCCTCATCGGCAGCGCAATCGTCAAGGGCGGCTTGCAGTGCCAGAGCCATCTCCCGGTTAAAAGAATTGTATTTCTCTGGCCGGTTGAGGGTCAGGATGCGCAGCGCGCCAAGGTCGTTGATGAGCAGGGTAGCAGACATGCACACGAAGGTAACCGCACTTCCAGCCGGATTTTCCCCTACGGATTCAGTAAGCGCATCAAATCGCGCACAAGTGCTACCGAAGCATGCTACAATGTTCTTCCTTGCCAGGAAGAATTTTAGAAGCTGGATTTGCCCACACTGAAACAGGAATATTAATGGGTCAGCGCTTGTATTTCGATTTTCCCTTGGCTTCTTTTGTGGTGTTGGTGTTTTTTCACCGACCACACCCATTCTTTAATCAAACCCTGATAACCGATGAACCCGGCAGAATACATCAAGACCCGCGTGGATAATGAAATTGACTGGTATAACCGCAAGAGTAAAATCAACAAACGCGCCTACCGGACTTTACGCGTCCTGAGTGCACTCGTTGCATTGTCCATACCCGTCATGTCCGGGCTGCTGCAAGAGGGCAATGCCGCATCTCTGAAAATAACCCTAAGTATCGCAGGCGCCTTTGTGGCCTTATGTGAATCTCTGCTGGCCCTCTATAAATTCCACGACAACTGGACAAATTACCGCAATGCGGCAGAGGGCCTGACCCAACATAAATTCCTGTTCGTTACCGGAGCTGCACCTTATAGTGGGACAGATGCTTTTGCCCTTTTTGTGCAAAATGCAGAGAACCTTATGGCTGGCGAAAG
>CAYRJR010000131.1:0-8012 GCA_964424655.1 uncultured Chitinophagaceae bacterium
AGTAGGTAAGGCCATTTCCATGAAATCGCCACTAATGGTTTGGATGCGGTTGGAGAGATTGAAGGCAGCCACTTTGTTGCGAGCCAATGGTTCCACAGCCGGCAAATCCAAATTGGTACACTGAATGTCCGGATGATTCAAACAGACCTGAATGGACAGCCAGGCATCAGCACCGCCAACATCCAACAGGCTGCGATACCTATTGAAATCAAATTTCTTGACCAGTGCCATGAAATTTCCGGTTTGGATACCACTCATGGCATTGATAAACTCCCGCACCTTGTCTTCATCCCGATACATCTCATGGAATACTTCCATATTGCTCGCCTGCATGCCTTTTGACTCGTTTTGTGGCTGGCCTGTGATTAAGCCTTCATCGAGATCACCCCAAAATTGATACAAGCGATTGTTGGCCAGCTCAAGAATGCCGCCCATGTAGCTCCTTTTATTTTTATCCAAGAAGAAATCAACGTCCGGAGTGTTGCTGTAATGTGCGGTATCCAGCAGGCCTTCCCGTTGTAAAAATCCAAGACACACTAAAGCATCCAGCCAATCGTACACATGACGCTTGGTGGTTTCCAAACCCAAGTGTTGGCTGATTTCTGAAGCCGACATTGGTTTTGATGCCAAGAGGCTGAACAGCTCGAACCGGACAGCCGTGAGCATCACTTTAGATGCCCAATAGCCCATGCCGATTTGCATAATCCGGGCTGGGGTCAAAGGAGCTTCGTTGGCAGCGTGGTTTTTGTTTTCTTCGGTGGACATGGTTTTTGTTTTTGAAGATGAATAATATGGAGGCTAAAATTATTTACACTAAATTAAAATATACAATCCGTAAAACTAATTTCAATGAATTTGAGGCTTTGCCCCAATGAGATCTTTTTGGGAATCGGATTCAATTTGGCATGCCTTTGGCTAATTAGGGCACATCCGTAACTCATCAGCTTATTGCAGTTTCTTACCTTTCAATTTCAATTTTCCCAACTCAATTTCCTTGTGCGTATGTCTGCATTTTCCCGGACGATTCTTGCTTTTGTCACACTATTCATTTCTATACCGGCCCTGCATGCGCAGCATGTGAAAAATGGCCTCACCTGGTACACTGATGTCAATCAGGTTTACGAGCTTTCCAAAAAGACTCAAAAGCCCGTCTTTGCATTCTTCACAGGTAGCGACTGGTGCGGCTGGTGTCATCGCCTCGAAGCCAATGTGTATGATAAACCAGGCTTCCAGGCATGGGCAAAAAAGAATGTGATTCTGCTCGAACTTGATTTTCCCCGCAACAAAAAATTGCCTGATTCCGTGATGCAACAGAATGCGGGGCTACAGGCGTTTTTCCATGTGCAAGGCTATCCCACAGTCTGGGTTTTCTTTATGGAAAAAGACGAAGCCACCCACAAGATTAATATCTCGGCGCTTGGCTCCCTGAGTTATCCGCAGTCAGAGCCGGGTAAGGAAGAAGAGACCTTCCTGGCGAATGCCAATGCCGTCTTGAAGAACCGATAATTCGGATTCAGCATATTCTTTGTTCAGCACTTTTTTTGACTGATTGTTGAAAAAAAAGCGTTCGCTTACACTCACGTCTTGCGGTGAAATGCCGTCTTCTTGCATGACCACTCACATATATTTGTGAAGCAGGCGAAAAGAAGGCGCATGGCTTGGTTTTTTGACCGATTTATGTTGCCAGCATCCTATATCCGAACCTGTCTGAGCTGTGAAACCGAAACCTGCATTACCGCTATCTGAATATCGCAAGCTGAGCGATGAGGAAGTGATACATCGTTACGTACATCGTCATGATGCGCAGGCAATGAATTGTCTCTACGAGCGCTATGCTCACCTGGTACTTGGGGTTTGTTTTAAATACCTCCGTGATTCCGAAAATGCAAAAGATGCAACCCAACAAATCTTCATCAAGCTGCTGGAAGATTTGAAGCGTTTCGAAATTATCCGATTCAGAAGTTGGTTGCTGCAAGTAGTCCGCAACCATTGCCTGATGCACATCCGGCATGCACTGCCTGTGGCAAATAATACCATCTCCCTTCCGGAGCATATGGAATTTGAAGCAGAAATGCATCCTCTGCCGGAACGAGAAACTTTGCTCAACGAATTAGAGGCCGCCGTTGAAACACTCAATGAGGCTCAAAAAACCTGTATTACCCTTTTTTACCTTCGCAAAATGACATATGCAGGAATCGCAACCCAAACAGGTTTCAGCATCGCAGAAGTGAAAAGCCATATTCAAAACGGAAGAAGAAACCTGAAACTCAAACTTACCCACTTCTTAAAAGTTGAGGGAATGGATTAGACGATGAAAGAACAGTTGTTGCACATACTCGACCAAAGTGTTTGCCTTTCGCGCAAGCAAATGAGAGAATATCTCAGTAGCACGATGTTGCCTGAGGAAGTGCATGCTGTGGAAGTACATCTCAATTCATGCCCCTTATGTCGCCTGGCTCTCGAAGGTTTTGAGGAACACAGCGAGGAAGCACTTCAGGCTATTGCTTCACTCAACAGCGGTTTCCTGAAAGAACATTTCGACAATATCTCTCCGCAAATTCACCTGAACTCAATGGCCCCTGCCGCATCATTTAGTGCGAGCCATACTGATAGAAAAAGGAGCTTAGCACCCTTCTGGCGACTGACTTCAATTGCCGCAGGTTTGCTTTTGCTTTTTGGGTTGGTATGGGCATTGGGACACAGGCAGCCTGCTGAAATTGTTCCGCCCACGTTATTGAATAAAAGCACTCCAAATCAGGGAGCACTGAAACACAAATCCCCTGCTCATATTCAGAATGCTATTCCAGCGCCGCAACCAATAAACAGCCAAGCCGCATCTGCTGTGGTCATTCACAAGAATGATGAATACGTGGATGCTGGAAATGCAGTGAAGATGCTACCACCCGAAAAGGAAGTATCTAAGTCTATTGATGCTGTAAAGCCCAAAAGCCAGGCAGATATTCCGGATGCTAACAAGCCGAAGGAGCAAGCCAGTGAAAATGCTTCCGGAACTCATTATTATCAGGAATACGAAAGCAAAGATGAGCATGCCGAAAGCCCTGCTTCCACTACTGCTATTGAGGCTTCGAAACCGGAATTAAATCGCAATACGGCCTCTTATAGTCAGGCCAGCGTTGAAAAAGCTTTGGCATCCTATCTGCAAAGCATGAAAAGCAGTGACCCGATTATCCGATATCAATCCATGATATTGGCTGCTCAATGCTATGATGCATTAGGGAATCGTACGCGTGCGCAGGAATTGCTGCAAATAGTCATCAATGAAGCGCCTGGCCATGAACGTAGAGCCGCTCGCAGGGCCTTGCGCCGTCTTCCTTAGCGGGAGCGTAATTTCAGAATATCGGAAAAACAGACCCATTAAAACAAGGTCGGCTGCTCATCATCGGCGACCGGCTCTTCGTCTTTTTCTTCATTCAAAATCAGGACCTGTTTCAGCTCAGCGCCTGCCACTCGGGTTCCCACAGCTTTCCATCCGGAAATGTTGATTGCAGCTGCGAAGTCAAGTTCTTCGGCGACTTTCTTTTTTCCGAAATCCAATTGCACAACAGGCTCCTGATGTAGGGTTACGAATTTGAGCAACGCATGTTTTCCCTCACGGATGAATGAAAATCGGTTATTCAACGTTTGTGTTTCTATGTGGAAACGTTTGGCATTGTAAGCGCCGGTCTTATCATCGAAGTAGATGGCGGAAACAATTTGCTCAGGATCAAATGCGGCAATGAGCATCAACTTATCTACATCAAAACGGCTGCTGAGATCGGGTTGGGTGATTTCATAACTGCCGTCCTGATAAAAAGCAATGAGGAGATCTTCTTCGGCAAAACGCCCCAGCAATTGGCCATATCCATCCCGATTCAGGCGACCGATTTCTTTATCAAAAAACAGCTTGGGCGCAGATAAGGTAGAGACACCTTTCTCCTTGAGCTTGATGCTGCGGATGGGATATTTAGTCACCTGATTTCCGGCTGCGCCGCGCGACTTAATATCCAGCTCTATAAAGGAAAAAATCAGGTCTTTCTTACGAGCTGAAGATGCCGGATGCAGCAGTACAATAACCACTTCAGCTTCGGCATTAGGATTAGCGCTGAACCAAATCACTTTACTGCCGGCATTGCCGCGCGTGAGGTCATATTCCTTATCCCGAGTGATGCCGGAAACATGAAACCGTTTGGCCATGGCAATGCCGGTCTTGCCATCGGTGTAAATCATGTTGTAGGTGCTGCGTTCATCGTTTTTGTGAAAGATATCGAGGTGGATAATGTCTTTCCCCACGAAGCTTTTGTCGGCCACTTTAGTAACCAACATGTTCCCGTCTTTACGAAACACGATGATTTGGTCCAGGTCGGAGCATTCCAGTGCAAACTCATCTTTTTTGAGTGAGGTGCCGATAAATCCTTCTTTACGGTTGACGTACAGCTTGGTGTTGGCAATAGCTACAGTTGTGGCCTGAATGGTTTCGAAGGGGCGGATTTCCGTCTTTCGTTCGCGGCCTTTGCCAAATTTCCGGAGTAGGTTTTCGTAATACTGGATGGCAAATTCTGTAAGATGCGCCATGTCGTACCGCACCTGAGCTATGCTTTCTTCTACTCCCCTGATATGTTCATCCGCTTTGAAGGAATCGAATTTTGAAATGCGTTTAATCCGGATTTCTGTAAGGCGAATAATGTCCTCCTGAATGACCTCGCGCCGGAACAGTTTTTTGTAGGGTTTCAAACCCTTATCAATGGCTGCCAGCACACCTTCCCAGGTAGTCTGCTCTTCGATGTCGCGGTAGATACGCTTTTCAATAAAAATCTTTTCCAGCGAGGAATAATGCCAGTCATCTTCCAACTCACTGAGTTTGATTTCCAGCTCACGGAGTAGCAATTCCTGAGTGTGTGCCACCGACATTTTCAACAGCTCACTGACACCAAGAAATTGAGGCTTATCATCCACAATCACGCAGGCATTTGGTGAAATACTCAGCTCGCAATCGGTGAAGAGATAGAGTGCGTCAATGGTCTGGTCGGGTGAGATACCTGTAGCCAATTGCACATTCAGCTCCACTTCCCTGGCTGTATTGTCGGTTACACTTTTGATTTTGATTTTCCCGCTGTCATTTGCTTTCAGGATGCTATCCACCAGCGAAGAGGTAGTCACACCATAAGGCACATCGCGAATGATGAGTGTCTTTGCGTCTGCCTTTTCAATTCGGGCCCGCGCCCGCAATTTTCCACCCCTTGCCCCATCATTATAGTTGGCCACGTCAATCATGCCGCCGGTCTGAAAATCGGGGTAGAGTTCGAAGCGTTTTCCTTTCAGATGTTTGATGGAGGCTTCTATCAACTCGCAAAAATTGTGTGGCAGAATCTTGGTGGAGAGTCCTACGGCAATGCCTTCTGCCCCCTGAGCCAGCAGCAAAGGGAACTTCATGGGCAAAGCCACGGGTTCATTTTTTCGCCCATCGTAGGAAAGTTGCCAGGTAGTCGTCTTGGCATTGAAGGCTATTTCCAGCGCGAACTTGGAAAGCCGGGCCTCGATATATCGGGGTGCAGCGGCTGAGTCTCCGGTGCGGGCATCGCCCCAATTTCCCTGTGTCTCAATGAGGAGATCTTTCTGCCCCAGATTCACCATCGCATCACCAATCGAAGCATCACCATGCGGATGATATTGCATCGTCTGGCCGATGACGTTTGCGACCTTGTTGAATCGCCCGTCATCCATCTCTTTCATGGCATGTAGGATGCGTCGTTGTACGGGCTTAAGGCCATCTTCTACCGCAGGTACCGCACGTTCCAGAATGACATAGCTGGCATAGTCCAAAAACCAGCTTTTGTACATGTGATCTACAAATACGGAGCGGGTTTCCGAATGGTCGAAACTGTTTGATTCAGTCATTATTCTTTTAGAATGGCCCGCAAAGATTCATTCTGTTTTCGCAGAAATATCAGGGCTAAAATGCTTGATGAAAGCAATAAAATTAGGTAAGCCCAGGGCATGAAAATCGTACCGGCCTATTGCCTGATTTGAAATAAGGAAAAGCTTCGTTACCTGATGCCTAAGCTGAATGACTTCCATTAAAATGAAAGTTCTACTACCTGAAAGCATTTATCCTTTGTGAAAATTCCTGCTTAGTGCAGCACGTTGAACACTCGGTGTTGTGTAGCAAGGCCTGCCTGATCCAGACGTATCAAATAGGTGCCTGCGGGCAGATGGCCAAGGTCTATATGTGCTCCATTGCTGACTTTCCGTTGCATCATCAGCTTGCCATTCAGGTTGAAAATGCGAGCTAAGCCTTCGCCTCCCTGCGGTAGCTGGAAGCTAATCTGTTCGTCAGCCGGATTGGGAAATATCTCAAAGCCTGGCAGCTTAGATACATTTTCCGTAACGGATGTTGGCCCCCAATTCAGCAGATATTTTGTGCGCACTGGGTAATGGTCACTCACATCATTGGAATAAGATGGAATCAATGTTTTTACAAAAGTCTTCAGGATTTCGGCACTTCCGGCCACATAGTTGCGCGCCATTTCATCAGATGCCACTACATGGTCAATCATACTACTGTAGCCGGCTGTAGAAGCGGCACCGGTGCGAGAAAGCGGAAGGGTGAGCGCTATATAATGAGCGCTGTCGTCAATCATGTAGGCATAGTTGCTTTCAGTAGCAGATTTGCAGTTCGAAACATCCAGGTCATCATTAAAATCACCGAGCAGGAGGTAGGCCTGGTTGGGGAAATAACGATCCAGCGTGTCTTTCAGTTCGTGGCAGCCAGCAACCCGCCTGCTGCAACTACTGCCATCAGTCATTGCTTTTGCATGAAGCACGATGAAACTGTAAGGCCGCCACACATTATCGCGGCAGAGCAATTGTACATCGACTTCAAAAGGGAAACGCCCACTTGCAAAATTGTAATTCGCAGTATAGGAGCTACCCAGCATAGCCCGTGGTTGTGGGTTTCTCAACCTGCTGCGCCGATATACTAAGGCAAGCTTTTGTGCGCTCGCATATTCAGCGCTGTTTGGGTCAGGAGCAAAAGAGCCAAAGCTGGAAATAACGAAGTCATAGCCACCGGGCAGGCTGCGTACGATAGAAGCCAATGAGTCAATATTCACAACCTCGCAGAGTGCATATACATCGGCATCCATAGCCATCATCAGGCTACGTACATCTGCAGTTTGTGATGCAGGATTATGATGACCCGGGTCGCCGAAGTATTCAATGTTCCAGTTGATAACCTGAAAGGTGTCTAAGCTGGAATGCCCGGTCTGAGCGAAGCTTTTGCTACCTGTAAAGAGCAGCAAAAGCAGTAGAAATAAATATTTTTTCAAGGCTCAAAAAATGCCCCGCTTCGTAACGGGGCATTTCACTTTCCAAAGATATAGGATGCAATAACTGGAGGGAATCAAGCAGCATGCCCATCCTGAGATTTATGTTTCTCTTTGTCCACGACCTTGTCTCGAACCAGGTTGGCGAACTCTACAGAGGGCTTGAAGGCAGGGATGGTATGCTCAGGGATTTGTACAGCGGTGTTTTGGCGTATGTTACGCGCTGTCTTGGCAGCTCTGCGTTTTAGCAGGAAGGAACCGAATCCCCTGACATGCACGGGCTCGCCTTCTTCCAATGCGCTTTTTACTTCTTTGAAAAATG
Source organism: uncultured Chitinophagaceae bacterium (assembly GCA_964424655.1). GTDB lineage: Bacteria > Bacteroidota > Bacteroidia > Chitinophagales > Chitinophagaceae > UBA1952. The sequence continues at coordinate 7,645 of CAYRJR010000131.1, forward strand.
CCTCCACAGTGACCAGTACGTCCACTTTGGGAACACCAGTCTTGTCGGAGATTCTGTTGATGATGTCTGCTTTGGTCATGGTAATATGAATAAGCGGGTGAAAGATGCAAAGGACTTTGGCTTGCAGGCCGTGATAAATTGTTCCTTAAAGTTATTTCTAATCAATCATTCTGTATGTATCCCTGGCTCATATTTTTTGAACATTTTTTCAACGCCTTCTCTTAGCAGGCTGCCGGCAAGAAAATAATTTCACATCAAAACCAGTTTTAGTTATGAATCACTCATTCCAAATAAACAGTGCAGGAGACTATCAGTTGCATTACCGGGAAAGCAAGGAAGCTCCTGAGTTGTATTGGGCAAAAGTTGCA
>CAYRJR010000132.1:0-7966 GCA_964424655.1 uncultured Chitinophagaceae bacterium
CAGAGCTTAGCTATGGCCAGCCCTATTTTCGCGGACTAATACTTTGCTCATGACTTTGCGCAACTTGTTTCTTCCAGCCTTGCTTCTGCTCGTATCCTGTGCCGGCGAACGCAATCCAAAAAGCCATGGCCCTATTGTGTTGGGAGACTCCAGCACCATCGTCACCGTGAATGATCCGGCGCTGTTGCGTGATGAAGTGCCAGACCTGAAACCTGTCTTTAAAGAAGCAGATACAGTTGCCGACCGCAGCGACACGGCTTCATCAACGCCAGCAACGCCAGCTCCTGTTGTAGCATCACAACCCACAATCCAGAGTGGGCTTGTGGTTTCTTTTAAAGAAATCACCATCAACATTCCGGGCATCAACACACGCAGCTATGGCAAGCCCAACTTGCAAAAAGCACATGGCGCCAGTTATGAACTGACTGAAGGCAAACTGGATGGCGGACAATTGCGCCTGAGCAATGGCACGGCTACCGCAGTGTCGCAACGCTACCAGACCATGCTGATGCTTCAGGACGGCAGTGATGAACTCCTGCTGGAATCCTTACCCAAACAAAGCTCTCGCTGGGAAACGCTCAATGGTACTGGCGGTGTGTATCCGATTTCGGGCCTCAGCGGAAATGAACTAGACTATAAGATGCCTTCGGAAAGAGCCTTAAGAAACGCCGTTCAACATGCCGCAAGAAGAGCCCACCTCAATCGCCGCGACACGCAGGAATGGCTCGATGCCGTGCGCAGGCTACGTTCCGCACATCAGGCTCCGGCCGTGGTCGTATTGCGTGCTGTGATGTGGCGCATTGAAGGCTCCGGTTTTCAGAAAGACCTGCGCATTGATGTGCCAAGGCCATGAATGTCTTACAGCAAAAGTTGAGCAGTGCTACGCGCGAAACATTAAGTGAAGATGATTTGTTCGTGCTGCGCGTGATTTTCAATGCAAGATTGCGCACCTGGTTTGGGGTCTTCAGTGTGCTGTTTGCCTTTATAGCCTATTTGGCTTATCCCTATCTGTTTTACAGCCACGACAGCTATCAGATTGCAGGTTCTATAGCCGGCATTTGTGTGTTTGTCCTTTTCCCGGCAGCCATTTTTTTCTGGAAAAAAGTTTGGGTATATCGGCAGGATTTGAAGGCAGGATTCAAATATGTGGTGCAGGAGCAAATTGTAGGCAAGCAATATTTCGCCTACACCAGTATTTTCTCAGTCTTTCTGATTCAGATTACCTGCATCACGAAGTGACGAAAGAAGATTTTGAAAACCTGAAAGCGGGCGATCAATATCCCGTCTGCTTTGCGGCCCATTCACATTATCCCTTCACATTGCGCTCGCGGATTACGATGATGTAGTTGGCAGATTATTCAGCCGCTTTGATAACTGCAATGCATTTTAGCTCGATGGCTATTGCACTGGGCAGCGAAGTGACACCCACGGTAGTGCGGCAAGGTTGTGCGTCTTTGAAATATTCCGCGTAGATGCGGTTGTAAGTATGAAAATCCCGCTTCATGTCCACTAAGAAAGTGGTTACATCCACGAGGTCTTCCCAGTGTGCGCCACTAGCCTCAAGCACGGTACGAACATTCTTGAAAACTGAATGGCATTGCGCTTCGAAATCGAAGCCTTTAAACTGTCCATGTTTGTCCAACTCCAAGCCCGGGATGCTGTCATCTTCCGGGTTGCGCGGGCCAATGCCGGAGAGAAATAGCAAGTTGCCTACGCGGCGTGCATGTGGGTAAAGGCCCATCGGTTTAGGTGCGGCTTCGGCTGAGATTTTTTGATTCAAGACAAGAATTTTTTAGAAAAATAAGGACTGAAAATCTGGATAGAAATGCGAGCAGCTCACCTGAAAATTTTATAGCTCCACGCAAACGTTTTTGGGCTCAGTGAAAAAGCGTAAAGCATCCCATCCGCCTTCGCGGCCTACACCGGAATTTTTGAAACCACCAAAAGGAGTGCGCAGGTCGCGGAGCAGCCAGCAGTTTACCCAAATAATGCCACTGTGCACTTGTGCCGCCATGCGGTGGGCGCGGCTCACATCCTGTGTCCAGATGGTGGCAGAGAGGCCATAGTCAGAAGCATTAGCCAGCAACAGTGCTTCTTCTTCGGTGCGGAAAGACTGAAGGGTGACTACCGGGCCGAAAATCTCTTCCATGTTGGTGCGGCAATGTTCATTCAGGCCTTCGAAGATGGTAGGCTGAATGAAGAGCCCATTAGCACACCGGCCTTGGGGATGCACGGCTTCGCCACCCAAAAGCAACTTGCCACCTTCTGACTTTGCCTGAGCAATCATACCCATCACTTTATCGAAATGCATCTGACTCACAACTGCACCCTGCTTTGAATTTTCATCCAGAGGATCGCCAACAGTCAGCTTTGCAGCACGGGCTACAAACTCGGTCTTGAATTGCTCATAAATGCCTTCTTCCACCAAAATGCGCGAGCCGCAAAGGCAGATTTGGCCTTGGTTGGAGAATGATGATTGTAGCGTGGTGCGCATCATTTTGTCCCAATTGCAATCGCTGAAAATGAGGTTCGGATTCTTGCCGCCCAACTCCAACGAAATCTTCTTGAATTGGGGTGCAGCTACGGCTGCAATCTCGCGGCCCGCGCGAGTGGAGCCGGTGAAAGATATGGCTTTGATGCCCGGGTGTGCCACGATGGCGCTGCCGCATTTTGGGCCGCCTCCATGCACAATATTGAGTACGCCATTCGGCAGTCCGGCTTCTTTGCAAATGACGGAAAGCAAATAAGCGGTCATAGGGGTCACCTCGCTGGGCTTGGCTACCACACAATTTCCGACTGCTAATGCCGGAGCAATTTTCCAGGTAAACAGATAGAGTGGGAGGTTCCAGGGTGAGATACAGCCCACCACACCGATGGGTTGACGCAGGGTATAATTAATGGCCCGGTCTTCCATGCTGTGGCTTTCGGTGCTGGTGTGCATGATGCCGGTTGCGAAAAATCGGAAGTTGGAAGAGGCACGAGGGATATCCACCTTACGTGAAAGCCAAAGCGGTTTGCCATTATCATTTGCTTCAGCGAGAGCTAAGGCATCAAGGTTGGCTTCGATAAGTGCCGCAATACGATTCAGTATGCGAAAGCGCTCTTCTGCTGGCGTGCTGCTCCACTTTGGAAACGCTGCTTTTGCAGCACCTACAGCAAAGTCAACATCCTGTGCATCGCTATCCGGTGTCAGGCTATAAACCTCGCCTGTGGCCGGGTTCATATTATCCATCCATTGTTCGGCAATGGGGTCACGAAAGGAGCCGCCCATGAAATTTTGAATGCGATCGGGAGCATGAAGATTCATGATGCAAAGATGCTGCGAACCGGAAAGGGGAAAGAAGCCTGGGTTGAGGCAGTAAAAAAATTTTCATTGGTTAGAATCAATAAAGATTTATATTTCGATTATTAACTAACGGACAACAATCGAAGTAGTTTTGCTAAACGCTCGTTAACGAGAACAGCATATCGAAACGCTTTCACTTTGAAAAACAAATGCCAAACATTTAGAAAAACCAACCAATCACCCCCAAAAACAAAAGGTATGAAACAGATTCTCTTATCCCTGACCCTGTCTCTGTTTGTAACTAACGCTCTGTTTGCACAAAGCACTTCTTGTCCCACTGGCTCTTGTACAGCACCATATACTTTTTCTGCCGGTAGTCACAGCATTAACATCAATCCCAGCAGCGTCACTGATGTATGCCTGGTTGGCCCTACCACACCTGGTGACACGGCCTTCATCACAGGCACCCTCGACAATATTGGGGTACTCACCATTTATGGCAATATGGTTCTTGATGTAAACACCGGCTTCTCTGACCCAGGCATCTTCGTCAGCAACAATTCTTTTAGTACAGCCACTAAGCTCGTCGTTTACGATACCGTTCGCATCAAGAACATTAGTATCCAGGCTAATTCTTCCACATTCGTTGAGGAGCACGCCTATCTGATTCTGGATAATACAAATGCTAAGAGCAGTTCAATGGATATTACGATTGCTTCTTTTGCCTCTGTGCGCATTAGCGGAGCCGACTACAAGTCTGCCACGACTAGTATTGCAACAACAGGTCATACGATTTCGGTTGTTACATGCGGCAATTTTGTGGCGCTCCCCATTAAGCTGGATTATTTCCGGGCTGTAGGTAATACGATTTCTTTCCAACTTGCCAGTTTCCAGGATGTGGCCAATATCTCACTTCAATACAGTGAGGATGGTCAGCAATGGAACTATTATGCAGAAGCCCAGCTCAATACCTGGGAGCAACCTTATTACAATTGCCCATCGGGCTTCTACCGCATCAAAGAAGTGGCTTTGAGCGGTGAGGTATCCTATAGTTCCGTGGTGAAAGTGTTGACTCCTCAAGAGCAGCGCAACCTCCTTGACCCGCGCCTCGGTCGCTATAATCTCCTAGGTCAGCTTATCCGCTAAAACCCGCCCCTAATCTTTATCACATCCAGAAAATGGTTGTCTCTCTTGAGGCAGCCATTTTTTTAGAGAAAGTCATCCTGATAAATGTCCGCCCCTTGCATTTGGGAAGCCGGAAATCATTTTCAGAATTGGAAGAAGCTAAACTTCATTCCTGAAGGTCTATTGATGATTATTAATGCTGCTACCGGTATGCCGGGCCTACTTTTGCACTTCTAAATCTGTGCTCTTGAACCGTTTCCTTTCTCTCCTTCTTGTTCTTACTTTTTTTGCAGATGTCACTCAGGCCCGTCGGGGTGACCGGGCCATTCTGAAAGAGCTTCGTACGGATGTTTATTATCTCGCTTCAGATGCTTTGCAAGGCAGGCGTACTGGCACGGAAGGTGCTCATTTAGCTGGCAATTATATCATCGAACGGTATCAGAAGCTGGGGATTCCTGCCTATGGTAAAGCCTATCGCCATCCATTTCAATTCAGCCGTGGCTACGACCTGGGTAAAAGCAGCATCACGCTCAATGGACAAAAAATGAAAATGGGCGAGCAAGCTTTCCCATTTGCGTTCAGCGTCAATAGTGAGCAATCCGGCAATGTGCTGATTGATGTGCAGGAGCAAGGCAGCATTTGGATGTTGCCTTTATATGATAGTGCAGCGGAAGCCAATGACCCACATTTCGAAGTTGAAAAAACTGCCTGGGATAAGACAAGGGAAGCCGCAAATGCTGGTGCTTCGGGTGTAATTTTCTATGATGCCTATGGGGCAAAATATCCTCCCGAATTCAACCGCCATTCCGACTTTGAAACTTTGAAAATTCCGGCAGTCTTCGTGGGTAATGAAGCCTGGAACCAAATCAAAAAGAATGAAGAATCCAGCTTGGAAGTAATCCTGAATATTCAAATCAAAAAGCCCCAACATCAGGCAGATAATATTGCAGCCTTTCTGGATAACGGCGCCCGGCAAACGGTGCTCATCGGCGCGCACTACGACCACCTGGGGCATGGCGAAGATGGAGGTTCACTCTACGCAGGGCATGTCCTGGAAATCCACAACGGTGCCGATGATAATGCCAGCGGCACGGCTGCGCTGATGCAACTGGCATCCTGGCTCCAGGACAACCGAAAGGAACTGCATCATTACAATTATCTCTTCGTTCATTTTTCTGGTGAAGAGCTGGGCTTATTCGGTTCTAAAGCTTTTGCACAAGAGGCCGGTATAGACAGCAGCCACATAGCCTATATGATCAATATGGACATGGTGGGCCGGCTGGTGGACAGTAGCTCGGCATTGACGGTCGGCGGCCTGGGTACTTCACCTTCCTGGGGCATCATCCCCCCCATCATGAGCAAAGACGGGTTCCGATTGGTGCGCGACTCTTCAGGTGTTGGCCCTTCCGACCACACTTCTTTTTACCACAAAGGCATCCCCGTACTTTTCTTTTTCACGGGCACTCATCCCGATTATCATAAGCCTTCTGATGATGCGGATAAGATTAATTACTCCGGTATGCTACGCGTCATTAAAGCCATCGAACAAGTAGTGACGACCCTGGATAATGCGCCACGCCCTAAGTTTACTCCAACTAAAGAAAGCAGCCTGGCCAGGGTACGGTTCAAGGTGACCCTGGGCATCATGCCGGATTATGCTTTTCAGGGTGTGGGCCTGCGTGTGGATGGCGTGATTGATGGCCGGCCTGCTTCACATGCCGGCGTTCTGGCCGGCGATGTCATTATTCGTTTAGGCAGGGATGAAGTGCGTGGGATGCAGAGCTACATGGAGGCATTAAGTCATCAAAAGACGGGCAATATTGCCGAGCTGGTGGTTCAGCGTGCGGGTAAGGAGATTCGGATGAAAGTGCAGCTCTGAGGCTAGTATTTTTGATGTTTGTGCTATGTGTCGGCATCTTTTCCTGACCGTATTTTTCCTTTGCACTTCGCAAATTCTTTTTGCGCAGCCTGCCTTGGGTATCGAAGCCAATCTGATGGCCGGGAAGGTGATAAAACACACACCCAAATTCCGGGCGCCGGTTCCGGAATTGAGTACGGCAGTGGAGCTGGCTTTCCTCAAGCAAACCAATGGTCGCTACGATTGGGAAGAGCGCCGACACTATCCACTTTGGGGCTTCGGAAGTACCATCACGCGCTATGGTATCGACTCGATATACGGACTTGCAATAAGCCTATATCCTTTTGTTCAATTCAATATTGTGCAGGGCAAGCGACTATCCTGGACATTCCGGGCGGGTCTGGGCCTGGGCTATGCCACACGCTACTATGAGCGTGCGCCGGTTTGGGACACGTTGAATAATGCCATCGGCAGTGCCATCAACAACTTCAGCCTCTTCACCACAGACCTCCGCTATCGTCTGGACGAACACTGGAGCCTGCAAGCTGGATTGAATTTTTCGCACCTCAGTAATGGTGCCATGAAGCAGCCTAACCTTGGGGTAAACATGGGCGGTGCACACATTGGTATTCGATATTGGCCCAGTAGTGATAAGCCCGGACTTATCTCCCATACAAGGCCTAGGCTGAAGAATCGTTTTTTACTTCAGGCTCGCTTGGGTTTTGCGATTAATGAAAGCGGGAATGCTGACGGGCCCATCTATCCCAGCTACCTGGCTTCTGTCTTCCTTAGTCGCCGCTACAAGAGCCGGAATAAGATTTTCCTGGGTGTGGATTATTCCTACCATACCCGCATCTATGCCTTTGAGCGCAACAATGAAATTAATGTGGGGCATGAGCGGGAACATGCCTGGAAGAGTGCCGTCTTTGTGGGACATGAGTGGCTGATTGGCCGGCTGGGTTTTGTGGCTCAGGTAGGAGTCTATATCCACGAAGCGGCCCTTCGCCTTGACCCTTATTATGAGAAGCTGGGCTACAATATCTACCTCGTGCAGCGGGAACATGGCCCACTGAAAGAGCTGTGTCTTTCGATGATGCTGAAGACGCACTTGTCGAATGCTGAGTTGGTTGAATTCGGAATTGGGGCCGGGCTTTGAGGAGGTGATTGTAGTTGCTTTTTGGGGATGGGACTTTTAGTCCTACATGAACTCCCCGTCGGCACATTCCTGCGATGCTACTGTTTACTAAATCTGAGGCTCTGGCTGTGTCCTTCGTGGTCGTTGAGGCGCAGTAGGTAAATGCCTACAGGTAAGGTGCCCAGCTCCAGAACCTGCCGGTCGCCTAAGATCGGCACCTGCATCACCTGCCGGCCCAGCAGGTCATACACACGAGCTGTTGCGTGTGCAGCCCCTTCGATGTGTAGTTCTTGCGATACGGGGTTTGGATACACCCGGATATTGCCTGGCAGCACTGCGGTACCTACAGAAAGGGCCAGCGGCATACAAGCCGTACTGCTGCCGCCACAGCTTTCGTTGTAGGCCGTCACGCAGACGGTGTAATGCCCGGTAGTAGCGAAGTTGTGCAGCACGGCATTGCCAAAACCGGAAGTAATTTTTTGGGTAGAGCCGTCCCCATAATCCCAAACGAGGCTGTCCAGTCCTGAAGTGGTGCCGGTGTAGGTGTATGCCTGGGCGAGGT
>CAYRJR010000133.1:0-7933 GCA_964424655.1 uncultured Chitinophagaceae bacterium
ACTCACCTCGGTAGTAGCAGCGAGCATCCGTTTCACTAATTCGCTGGCCCCCATTTCCAAGGAAAAGAAGGTTACCGGGAATGGCTTGCGACTGTGCATAGCTGCATTCATAGCCAGGTTCAGGCAGAATGCGGTTTTACCTACAGCCGGGCGGGCAGCAACAATGATTAGTGCATTTTTCTGCCAGCCGGAGGTGAGCCTGTCCAGAAGCCTGAAGCCAGTCGGCACGCCGGTTACATCTTCTTTATTCTTCTTCGCCTCTTCGATTTCCTGAACAGTTTGCACCAACACATCGCCCAGGCTCAGGAAGTTTTTACGAAGGTGTTTATCGGTGATTTCATAAAGGTTGCTTTCTGCCTTGTCCAGCAGGTCGAACACATCACTGCTGTCCTCGTAGGCATCGGCAATCACTTCTCCGGAAATCCGAATCAACTCACGCTGGATAAACTTCTCCATCACGATACGGGCATGAGCCTCTACGTGTGCAGAGGAAATAACGCTCATCGTGAGTTTGGTGAGGAAATACGCACCGCCCACCAGTTCCAACTCATCACTTTTGCGCAGCCCTTCAGTCACGGTTAGCAGGTCCACTGGCGAACCTTTGTCAAACAGCCTGCGGATACAGCCATAAATACGTTGGTGCGCATCCACATAGAAGCAATCCGGGCTTTGGATGATTTCCAATACCTCGGCCAGCTTGTCTTTTTCCAACATCACTGCCCCCAACACTGCCTCCTCAAGTTCGATGGCCTGAGGCGGCACTTTACTATACACCAACGAAGAAATTTCATGCTTGCGACTGCGGCTGGTGCCGAAGTCTTTTTTGATATTGAGGGCCATGTTGACAGTGGTAGCGAAGCGGAAAACCATTCAGCCTCATGCGTTGAAAAGTGTGGCTTTTTTCGGATGAGAACCCGAGTCTGCGGTAGCTTTTTGACGCCTTTCGGGGCGAAGCTATGGGCAGTTTGGGCGGTATAAAAAATTTCTTTTCCGGTAAGATGTACCACCGTTGTCTAATGCTTTTCCACTGCTTTTTCAAAGATTGTGGGTAAAGGATTTTACTTCTTCACGTCGAGCCACCGAATGTGCATGCTACATGCACAGCTTTTCCCCAGATTGACTGTATTCATATCTGTGAACAATCTGCATTTTTTCTCTTCGAAAAGCATTCAGCGATTCCAGATGATTCATTGGGAAATGCTGGCTGATTTTTTTAAAAAAATACCCCGCTCAATGGCTTATTCCCAGCCTGTAGCAGGGTTTGCATCGCTGCTATCTTTGCCGCCGCATGATTTTATCCTATCAATGGCTGCTCGATTATCTGCCACTGAGCCTGCCCGCTGAAGAACTGAGCCTGATGCTCACACGTATCGGCCTGGAGGTAGAAGCCCTCGAAACCGCAGAACAGGCTCATAATCTGGACGGCCTGCTGGTGGCTGAAGTACTGACCTGCATGCCGCATCCCAATGCGGATAAGTTGCGCCTGACTACCGTCAACATAGGAGCCACACAAGCCCTGAATATCGTCTGCGGCGCTCCCAATGTGACCGTGGGCCAGAAGGTGATTGTAGCAACGGTTGGCTGCACCTTACATCCTACGAATGGGGAAGCATTCCAAATCAAGAAGGCTAAAATCAGAGGCGAATCCAGTGAAGGCATGATCTGCGCCGAAGATGAAATTGGCCTTGGCCAAAGCCATGATGGAATCATGGTGCTGCCACCCGACACGCCGGTTGGCATGCCTGCCGCTGAATATTTTAAAATCCCTGCTCCGGATACAGCAATTCACATTGGCCTCACACCCAACCGGGCAGATGCCAACAGCCATATTGGGGTAGCCCGCGACCTCTGTGCATACCTCAGTCATCACCGTACTCAGGTGCTCCGGCCTCGTTTCCCGGAAATAAATGCCTCGCTACCAGATAAGCCATCACAGGTACAGGTGCGCATCGAAGCACCAGATGCCTGTCCGCGCTATGCGGGCATTTGCGTGATGGGACTGAAGGTTGGCCCTTCTCCGGAATGGCTCGTGAACCGACTGGCGACTATCGGTCTGCGCAGCATCAACAATGTGGTGGATGCTACCAACTACATCCTGCATGAATGGGGACAACCCTTACATGCTTTCGACTTGCAGCAATTAGCCGGGTTTCAGATTACGGTACGCTTTGCGAAAGCAGATGAAAAGTTTGTGAGCTTAGACAATCAGGAGCGAAGCTTACGCGCTGGTGAAGACCTGATGATATGCGATGCCAATGGCCCAGTTGCGATGGCAGGTGTGTTCGGTGGCTTGCACAGTGGCGTGACCGCACAGACCAGGGATATTTTTATTGAAAGTGCCTGCTTTGACCCCACAGTAATCCGGCGTAGCTCCTTGCATCATGGCTTGCGCACTGATGCTGCTATGCATTTTGAAAAAGGAGTGGACATTTCGAACATTCCAATCATCATGCTGCGGGCTGCAAACCTCATTCAGAGCCTTGCTGGAGGCCATATTGAAGCTGGCTGCGCGGATGTATATCCTGCACCACAAGCCCTGGTTTCTTTCCCCATTCATTACGAATACATCAACCGGCTTGCTGGTAAATGCTATGCGCCCGAAGCGGTGCGTGGCATACTTAGCGCTCTCGATTTTCAATGCAGCGATTTGACAGAAGACGGCTGTCTGCTCACAGTGCCTCCTTATAAAAAAGACATTTACCAGATGGCCGATGTGGTGGAAGAAGTGATGCGCATTGACGGCCTTGACAACATTCCCATCCCGCAACGCCTGAGCATGTCGCTGACCAGGCCCATGCCTTCTGACCGTAACCAACGCGAACAGATTGCCGAATTACTGACAGGAAATGGCTTTTCAGAGATTGTAACCAATTCCATCACCAATGGAAAATATTACCCGGAGTCTGTGCCTGTAGCGCGGTTACTGAACAGCCTGAGCCAGGAGCTGGATGTGATGCGCCCTTCTATGCTGGAATCAGGCCTGGAAGTAGTTTCATACAACCTGGCCCGCCGCAATGATGACCTGCTTTTGTTTGAACATGGATTTGTGTATGCGGCTGATTTTTCACAACGCCCCATCCTGGCCTTGTTTGCCAGCGGCACAGCACAGGCTGCCCTGCCAGGTGCAAAGGCAATACCCGCCGATGCCTATTTCCTAAAGTCGGTGATTGAAAAATTGCTCCGCAAGACGGGCATTGAGAAAGCTATCCTGAGCTACGAAAGCGATGTGGCTATCTGGAAATGGAAGAACAGGCTGCTTTGCCGGATAGAACTGTTACCGCAGGAAAAATGCCGCGCTTTCGGTATCAAGGAAAAGCTGTGGTATGCCGAGCTGGATTGGGCTTTATGGACTGAAGCCATGTCGAAGGCGGTCATACAATATCAGGAGGTACCCCGCTATCCAGCCATGCGACGCGACCTGGCTCTGGTACTTGACAAGAAGGTACGTTTTGCCGACCTGCAACGCGTTACCGACAAGCTGAAACTCCAACATCTGAAATCCTACTCGCTGTTCGATGTGTTTGAAGGCGGCAATCTGGGTGAAGGCAAAAAATCACTGGCCCTCAGTTTCAGTTTTCAGCGCACAGACCGCACCCTGACCGATGCCGAAACAGAAGCGCTGATGGCCCAGCTCAGTAAAGCTTACAGCAGTGAGCTGGGTGCTCAAATCCGTGGATGATGGAAACCTTACTACAACTCCAGGATAAGCTAAACCGCTTGCTGCGCCACCACAAGGCATTGAATAATGAATGCCGTGCCTTGCAGGCGCAATTGACCCAACTGGAAGAAGAAATCCGGCTGCTTAACAGTCAGCTTGAACAAGCAAGACAGGAAAACCTTGCCTTGCAAATCAGCCATGCCATCCCCGATACTGCAAGCCGAAAACAGGCCCGCTCCCGCATGGACGCAGTGATTTCAGACATTGATAAGATTCTAAGCTCCCTTCATGAATAGGCTTTTGTTTTGTTTCCTGGCTGCCTGCATGATGCTTGCCCTTGCCTGCAACAAAGAGGCCCGAGACCCTTGTCTGCAGCCACGACAGACCCTCATGCGCGCCCATGCTTATCACCATGCCGACACAGGCAGTGCCATGCTCGACACCCTACTACCTGCGCCCCTTTTAATTCCGCTATCAGGCCTGCCAGTCCAATATGAATACCTGGCTACACCCCGCAGCAGCCAATTCAGCTTCACTCTTTCGGGAGTGGCGGATAGCAGCCGTTGGGTGATTCGCCCGGATACGGCTTCTATGATTCAGGACACCTTTACCGTGTTCTACGACCGGCAACTTCGTTTCCTGTCAAATGCCTGCGGCTACACTTATTTTTTCAACCTGAAGCAAATCACATACACGCGCCATGCGCTTGACTCAGCAGTCATCATTCATAATGATGTGACCACAGATGCAAATGTGGAACACCTGAATTTGTTCTATTAAATAACTGAATGCGCCTCCCTCGTTTTTCCCTCAAAGCCTTGCTGGCAGCCGCCTTGCTGATTGCTGGCCTATGCCCTGCTTATGGGCAGCAGGATAGTGCAGCCAGGATTGCAGCATCGGAAGGACATCAGCTTCGCATAGGTTTCGACATACTACGCCCTATCCTGAACCTGGCTCAGGATACCCGCAGTTCATATGAAGCCTCTCTGGATTATTACTGGCGTAAGGACCTCTATTTCGTGGTGGAAACCGGCCTGGGTACTTCGCGTTATGAATATCCTGACCTGAGCTACACGGGCAGCAATACCTTCTTCCGCATTGGCGTGGACAAAAGCATCCTCAGCAGGCTGGGTCCCGGCGACTGGGATGGTGCCTTTTTTGGCCTGCGATATGGCATGGCTTTCATGCATCGCGATGAGGCGCGCTACACCATTGTGGATTCGGTATGGGGCAACAGCTCCGGAACGGTACCCGCCAAGACGTTCAATGCACAGTGGGCTGAGCTGACCGGCGGGGTGCGGGTAGAACTTTGGAAAGGAATTTTTGCTGGCTGGAATGTCCGCGCACGCTTCCTGCTCAATGGCCGTTCTTTCCAGGATTTATCTCCGGACTTTATTGCTGGTTATGGTCGCGGCGACAAGACCACTGTTTTCGATTTTAACCTATACCTGCTCTATGCAATTCGCTGGGGCAGCCATACGGGTTCAGAAGCCGGGCGCTCAGCGCACTAAACGGCTTCCTCAGAAAAGTCTTTTCAAACAAAAAAGCTGTCTCGGTTGAGGCAGCTTTTTGTTGTCAGCTTGTGACATGCTATGAGGCATTTACGGCGATGGCACCTTGCAGGGTTCAGTTCGTTATTAGGCTTTGCTCAGTAGATGAATGGTTTTTCCGGGGAAAGCTGCGTAGCGAAATATGGCTGAAGTGTGCGACGCAACGGATGCTTCATCGGGCTGCAATAGCTGACTAAAAAAATCCTAACAATGAGCGCCAGACTTTTTGAAACAATCTCTGGAGGGCGTTGTGGAAAGCACTATTTCGCGCTGACCAATGTGATTTTAAAATTCAGCGAATGGCCTGCCAGGGGATGGTTGGCATCCAGAATCACATGCTCTTCATTAGCGCTGGCCACTACCACAGGAATCACATGGCCTTCATCATCGCTTACGTGTAATTCAATGCCCGGTTCCGGCTCAACGTCTGCAGGGAATTCACTACGTGGGACGCTGATGAGGGCTTCCTGATTGCGTTGGCCATAGGCTTCATCCACGGGGATGTGTACCATCTTGGTTTCGCCCACATTCATTTCACGAACTGCCTTGTCGAAGCCTTCGATAACCTGACCGCTACCTACCACAAATTCCAGCGGCTGACGACCTTCTGAGCTGTCAAATACTTCGCCATCATTGAGGGTGCCTGTGTAATGAACGGCTACGGTTTGCCCTGCTGCTACTGCCATAAAACTGGTTTGGATTTTGATTTTTTTGAAGCCGTGAAGGTACGGTCTTGCCCGCTGCTGAGCAGCTATCTTTATCGCTTCATGCGCCTTCGAATTCTTAGCCTGCTGTTCCTTTTTGCAGCAGGTGCTCAGGCTTCTCCTGCCACTCAAATTGTCCCCGGTGCTGCGCGAATGGATCAATACCTACCGGTGCTGAAGGGCCAACGTGTGGCTTTGCTCATCAACCAGACCTCACGTGTTCAGGAGCGATTGCTCTCCGACACACTTCGAAGCCGTGGGATTGATATCGTCAAAATCTTCACACCCGAGCATGGCTTCCGTGGTACGGCAGATGCTGGAGCCACGGTGGGTGATAGCCGCGATGCTTCCGGCATGCCCGTGATTTCTCTGTATGGAGGAAATAAAAAACCAACCAGGCAGCAGCTTGATGATGTGGACTGGGTGGTTTACGATATTCAGGATGTAGGTGCCCGTTTTTATACCTACATCTCCACTTTGCAATATCTGATGGAGGCATGTGCAGCATTCAATAAGCCTTTGCTGATTTTAGACCGTCCCAATCCGAATGGGAATTATGTGGATGGGCCGATACTGGACACATCGCTCCGTTCTTTTGTCGGCATGCAGCCCATCCCCATTGTGTATGGGATGACGCCAGGTGAATATGCACGAATGCTGGTGGGGGAGCGTTGGTTTGCCCATGCTGATGACCTCCGCATGAAAGTGATTCCCTGCAAGGGATATAACCACCGATCCAGCTATGAATTGCCTGTGCCGCCTTCACCTAACCTGCGCAGCATGGAGGCCATTTATCTGTATCCCACGCTTTGCCTTTTTGAAGGCACGACTATTTCTGTTGGCCGAGGTACCGATAAGCCATTTGAGCAATGGGGCAGCCCTGATTTGAAAGGGAAGTTTAATTATTGCTTCACGCCCCGCCCTATGGAAGGTGCCACGCACCCGCCCCATGAGGGTAAGGCTTGCTATGGCCACCTGGCTACTGATGCTGATGTATCCGTTGCCCGAAAAGGTCTGCACATCGAATGGGTGCTGGAGATGCTTCGGGCTTTGCCACCCGACAAACGCTGGACAAACGGTAATTTTTTTGAAAAGCTATATGGCCGAAAAGACTTTGTCAGGAATGGAACTTTACCTGCTGCTGCTGCCTTGCGTGCTTCCTGGCAGCCGGGGCTGTCTGCATTTAAGCAAATCCGAAAGAAGTATCTCATTTACCCGGATTTTGAGTAGCACATGTTTGTAGCGATTTACGATTTCTTCCTGCGCCGTCGCAAATGGGCGCTGCTGATTTTTGGGTTGAGCTTTGCTATAGCCATTGCACTCGCATGCAAGCTGCGCTTCGCGGAAGACATCAATAGCATGCTGCCGCAAAGCCCGGAGCTGAAGGCTATGAATAACGTCATGGCAAAGACGCAGGCGGGTAGCCAGCTTGTCTTTCTGGCAAGCCTGAAGTCAAAAGAACCCAACAGAGACAGCCTGATAGATCTGGTGCAGGAATATGCACAGGGCCTACATCATCATTGCGCTTCCTGGATAGATACGATTCGCCTGCAGGCCGGAGGTGGGGTTGAAGAAGAACTGGCCGGCATTTTCATGAACCGGCTGCCGCTGTTGCTCACTCCGGCAGATTATCGCCTGCTCGACACCCTGACGCGACCGGAACGTATCCGCCAAACTCTGTCCGAGAATAAAAAAGTGCTGATGTCGCCAGCGGGTATCGTGTATAAAAAACTGGTGGCTGCAGACCCCCTGGGCTTGTCGCGCAACCTGTGGAGTCGCCTGTCTGACCTGCGCTTTGACCCGGGTTTTGAGATTTATGAGGGCTACATCTTTTCTACCGATGGGCACCAACTCAGCTTTTTCGTCAAGCCTCACTATGATGCAGCAAAGACGGGCCTGAACAGCCGTTTCATGGCGCAACTCAATGCGTATAACGATGCCTTTGCCCAATCGCATCCCAACTTTCATCTGAGCTATGTCGGTGCTACTGCCGTGGCTGCGGGTAATGCTTCGCAGATGCG
>CAYRJR010000134.1:0-7893 GCA_964424655.1 uncultured Chitinophagaceae bacterium
TCGTTTGTCCGTTTGCATCAGCGGCATGCAGCAGATAAATACCGGGCGCTAAGTCTCCCATACTGAATCCGCCTTTGTCATTAGCCGCACCTCGTTGCACCATCTTGCCCTGCATGTCGGTAATGGTAAATGCATCGCCCGGGCTCAGGCCGTAGGCTGATTTCGGAGCCGCTCCGGCCAGGCTCCATGGCTTGGTTTGGCGGAATTGCATGGCATTGGAAGCGCTAAACTTATACACGATGTTCGTGCCGTTATACCATGCGGTGAGGATGTCGCGGCCTGTGTTGCTGCAATTGCTTACCGCCATCGAGACATTCAAATCCCAATGGTAGTCCACAAGCGAGCTGTTGTCATTAACCTGGTAGCATTGTGAGGGGTTCAGCAGATTGCCTGTTGCGGGGCTAATGTGTCGGGCATAGTTGCTGTCGTGTTGCCAGGGGTAGAAGCCCAGGGTGTATTGGTTATTACCCACATTGCCTGCGGGGCCGTTAGCAAGCCCAATTCCAGCCGCCACGCAGGCGCCCATGGCCTGATAAGGCGGGGTTGGCCCATAGAGTGTGGACAGCAGGCTTGACATATCGGTTGGCGTTGGCGAGCTGAGGAGATTATATCCGAAAACCTGCCGTACCGATGGAGTGGAACCGGGCGATATGTTTACCGATGCGGCCACTTCCCAGGGCGCCACAGAACGGCTCCATTCATCCATAGCCGCAATGCGAGGCGCATAGGCATCTACACCAGTGTGCAGGGTGCGAATTGTAACAGTACTAGTGCTCATTCGCAACTCATACAATTCGAGGTTGCCGGTAGCCGTATTCTGATAAGGAATAGCGATATATCGGTCGGAGCCTCCTGAACCTGCGCTGGTATAAAAGGCGATGTCACAAAAATGAGCATTGCCCGAAACGGCTGTAGTTGGAGGCGGAATTGTAGTGAACATGATATCTGTGTTTGTGAAAGAAATCTGCCCCGAATTTTCCCAAACACAAGCATATTCATGCATATCCCGAATATTGCCCGGGCTAAAAGTTGGGTCATAGGCCGCGTCAATATGCGGCGGCGAAGTGGCCCGTCCAAGCTGGTGCAAGGCAGCCTTTGGTGTTGGCGTAGTGGCTGATAAGGCAGAAGTGACCGTGAGACCAAAGCCAATATTGTTCAGGTCGTAAATATCCAGGTAGGCGGTGTCATCAATCCGATAGACCAGGAGGACTTGCGTACCGTTATTGCCAGAAGGCAATTTACCCGAAGCAAAAGCGAGATCTGGGTCAATAGCTCCCGGTATGTTTAAAGTTTGAATACCACCAGCCCAGTCGGTAATCTGGAACCACGTATTGGTATTGCTACTATGGTCGGAGCTCCATGACACCCCAATTAAATTTCCATTTCCTGCGTCATCGCGCATATCGCAGTTCACCGCAATGTTTTCACAATGCGTAGGCGGGCATTGAGGCGTCAGCCCCTGCACAATGGTTTCGGTAAAAAAACTACTGGGAATGACCTGTGCGTGCAAGGCAGCGCCGGAAAAGGTCAATGCAAGTGCCAATGCCTTACCCAGGGTAAGATTCAGCCCTGGCATGCGGGGGGGGGGGGGGATTGCAGCATAAAAAAAATGCTTTTGGTGAAAGAAAATGTGGAAGCAGGGAAGCACCCGGCGCAACATGCCGAAACAGCATTCCCGCAACTCAGGTATAAGAGACAGCCTTTTTGGGAAAATAGTTAGGACAGTCGTCGGATATTTTTTAAAAGAATTTTATCAATCGGCTTTCAGTCCTTAGTCTATCGTCCTTTTCGCAGGCACAATAAAAAAACTGCCCCGGTTGGTTGAGGCAGTTTCTTAGTCAGGTGTAGCACCTGCGTATCTCGGGTGTTGGTTCTTAGCGGATGCCGCGCATCATCTTCAGCAGCCAGCCGCTCAGCACAAACAAGATGATGGAGGCCACGCCCGTCATGACGATAAACACCATGAAGAAGTCGTAGAGATTGGCAATCTGAAAACCGAGGAAAGAACGGACTACAGGTGCGGCAGCAGCAGCAGCTCCACCATGTCCTTCAGCAGCACCACCGGGGATGAGCGCACTCAGCGTACCGGCCAGCTTATTGGCTGCGGCATTGGCCAGAAACCAAGTGCCCATCAGCAGCGAGGAGAAACGCAGAGGCGCCAGCTTAGACACCATCGAAAGGCCAATCGGCGACAGGCAGAGTTCGCCCATGGTGTGGAGGATGTAGAGGGCAAACAGCCACCACATGGAACTCTTCACGGTGTCGTTTACGCCCTTCACGGCAAAGGCAATCACTACATAGCCGAGGCAGAGCAGCGCCAGGCCATATGCCATTTTCCGAGGTGAGGCAGGCTCCAGATTGCGCTTGCCCAGGTTCATCCACAGCATGGAGAAGATGGGCGCCAGAACTATAATAGCCAGCGGATTCACCGACTGGAAGTACGAGGCCGGCATGAGGTAGCTGCCGATGTGTCGGTCGGTTTGTTCGTCAGCAAAAATGGTGAGCGAGGCGCCGGCCTGCTCGAAGGCACTCCAGAAGAAAATGACGAAGAAGGCCAGGATGAAGATGACCCAGATGCGGCTTTTCTCTTCGCCCGTCAGACTCTTATCGCTGAGGATAACCACGGGCACCACAATCATAGCACCATAAATCAAATAGCCGGTCAGGTCTAAGTCGGAGTGAAACCAGCTCTTGAAATTCATCAGGAAAAACACAACAGCGATGGCACCGACAATCATCGCGATGGCGCTGAAATCCAGCTTGCGTACCGGCATCCCGATATCTGCACCTTCTGAAGTTTTCAGTACTTTATTTTTTGAAACAATGAACGTGATCAGGCCGATGATCATTCCGAAACCTGCCGCCAGGAAGCCCCATTTATAATCCACTTTTTCGGCCAGGGTGCCACAAATCAGCGGCGAGAAAAATGCACCCAGGTTGATGCCCATGTAGAAGATGGTGAAGGCGCTGTCCACCCGGCGGTCGCCCTGCGGATAAAGCTGGCCCACCATGGTAGAGATATTAGGCTTGAAAAAGCCATTGCCGATAATCAGGAAGGTGAGGCCTGTCCACATCAGTGTGAGTGCCGAAGCTCCTGCCGCGCTGGCACTGAAAAACATCAGGAACTGACCGATGGCCATGAGCGCTCCGCCCGTGATGATGCTGCGCCTGTTGCCGAGATAACGGTCGCTGAGGTAGCCACCCAGCAGCGGTGTGAGATAGACCAGACCGGTGTATGAGCCGTAGATATTAGACGCATCGCTGTTGCTCAGGAACAGCATCTTCGTCATGAAGAGCACAAAGATGGCCCGCATGCCGTAGTACGAAAACCGCTCCCACATTTCAGTGAAGAAGAGCAGGTACAGCCCTTTGGGATGGCCTTTGGTACTTGCGTCGGTAGGAGTCCGGAAGGGTTCCTCGGCAGCGGCGCCGGTGATTTGGTCCAGATGGCTGTTTTGATTGGTATTCGACATGCGCTTATTTGAAAAAATGAAGGGCAGCAAAATACATTATTTGACTGTCTGCGGTAGGAAGGCTGTGGCAAATTGCCCCGCAAAATCACCTCATAAAATCATCTTGCTGCATCTGAAGCTTTCCAATTCAGAAACGGGCATGCTCTTTCTTTGCATCCTGCATGGCAAATTCATACAACATCCTGCTGTTAGGCTCCGGCGGCCGCGAGAGTGCCCTGGCCTGGAAACTGCGCCAAAGCCCGCTTTGCACAAAACTCTACATCGCTCCTGGCAATGGCGGCACAAGCGCCTTCGGCGAGAACATTTCGCTTACCACGACTGACTTTGAATCGTTGAAGACTTTTTGCTTAGAAAAAAATATCGGTATCCTGTTACCGGGTAATGAAGACCCCTTAGTAGCCGGCATTCAGGATTTTTTCAAAAGCGATGAAGCCCTGAAACATATCATCGTGTGCGGGCCATCCCGGGCAGGCGCACAGCTTGAAGGCAGCAAGGCTTTTTCCAAAAAATTCATGCAGCGCCACGGCATACCCACTGCCGCTTACCGCGAGTTCGACAAGCATTCATTCGATGAAGGACGGGAGTGGCTCGCACAACACAACCTGCCCGTGGTCATAAAAGCAGATGGATTGGCCGCCGGTAAAGGAGTCATCATCGCCTACACGCATGAAGAGGCTCAGGCCGCTTTCAAAGCCATGATTCAGGAAGCGCAGTTTGGCGAAGCCGGTAGCAGAGTAGTCGTTGAAGAGTTTCTGATGGGCATTGAGCTTTCTGTGTTTGTGCTCACCGATGGCGAAGGTTATGTGCTGCTGCCAGAGGCTAAAGACTACAAGCGCATAGGCGAAGGCGATACCGGGCCAAACACAGGTGGCATGGGTGCCGTTTCTCCGGTGCCTTTTGCAGATGAGCAATTCATGGCTCGTGTCAGCGAGCGAATCATCACACCTACCATTCAGGGGCTGCGTGCAGAGCATATCAATTATCAGGGCTTTATTTTCTTCGGTCTTATTGACATCAATGGCGACCCATACGTCATCGAATACAACTGCCGCATGGGCGACCCCGAAACCGAGGTGGTGATGCCGCGCCTGGATGAAGACCTCGTGGCCCTGATACTAAACATGGCTCAAGGCAAACTGGGCAGCCGAAGCACCAGGCAACTTGCGGAAGCTGCCTGCACGGTGATGCTCGTCAGCCAGGGCTATCCAGGCGATTATCCAAAAGGCAAACTCATATCCGGGATTGATGATGTGGTGGGCAGCCTCGTTTTTCAGGCAGGCACCAAGGACACAAATGAAAGTCTGGTCACTGCCGGTGGCCGTGTGATGGCCATCACTTCTCTGGCCGATAATCTGGATGACGCGCTGGCGACTTCCTATCGCAACGCAGACCTCATTTCCTTCGAGGGCAAGCACTGCCGCCGCGACATAGGCTGGGAGTTCCGAAAGAAAGCCTAAGCTCTTTTCGGGCGATGAAGATGCCTGTTGGAGCTATTTAGTTAGCTGGCTTTCGGAATGCTATTGAGCTTCCGTTGCGTCGCACACTTCAGCTATATCTCGCCGTTCGGCTTGCCCCGTGCCAAACAAGGAGGCTACCCCGGTTGAGGTAGCCTCCTTATGATTCAGCAGGGGAACAGTAGGCGGTAGAAAGCGGCAGGCTCAGGCCTGGCTGTGCTTTTCCCTGCGCCGGATTTTTTCATCCCGAAAATGCAGCACGAAATAGACAAGCATACTCAATACTCCAGCGATGAGGCTGTAGTTCGCGTTCGCGTATCCTTCCAACTTGACGAGGCATCCCATCGTGATTAGGATGATGCCTCCGAATAGGAACCGGTAGCGGAATTTAAACATGGCAACCAGTAAATAACTTGGTGAAAGGCAAATGTGCCCCCCCACAAACGGACAAATATTTCATTTAGCATATGCGCTTACCTGGTTCAAGGCTAACAAACGCATTGGATTTTGTTCAATTTTCGCGTCCTGTTTTCCGATAAGTTTTGCAGGTCGTCCTAATCACTTTCCCTTGCTGAGGAAAGCTGCATAGCGAACTGAATGATGAACGGTGCCATCGCCACAAAAGCTGCATCAGGGCACAAAAGCGGACCAACAAAAATGTATCACAGGCCGGCGTGGCGACCGGGCAGGGAAAGATTGTCGGTAGTATTTCGGGGATGCTTCCAATAGGAAATTAGTGCAGTGTTTCTTTCAGCCAGCCAAAAAACTCACGCTGCCAGGCAATGGCATTTTGCGGATGCAGCACCCAGTGGTTTTCGTTGGGCAGGTAGAGCAGCTTGCTTTTGATACCCTGAAGCTGCGCGGCCTGAAAGGCTTGCAGGCCCTGGCCGATGGGCACGCGGTAGTCGCGCCCGCCTTGCACAATCATGATGGGTGTATTCCACTTGCTGACGAAGTTGGAAGGCGAGTATAGCTCGTAGGTTTTGGGGGTAGGTTTTTTCCAATAAGAGCCGCCGGCATCCCAGTTCACAAACCACATTTCTTCGGTAGTTCCGTACATGCTGCGCAGATCAAACACGCCATCATGTGCAATGAAAGTCTTGAAGCGATTCTGGTGCATGCCAGCAAGCATATACACGCTGTAGCCACCGTAGCTTGCGCCGATGCAACCGAGGCGATTTTTGTCCACATAAGGTTCTTGTGATACCGCATCAATAGCGGATAGATAATCGCGCATGGGTTGTCCGCCCCAGTCGCCGGAGATAGCTTCATTCCACTTGACACCCCAGCCGGGCATGCCGCGGCGGTTGGGCGCCACGATGATATAGCCCTGCGCGGCCATCAGCGCGAAATTCCAGCGGAAGGAGTAGAACTGGGTGAGGGCACTCTGCGGGCCACCTTGGCAGTAGAGCAGTGTGGGATATTTCTTTTCGGGGTCGAAGTTGGGTGGGTAGATGACCCATACGCCCATCTCCTTGCCATCCGTGGTTTTCACCATGCGCAAGGTGGTGGTGCTGGGCAGGATGTTGCGGTAAGCTTCTTCATTCACTTCTGTGAGGGGGCGCATCACGCCAGAGCCGGGCTGCACGGCCCATACTTCGGCGGCGGTGTTCATATCCGTCCGGGTGACCACAATTTCATCATTGGCAGACTGACCGATGATGCCGGCGATATCGAAATTTCCAGAAGTGATTTTTTGGACTGCAGGCAGCATCCTGACGGCGAGATTGCCTGGCACACGCACATCGAAGAGTTGTTCGGTGCCGCGCCAGGGAGCGTTGAAGTAGATATGCTGTGAGTTGCGGCTCCAGCAAATGCCTTCTGCGGTGCCATCCCAGCCAGTGGTGAGGTTCATCTTCAGCATACCCTGAGTGTGCACATCCATCACCATAATATCGCTTTTGTCAGCCTCATAACCATCGCGGCGCATAGACAGCCAGGCGATACGCTTGCCATCGGGGGAAAAACTGGGATTGGTATCGTAGCCCATCATGCCTGAAGTCCAGTTGGTAGTCTCTTTGGAATGCAGGTCGTAATAGTAGAGGTCGGTGTTGGTGCTGAGGGCGTAATCGGTTCCGAATTTTTTCTTGCAGACATACACGATGCCTTTGCTGTCGGGCCGCCAGACAAAGTCTTCGCTGCCTCCGAAAGGCTTTTGTGGGCAGTCATAAGGTTCGCCGGGCATGATGTCCACCGCATCAGTTTTCTTGTCGAGGGGCAGGATGAAGATGTGGCTGAATTTTCCGTCTTCCCATTCGTCCCAGTGGCGATACATCAGGCTGCGGTAGATGTGGGCCGTGGTTTTGGGCAGGTCTGGGTAGATGTCGCTGCCGAGCATGGGCTTCACCAGCACATCGCGGGTGAAGGCCAGGAATTTTTGATTGGGTGAGATGCGGAAGTTTCCTGCATCATTCAAGCCATCGCAGATGAATTGCCAGGCGGCACCACGGGCATTGCTGCGATAGAGTTTCCCCTCTTTCACCGCCCAATACAGTCCGCCATCCCGCTGCACAATATTGTAACCATCATCTGTTTCCTGAATTGCTTTTTCAGCAGACATCAGGGGGAGTTTGAAATGAGTGGTGGTGCTCTTTTCCGTCTTCCAGTCCGAGTAGCGCACCGAGTAGTAGAGCGTCTTTCCGGAGTTGCTCAGACCGTCGGCAGATACCCGTCCGAGGCTCCAGAGTTTTTCTGGTGTCAGTCGCTCCTGAGCCTGTGTAGTGCTGCTCAAAGCCAGCAGGCAGGAGACCAAAAAGAGTACTTTTTTCATGGAGTAAATTGAAAAATATGGGGCCAATGTTAGGGAAAGATGCAGGGCCTTGCGGGTGAATTTGAGTGGGATATAAAAATGATTCCTGAAAAAAAGAAACCCGCAGCCAAAGCGCGGGTTTTCATGTGTGCGGAAGAGGAGATTCGAACTCCCACACCCTTTCGGGCGCTACCACCTCAAAGTAGTGCGTCTACCA
>CAYRJR010000135.1:0-3925 GCA_964424655.1 uncultured Chitinophagaceae bacterium
ATGCTGCTATTCTTGAAGCACAGCTTTTGATGTTGGCTTCACACAATATCCTGAACCCGCAAAATGGTACGCCTATCACCCTGCCTTCGCAGGACATGGTGTTGGGTCTTTATTACATTTCAAAAGGCAGGAAGAGCACAGATAAACTCAAGGTGAAAGGTGAAGGCATGACCTTCTATTCTGCTGAAGAAGTCATCATCGCTCATAATGAAAAACGCGTGGAACTACACGCTTGGATTAAGGTGCGTGTGGATGTGCGCAATAAAGAAGGAGAGATTGAAAAGAAACTCATCGAGACTACCGTAGGCCGCGTCATCTTCAATCAATTTGTGCCGAAGAAAAATGGCTATGTAAATGCCATTTTGACGAAGAAGAGCCTTCGTGAAATCATTGGCGACATCCTCAAGAATACTACAATTCCTGAGACAGTTCAATTCCTGGATGATATCAAGACACTGGGCTTCCGCACAGCATTCCGTGGCGGCCTTTCGTTCTCCATCAATGACCTCACCATTCCGGAAGTGAAGCAGGAACTGGTAGCTGCTGCGCAAACAGAAGTAGATGAAGTGATGGACAACTACAACATGGGTCTGATCACTAATAATGAGCGTTACAACCAAATCATTGATATCTGGAGCCGTGTGGATACCCGCGTTACCGAAA
Source organism: uncultured Chitinophagaceae bacterium (assembly GCA_964424655.1). Classification (GTDB taxonomy): domain Bacteria; phylum Bacteroidota; class Bacteroidia; order Chitinophagales; family Chitinophagaceae; genus UBA1952. The sequence goes on from CAYRJR010000135.1 coordinate 664, forward strand.
CGCTGATTCGTGAAATGGCATCCGATAAGCAAGGTTTCAACTCCGTGTACATGATGCTGGATTCCGGCGCGCGTGGCTCGAAGCAACAGGTAAAACAGCTTGCCGGCTTAAGAGGCCTGATGGCTAAACCTCGTCGTTCCGGCTCTACCGGGTCAGAAATCATCGAAAACCCGATTCTGTCCAACTTTAAGACAGGTCTTTCGGTACTTGAATATTTCATCTCAACACACGGTGCCCGTAAGGGTCTGGCAGATACGGCCCTGAAAACAGCCGATGCCGGTTACCTCACCCGCCGTTTGGTGGACGTGGCACAGGATGTAGTCATCAATGAAGAAGATTGTAACACACTTCGTGGTATTGCAACCACCGCGTTGAAAGACAATGAAGACATCGTAGAACCGCTCTACGACCGGATACTGGGTCGTACATCGCTGCATAACGTGTATGAGCCGTCCGGTGAAAGGCTCATAGTTGCTGCAGGCGAAGAAATCACTGAAGACATTGCACATGCCATTGAAGACAGTGGCATCGAAATGGTGGAAATCCGCTCAGTACTTACCTGCGAAAGCAAGCGTGGTGTTTGTGCGAAATGCTATGGCAAGAACCTCGCAACCGGATATATGGCTCAGCAAGGTGACGCGGTAGGTATCATCGCGGCACAGTCCATCGGTGAGCCGGGTACCCAGCTTACACTTCGTACATTCCACGTGGGTGGTGTTGCCGGTGCATCAGCTATCGAAAGCCAGTTGCTTGCCAAGTTTGATGGCAATATCCAATTCGATGGCGTGCGTACGACAACTTATACTAATGAGGAAGGCGAGAAGGAAACTGTAGTCATTGGCCGTACAGGTGAAGCCCGAATTGTGGATGTGAAGAACGACCGAATGCTAATCACCCATAATATTCCTTACGGCTCTATCCTGAAGGTGAAAGATGGACAGAAAATTGTGAAGGGAAATACGATCTGCAACTGGGATCCTTTCAATGCCGTAATCATTACTGAAGTAAGTGGAAAGGTTCGATTCGAGAATATTATCGAAGGCATTACCTTCCGTGAAGAAGCCGATGAGCAAACCGGACACCGCGAGAAGGTGGTCATTGAAACGAAAGACAAGACAAAGATTCCTGCCATTGCTGTTGATGGAAAGGAAACCAAAACATACAACTTACCTGTTGGCTCTCACATCGTAGTTGAAGAAGGCGAGGACATCCACAATGGCCAGGTTATTGTGAAGATTGCCCGTGTGATGGGTCGTAGCCGCGACATCACCGGTGGTCTGCCTCGCGTAACGGAACTGTTTGAAGCACGTAACCCCAGCAATCCCGCAGTCGTTTCTGAAATTGATGGTGTAGTCAGCTTCGGTGGTGTAAAACGCGGCAACCGCGAAATCACAGTAGAAAGCCGCGAAGGATTAGTGAAGAAATATCTGGTTCCGCTGACCCGCCACATCATGGTTCAGGATGGCGACTTCGTGAAGGCCGGTGCATCTCTTTCAGACGGTGCCATCACACCAAGCGATATCCTTGCGATTAAGGGGCCATTTGCTGTTCAGGAATACCTCGTAAATGAAATTCAGGAAGTGTACCGCCTGCAAGGTGTAAAGATTAACGACAAGCACATTGAAGTCATCGTTCGTCAGATGATGCGCAAGGTGACTATCGTAGATCCAGGAGATACCAAATTCCTTGAAGACGATACCGAAGACAAGTCTGATTTTCAGACAGAAAATGACTGGATTTTTGACAAGAAAGTTGTTACGGAATCTGGCGAAAGCACACTCTTCAAACCCGGTCAGATAGTGACCATTCGAGAGGTTCGTGAAGAAAACTCTGCATTGCGTCGTAACGACAAAAAGCTGGTTGAATATCGGGACGCTCAGCCTGCTACTTCTGCCCCCTTGTTGCTTGGAATTACCAAGGCTTCTCTGGGTACCAGAAGCTGGATTTCTGCTGCTTCATTCCAGGAAACTACCAAGGTGCTTTCACAAGCTGCCATTAATGGTAAGACAGATGACCTGATGGGACTGAAAGAGAATGTGATTACCGGAAACCTGATTCCTGCTGGTACTGGCATCCGCGAATTCCAGGATATTGTGGTTGGTTCTAAGGATGAGATGGAACTGCTTATGAGCTCTCGTGCCGTCCTTGAATTTGACGAAGACGAGTAAGGCAAATAATAGCTGGTTCAATAGAATTATGAAGGGCAGCCTCGAAAGAGCTGCCCTTTTTTGTTCTGGAAAAGAAACCCTTCCCAGTGTTGGGAAATTCTCAAAGCGCCATATTTCTTGCTTACATGAAAACTGCGGTTCAAATTCTTGGCAATCGAATGCTTGCAAAAGTTTCAACAGAGATACATGAATGAGGAATTCCACAAGAACGAAGCTGTTTCCAGATATTCATTTTTTGAAGGCATGGAATGCCTGAATTGAGCCCATACAAAATGAAAATCCTCAAAAATGACCCCAGAATACCTCAGATTTTTCAGAAAAAGTGAATCATATTTGATTAGGCAAGATGTTTTTAAATTGTTAACGGATAAGTGATTATGAGGCTCAAGAATTCTTCTGAAAAAAAACTTAGCTCGTTAACCGGAAGTTAAACTATATTTCCGTTCAAATTCTATCACCATGAAGAACACATTACTCCTTGGCTCTCTTCTATTGTTGAGTGCTTCTGCACAAGCTCAATTGAAGTTAGGCCTAAAACCGCTCACTATTGCCCCCTCTTCGATTCTGGAATTGGAAGCTCCCAACAAGGCATTGTATCATACCCGGGTGTCGTTAACTTCTACTACAGACGTTACGACAGTCCCCAACCCGAAAGCGGGTATGGAGGTGTATAATACCAATGGATCAATTACTGGTACAAATGCAAATGGAGCTGGACTCTATTATTATGACGGAAACAATTGGGTTTCTGAAAATGCTACAGCTTCCCTTGGAGGCCTTGCTTGGAAACTTTTAGGCAATGCAGGCACGATAGATGGTACCAATTTCTTAGGTACCACTGATGCGAAACCCATGAATATACGCATTAACAATACTAAGGCTGGACGACTCGAAACAAATGCAATGGGTGGTAACACCTCATGGGGTTATCAGAGTTTGTCTTTGAACACACCAAGTGTTGGCACAGGGCATGGCGAATACAATACTGCCGTGGGTGGTTTTGCACTTAATGTCAATACTACCGGTGGACGAAACTCTGCATTAGGCTATGATGCCTTGGGAGCAAATACTACCGGCGATAGCAATGCAGCCTT
>CAYRJR010000135.1:3935-7856 GCA_964424655.1 uncultured Chitinophagaceae bacterium
GGCTTTGGTGCTTTGCAAGTAAATACAACGGGTAATAACAATACCGGTACTGGTGCCTACTCTTTGAATCATAACACCATTGGCGCTTTCAATACTGCCGTAGGTTATGAAGCCTTGCACATGAACGTAATTGACTCCGGCGGTACTGCTGTTGGTGCCTATGCTTTATACTATAATATGGGAGGTAAGCTAAACGTAGCTATGGGTATGGGAACTATGTTTGTAAATACGACTGGCTCTTTCAACACTGCTATTGGTACCGGCGCTTTAAGATTAAACGTGAATGGTATGGCGAATACCGTACTGGGTGCCAGCTCTGGTTTATTGAACACAACGGGTAGCAACAATACTTATGTAGGTGCTCAGGCTGATGGAACTGCTCCTGGTCTCAACTGGTCTGGTACCTTCGGTTCAAATGGTAAAGTAACTGTGAACAATGCCGTTACAATAGGTGCTACTGATTCTATTTCCGGTAGTACTGCAACTCCAGCTCGTACACAATCTGTGTTCATGGGTGTAAACGTTACTGATCCTACTCAACGTATTGACTTCAGAAATGGTCACCTGCGTAACCGCCAGGATATTGCTCCTAATCCATCTATCGTTTCTAGCACCAGTAATGGTATCAGCACTGTTACTTTGTCAACTGGCGCTTCTGATGTACGTGGTGAAATTATCTGTGGGGGTGCCAACAACTCCAATGGTTGGACTCAAATACATATTGACTTTGTGTACACTTGCACAAACCCTCCTATCGTAATGGTCACTCCTTCCAGCCTGACTGCTTCTTACTACAACACCTACGTCTCTGCTTCTAATACTGGGTTTGATGTTTATTTCCGTGCTCCTCTTCCCGGCTTATCAACTTCAAGCCCAACTTTCACTTACATGGTGATTGAATAATCAATAAAAGCAGAAGCTAAATGCTTCTGCTTTTTTCATTTCACTTTCTTTTGACTTGTTCTCATGGAAGTTAGATTTGTCATCAACCATGAAATTCCTGATTAGGTATGTAGCTCTGTCTGTATCTTTTTCTTTTCTGTTGCTGGCTTCTTCAAAGGCTGCGGTGCTTAAAGCATCGCAGCCTTTATCATTTTATGAATGGACTATCGGGCAATCTGAGATGTTTCCTGAACATGCATTTTCGAATGACCAAATACAAAACGATCGTCCGGTAAAGCATAAGAATCCGGATGATCTCTACAACAGTACAATTGAAGGACGCATAGCCTTCGTTTGCAGTTTTTTTTCAATTGCTTCACTCATCGCTTTTAGCTTGACTTCTTTTCCATTTTTTCTGGTACCTGTAGTTGCATTTGCAGTCCTTGCGATGGCGTTTGGTACTGTTGGATACCGCAGAAGGCAACGTGGGTTTGCAATTGCAGGCTTTTCTTTAGGCTTCATTTTCATGGTATGGGGGTTCGCACTTATAGCAGCATTGTAGCTTTCCTTTATCGCCGTAGTAAGTATTATTTGTCGGGACTTTTCAGTCGCTTTTCAAACATTGTGCAGGCATAGCGTAGATTCCTTCATGGCATGAATGACCAATCCCGGACCTTTTTTCGGTGGCTTTTACCCAGCTTGATTATTGCTGTTGCAAGCATTATTTATTTCTACAGAATAGGAGATAAGCCTCTTGACTTTGATGAACGATATAGCGTAAACATTGCCTTGGGCACTGGCGGTTCTGTAGATCAATATTCGAGATTCGGACAATTTTCCTCTGTGCCGCTTCCGGGATCAGTTTTCCATGCAAATGAGTATGTCTCCAGGCAATGCGTGAGTAACATGGTAAGCGCGGCAATGAATGATAATGGGCAGGGAATTCCATTCTTTTTCATGCTTCATTTTTGGTTGAAATTCTTCGGTATGACTGCAGTTTCAGCACGATGTCTTTCCGCAATGCTCACAGTATTCAGTTTGCTTCTGCTATACCTATTCTTTTGCAGGCTTGAACTCAATCGAAAGGTTGCTCTTTTTGTGCTTTCTGCTTTTGCAGGAAATGGAGTCCTTATTGGGTTGGCTCAATACGTCCGTTTTTATTGCCTCGGGATTTTGCTCTGTATCCTATCCTTGCATTTGTTGCTTTCAATAAAAAACTTGAAACATAATTCGACTTCAATACCGAAACTGAATTTGCTCTTTCTCTTATTAGGCTTGCTATGGGCTATTCTCTTCCTCAATCAATATTTATCCGCATTGATTATTCTACCAGAGTTCATTTTTCTGGCTATCCTTATCAAACCTAAGCTTACTGTAGTGCAGTTTTTCTTCATAGCGATTGCTGCTTTGCTACCCATCCTTATTTGGATGCTGCCATTAAACGGATGGGAAAGTCTGCGGAATATTTATCGGCTTCATGAGCATGGCAGATTAGTGCCTTCAGAATTATCTACCCCGACAACAGGCATTAATCTTGTTATCGCATTATGCTCCAGTCTTGCAGGTGCATTTGGTCAGCCGGTTAGTTTCTTGCATGGGAAATGGTCTGCTTTCATTGCCATACTGCCTGCTTTGCCTGCCTTTTTATTGGTGATTTTTCTGCTAAAAAAATCTCTACAGAATGACTGGTTGAAACTATGTACTGGTGTACTGATTTCTTATTCCCTTGCTTCAATATTGCATTCAATACTTTCTGGCCACACGCTGCTTTTTCAGGTGCGCTACTGGGTCTTTGGATATGTATTTTTTGCGCTATTCCTGGCCTATTCCTGGCCTGCATGGAAAGAGGCAGGACGACTGATAAAAAGCCTTTGCCTGTTAGTCATTTTCTTCAGCTTCGCCAGGATTGCTTACACCTCTGCTTCTTCAATCAGTGGCCTTGTACTAACCGCTCGCGCTGAAATCAAGCCGCAGACAATGCCCTGGCTGGAAGATTATGAAGCTGTTGCAAAGGAAATCATTGACTCTGCCTCACTGCAGGATACTGTTTCTTTTAAAAATTGGAAGACTGCTCAGGTAGTCAACTGGTACCTAACCCAACACCCGGAATTGACGCAACGTGTGGACACCTTGCAATCTTCACTCATTATGCTTTGCCGTGGCAACGATAAGCAAGATACGCTGGCAATCCCGCGCGGATATGCGCTTGCTGCAAGAGCAGTTTGGATGCACTGAAAAAGCCTCAGATTCTTTTGAGATTTTCCCGGAAATATGAGCTTCATTGGCTCAATTTTTTTCAACAATCAAAAGCACGAAAATGCTTTGTGTCATAGCCTCCCTTAGCTTCAGTTGTAACTTGCCCTTCAATGGCACACGCAATCAGAAAAGAAGATGCCCTGGAATATCACCGCTCTGGCCGGCCAGGCAAGATTGAAGTCATCCCAACCAAAGAAACCAAGACACAGCGTGACCTTGCGCTGGCCTACAGCCCGGGTGTTGCAGACCCTTGTCTCGAGATTGCCGCCCACCCGGAAGATGTATATCAATACACAGCAAAAGGCAATCTGGTGGCTGTTATTAGCAATGGAACTGCAGTACTTGGTCTTGGGAATATTGGCCCTGAAGCCAGCAAGCCAGTGATGGAAGGGAAGGGGCTACTGTTCAAAATTTTTGCAGACATAGATGTCTTCGACATAGAGTTGGCTGTGCATGATCCTGATGAATTCGTGCGTGTGGTAAAAGCACTTGAGCCCACTTTCGGAGGTATCAATCTGGAAGACATCAAGGCACCGGAATGTTTTTACATCGAGCAAAAGTTGAAGGAATCTCTTTCCATCCCTGTCATGCACGATGACCAGCATGGAACTGCTATCATTTCCGGCGCGGCCCTCCTCAATGCTTTGGAGCTTGTTGGGAAAGACATTTCGAAGGTGAAAATTGTCGTTTCCGGAGCGGGTGCTTCCGCAATCTCCTGCTGCCGCATTTATATCGCGTGGGGCGCTGTTGCCAGCAACATCTACATGGTCGACAACAAAGGGC
>CAYRJR010000136.1:0-7842 GCA_964424655.1 uncultured Chitinophagaceae bacterium
CGTCACGAGTAGCAGCATATGCCACGAGTTTAGCAATCATGGGGTCATAGAAGATGGGGATATCCTGGCCTTGTTCGTAGCCATCATCCACACGCACACCTGGGCCCTTGGGAGGCTGATATAATTCAAGACGACCTGTATCTGGGAGGAAGTGATTCAAGGGATCTTCGGCACAAACTCTTAATTCAATAGCATGCCCACGGATTTCCAAATCTTCCTGTGAGAATGACAGTTTCTCTCCTCTGGCAACATTAATCTGCTCCCGAACCAAGTCAATACCCGTAATCATTTCCGTGACGCAATGCTCTACTTGCAGTCGGGTATTCATTTCCAGGAAATAGTAATTCAGGTTTTCATCCACCAGAAATTCAATGGTGCCTGCACCGTGATACTTGCAGGCTCTGCAGACAGCGAGAGCACTCTCGCCCATTGCCTGCCGGGTAGCCGGGGTGAGGCAGGATGAAGGGGCTTCTTCAATCAACTTCTGGTGGCGGCGCTGGATGCTGCACTCACGCTCAAAGAGGTAAGCATAGTTGCCATGCTGGTCGCCCATCACCTGAATTTCTATGTGGCGTGGTGCGGCTACATATTTTTCAATAAAAACCGCATCGTTACCAAAAGCACTCAAGGCTTCACTCTTGGCCATTCGGAGCTGTTCTTCCAACTCAGATTCATCATTCACAACACGCATTCCTTTACCGCCGCCACCAGCAGAGGCTTTGATGAGAATCGGGAAGCCCGTACGCAGGGCGATTTCACGGGCTTCGTCAATACTTTGAATGGGCTCATCGGTGCCGGGCACCATAGGTACCTGAAACTTTTTTGCAGCCTGCTTTGCTGAAATCTTGTCGCCCATCATACGGATGGAATAAGCGGAGGGGCCAATGAAGATCAGGCCTGACTCCGTGACAGATTGAGAAAACTCAGCATTCTCACTCAGGAATCCATAGCCGGGATGAATGGCATCGGCTCCGGAGGATATGGCTACTTCAATGATTTTATCGGCACGCAGGTATGACTGGGCTGAGGGGGCGGGGCCAATGCAGTAAGCCTCATCCGCGTAACGGACAAAAGGCATGTTGCGGTCGGCTTCGGAAAAAACAGCTACCGTTTGAATGCCCATTTCGCGAGCGGTGCGCATCACACGAAGGGCGATCTCGCCACGATTGGCGACGAGGATTTTTTGCATGGGGGCAAATGTAGGATGATGCGTGTGCGAACAAATTTTGAGGTCTGTATCGTCTTAGTGATTGATCGTTTCTCGCAGAGTCGCAGAGATGCAGAGCCGCAGAGAGTCCCCAGCCCTACCCAATCAGGCATCCTAATTCCAGCCTTATCCACGCCCAACTGTGTTCTCATTCTAGCTTTCATACGCTTAGTAGATTCATGATTCATTCTGTCCATCTGGCGCATCAAGGGCGGCACTGCCCTACTTTTGCCGCCGCGAAAAACCAAAAAAATATTACCTGAGATATGGCTACTACCGCCGACATCCGAAACGGCATGATCCTGAAGTTGGACAATGCACTTTACTCCGTAGTTGAATTTGGGCAAAACAAGACAGCTCGGGCTGCTGCCAAAGTTTGGGCCAAGCTTAAGGGCGTGGACAACAACCGCAGCATTGAGCACACATGGAATTCTGGCGACAACATCTTCCCGGTGCGGGTTGAGCGTCGTCCTTATCAATTCCTTTATAAAGACGACAGTGGCTACAATTTTATGGATACAAGCACCTTCGACCAGATAGTAGTTGGGGAAGGCATGATAGAGCGGTCCGAGTTATTCAAAGATGGGCAGGACTGTTTTGTGCTCGTCAACACAGAGACCGAGCAGCCCATGAGTGTTGAATTGCCGCCCAACGTAGTGATGCGCATCACCTATACAGAGCCCGGCATGAAAGGCGACACCGCCACCCGCACCCTTAAGCCAGCCACGATAGAGACCGGCGCCACCGTGATGGTACCCCTCTTTGTAGATGCCGATGAGTTGATACGGATAGACACCAAGACAGGAGCCTATCTGGAGCGCGTGAAAGAGTAGCAAGTAAGCATCCGGCTTGCAACAGCCGGCTGTGAGCCTTAAAATTGTGCCCCGTTTCGAAACAAAATTTTCTCATGCCGTTTCGGTTTATACTGTGGCGGCCAAAATGCCGATTATGGAATTCAAGCAAATTCAGGAACTGATTAAGACCATCAACAAGAGTAATATCAGCGAACTGAGCATTCAGGATGGTGAGTTTCAGATAACCATCAAGCAAGGTATGGAGGCCAATCCTGAGATGGCCATGCACATGATGATGCCTACTATGCAGCAAATGTCCATGCCTGCATTAGCTCCGCAAATGCCATTGGCACCAGCCGCTGCTTCGGCCCCGGCAGTACTACCAGCGGCTCCTGCCCCAGCCGCCGTTGCAGAAAGTGCGGCTGTCGGCAATACCGTACAGATAAAATCGCCCATGATAGGCACCTTCTACCGCAGTTCTTCGCCCGACAAGCCAGCCTTCGTCAGCGTGGGTGATGAAATCAAGAAAGGCCAGGTACTATGTGTTGTTGAAGCCATGAAGCTCTTCAACGAAATCGAAAGCGAAATCAGCGGGCGTATTGTGAAAGTGCTGGCTGACGATGCCAGTCCGATAGAGTATGACCAGCCTTTATTCCTGGTAGAGCTGTCCTGATTCCGGGGCTAAGGACCAATCAATTTTGTTCCTGAAGTCCCGTAATGCGTCAGGCAAGTTCCGGCGGAATAATGGCATCAGGACAATATTTCTTAACTCAAAAAAATCTGCTGTGAAGCTTATCGGTTCCTCAGCTTTTTTCGCCCTGTGTTCAAAAAGATTCTAATTGCCAACCGCGGAGAGATTGCCCTACGCGTCATCCGTACCTGCCGCGAGATGGGCATCAAAACTGTGGCTGTCTATTCCACTGCGGATAAAGACAGCCTGCACGTCCGCTTTGCTGATGAAGCCGTGTGTATTGGCAAGCCGCAGAGCAGCGACAGCTACCTGAACATACCACGCATCATGGCTGCTGCAGAGATTACCAATGCAGATGCCATCCATCCCGGATATGGTTTTCTGGCAGAGAATGCAGGCTTTGCAGAAATCTGTGCGCAGTACAACATCAAGTTCATCGGGCCTACGCCAGAGATGATTCGCAAGATGGGCGACAAGATGACCGCCAAAGAGACCATGATTGCAGCAGGTGTGCCCTGTATTCCCGGCTCCAAGGCGCTCTTGGAAAGTGTGGACGAAGCCAAGACTATGGCCAAAGACATGGGCTATCCCATCATTCTCAAAGCCACTGCTGGTGGCGGCGGTAAAGGCATGCGCGTGGTGTGGGAAGAAGCAGAGCTTGAGAAAAACTACAATACCGCCAAGCAAGAGGCTGCTGCTTCATTCAAGAATGACGGCATCTACATGGAGAAATTTGTGGAGGAACCCCGCCACATCGAAATCCAGATTGCCGGCGACCAGTATGGCAATGTCTGCCATCTTTCTGAGCGCGACTGCAGCATCCAGCGCCGCCACCAGAAACTCGTAGAAGAATCGCCATCACCCTTTATGACCCCCGAACTGCGCAAGGCTATGGGCAAGGCAGCCATCAAAGCGGCGGCAGCCATCAGCTACGAAAGCGTGGGGACCGTGGAGTTTCTGGTGGACAAGCATCGGAAATTCTACTTCATGGAGATGAACACCCGCATCCAGGTGGAGCACGGCGTCACCGAAGAAGTGATACAGTATGATCTCATCAAGGAGCAAATCAAGATTGCAGCGGGCATAGCCATTTCAGGCAAAAATTATTAGCCTAAGATGCACGCCATCGAGTGTCGTATCAATGCCGAAGACCCTTACAACGACTTCCGCCCCAGCCCCGGCACCATCACTGTGCTGCACACACCTGGCGGGCATGGTGTCCGCATAGACTCCCACATCTACGCCGGCTACACCATCCCACCTTATTATGATTCAATGATTGCCAAAATCATTGCTGTGGCACAGACCCGCGAAGAAGCCATCTGTACTATGGAGCGTGCGCTGAGCGAGTACGTGATTGAGGGCGTGAAGACCACCATCCCCTTCCACCTGCAACTGATGCGCAACGAAGACTTCCGTAAGGGGAACTTCACCACCAAGTTTATAGAGAGCTTCGAGCTGATTTAAGACAAGCCAATCAACAGGCTGGGCTGCCACAAAAAGGCAGCCCAGTTTTATGTTAGGAGAGCTGGCGTTTGGGTGAGATACTTTTTTTATCGGCAATATTTCGATGCTCAGCATCCGTTGCGTCGCACACTTCGGCTGGATTTCGCTGTGCGGCTTTGCCCATGAGATGTGGCATAGGTTTTTGAGATACCAGGGACTTGCCATTTGTCAAACTAAAACACCCCTCCCGTGAAAAGCCAAACAGACTGACGAACCCCTCAATGTGCGACGCAACGGATGACGGGGAGCGAACTAATAGCCGACAAACAAAAATCAAAATCAGGGGAACAAAAAGGCAAACACGGACAGCTCAGCCTTCAATCAATTCGCCATTTTCAGCGACAGCCATCAGGCCCACCGAATCTTCAGGCTGGGCTTTGAGGGCGCTGGTAGGCATCACAACATCGGTGCTCAGGATGTCGCGCAGGGCTGGTAGTGCGGCGGGTGAATTGATGCCGAGATAATCCATGAAACTTTTGGAAGTGGCATAAATGAGTGGTTTGCCTACGGCATCTTCCTTACGGCCTGAAATAACGATTAGCTCTTTCTCGAGTAGTTTTTGGATGGAATAATCAGCAGATACTCCGCGGATGTATTCAATCTCTGCTTTCGTGATTGGCTGCTTATAGGCGATGATGGCTAACGTCTCCATAGCTGCAGTGGAGAGCTTGCGGATATGCTTGTCGCCATTGAGTTGGAGTATCGTTTTATGAAATTCCTTCTTAGTCAGAAATTGATAGCCGCCGCCGATTTCACGCAGTCCAAAGGGGTAATAATCGCTCTCGTATTTCTCACGGATGGCTTCCACGCAGGCGGCAATGCCAGCGGGGTCTTGCGGGCTTTCCAGGGCTGCGCCCAGATAGTCGCAAAGTTCAATTTGGGTGAGGGGTCTTTCGGAGGCGAAAATCAAAGCTTCCACCTGGGGCATCAGTAGTTCAATATTCATCACGATTCCGGTTTCTCGCCGAATGTAGAAGCTCTGCAAAAAGGCAGTCGGCAGAAGAAATGCACAAGTGTGGGTAACAGAATTAGGCAAAGCTATGTGCCTCCAGGCTCACCGATTGGAAACATGCTTTTGCCGACCAGCGACCGACATTCCACTGGCATAAATAGCCGGAGCTATAGTCACCGCGTAGCTTTGCGGCCTTTCCAAGAAAAAGTATTCCCGCTGCATGAAATCTGTTTTTTACCTGATATTCTTTCTGTGCCTTCCGCTGAGTCTGTTTGCCCAAAGCCATAAGCTTTCCGGCACAGTTACCAATGCAAAAAATCAACCCGTGAAAGGTGCCAGTGTCTATCTCGATAATACGCTGGACGGTGGCACTACCGATAGCTCCGGTCATTTTCAATTCGCCACTACTGAAAAGGGAGCACAAGTGATTGCCGTCAGTGCCACAGGCTTTCAGAATGCCGGTGAGCCTATCACTATAAACGGCGATATGAGCCATATTGATTTGCGTCTCAAAAACAATCCGCGCCAGCTTGACGGCATCACGGTAACGGCAGGTGCTTATGAAGCTGGCACCGAAAAAGGCAAGACCATACTTAGCTCACTGGATATAGTGACTACGGCAGGCGCACAGGCCGATGTGGTGCGTGCCATTCAGACCTTACCCGGAGCGCAACAACAAGGCACCCAGAGCGGGCTATTCATCCGTGGCGGCGATGCTACGGAGGCAGCCATTATAGTGGATGGATTGGTGCAACAGGATGCCTTCACCACTACAGCTCCGGGCGTAGCAGGACGCAGCCGGTTTTCTCCTTTTCAGTTTCGTGGAATTTCATTTTCGAGTGGTGGCTATTCAGCACGCTACGGCCAGGCCATGTCCAGCGTACTGGACCTGACTACGCTCGACCTGCCCGACAAAAGCACCGTGAACCTCGGCATCAACATGGCAGGCGTTTATGCTTCTGGCTCCAAGCTCTGGAACGACAAGACTTCACTCGACCTAACCGGCTCCTATTTCAACCTTGCCCCGTTCTACGGCATCGCCAGTACTAACCTGGATTACTACAATGTGCCTACAGGAGCCAGCGGCTCAGCTCGCTTTGCCTGGAAGCCCAACAAGCAAGGCATGTTCAAGCTGCTGACCAATTTCACCCGCTTCAGCTCTGGCGTGGAAGTGCCTAATCCGGATTCGCCAGGCCGATTGTTTCGCTACGGCATCACCAACAATAATGGCTACCTGAACCTGTCCTACAACCAACGATTCGGAACCAAGTGGAATCTGTACACAGCAGCAGGATATGCAAAGAATACTGATGATATTCAGGCCGGGAATATTCCTATCAAAAACAACAACGACCGCACACAATTCCGCCTGGAGCTGAAGCGCTATTTAGCAGCAAAGCTGAATGTGCTGGTCGGCACAGAAATCCAACATTTTTCTTACCGGAAAAATATCAACCTGGACACGGCAGCCTATGACCTCGACTTCACAGAGACTCAGGAGGCCGGCTTCGTAGAAGCAGAATGGAGCCCCACGCGCTGGATTGCCATCCGGCCCGGCATCCGGGCAGAGCATAGCGACTTGCTGAACCAAAACACCCTGGCACCACGGATTGCCATTGCCATCCGAGCAGGTCTGTATGGCCAGTTCGGATTCTCCAGCGGCATATTTTACCAGCTTCCGGATGTGCCTTATCTTCAATATGGCTTCCGCCCTGATATGCAAGAAGCCATTCACTATATCGCCAACTACCAATGGATAAAAGGCGACCGTACCCTGCGTGCTGAAGTGTACTACAAAGACTATCGCGACCTCGTGCGGGAACATGTGAACAGCTTCGACCCGAACAGCTACAGAATAAACTTCACTGCTCCCGACAACAGCGGATATGGCTATGCCAAGGGCTTCGAACTGTTCTGGCGCGACAAGAAACTGATCAAGAATGTGGACTACTGGGTGTCCTATTCCTACGTGGATACGCGCCGCCTCTTCCGCAACTACCTCGCCGAGGTGCAGCCTGATTTTATCGCCACACACAATGCCAGCTTAGTGGCCAAATATTATATCGAGAAGTGGACGACTCAGATTAATGCCACCTACAGCTTTGCAACCGGCAGGCCCTATTACAACCCAAGTAATCCCGACTTCCTGGGCGACCGTACCCCGGACTATCACAACCTGTCTATCGCTGTCAATTACCTCACGCATATCAAGAAATGGTTCACCGTGATTTATGCCGGCGTGGACAATGTGACGAATCAAAAAAATGTATTCAGCTATCGCTACAGCTCTGATGGCAGCGTGCGCTATCCGCAGTATCCAGCCCTGTTCAGAAATTATTTTGTCGGCGTCAACTTCTCACTGTCGGCCTTCGACCGTGATGAACTTTAATGTCAGCAGGAGAATAATAAAAAACATAGCCACTAATCAAACACAACACATCGCTCCAACCATGAAAAAGATTTTCCTTGCAGCTACTGCTGCCTTATTAGCCCTTTCGACCCAGGCTCAGCCCGACTTCAAGCCTGTTTTGAAGAGCACTTTCGATGCTTTTGACACCACCTTCATGGATATGTCTGCCAAACAGAACCTGGGCAACAAGTTGGTGTTGATTGCTAAAAAATACAATGATCAGTGGGCACCCCAGTTCTATGCCGCCTACAGCATTGTGCAACTTGCCTACTTCGAAAAGGA
>CAYRJR010000137.1:0-7758 GCA_964424655.1 uncultured Chitinophagaceae bacterium
ACTTGCATGTGTTAAGCCTGCCGCTAGCGTTCATCCTGAGCCAGGATCAAACTCTCCTTTGTAAATAAAGTAGAGCCTTGACCTCTGACTATCTCTCTAAAGAGAATAGACAAAGTCTAGACTTGTTTTTCGTGTTTCGTTTCGTGTTCGTTTCTTAAAACCATTAGCATCCCTGCTAACAGTCTCTCTTACCTGCCGGAAATATCAACTTTTCAGCTCAATATTCCCAACTGCTTCCTTCTGTCAAAGAACTTGTTTTCGCTTATCCCCTTCGGTAAGGGAGCGCAAAGGTAAGAGTCAATTTGAAACCGCCAAATCTTTTTTTTAAAAAGCTTACCGACCTCTTTACTCCTCCAAAGAACTATTCCCGAACGGGCGGCAAAGATAGATGCAAGAACTCCGGATTGCCAATACCTTTTTCAAAGATTTTCTTTTGATAGATGGCCGAGTCCAGGCACCTACTCAACGGCTATACCTTGTGCCCTATGACCCGAATCGGTTTGCTTTCTGACACACATAGCTATCTCGACCCAAACATATTCAGGCACTTTGAAAACGTAGATGAAATATGGCATGCCGGTGATTTCGGCAGTATCGAATTAGTTGATAAGCTGGCTCATTTCAAACCATTACGAGGCGTCTGGGGCAACGTGGATGATGCCCAAATCAGGCTTAATTTCCCAGAGAGTAATGCCTTCAGTATTGACGGGCTAAAAGTGCTGATGATCCACATCGGAGGCTTTCCCGGGCGTTATTCAGCAAGGGCGAAGTCTGAAATCTTACACTACAAGCCCGAGTTATTCATCAGCGGGCATTCGCACATACTCAAAATCATGTTCGACCAAAAACTGCAATGCCTGCACATGAATCCCGGAGCCGCCGGCAGGCACGGCTGGCACTTGATACGGACGCTCATCCGTTTCGAAATTGATGCCGGACAAATTCAGAAATGCGAAGTGATTGAACTGGGTAAACGAAGCTCAGCTTAGGTTCTTTGCAGAAATTTCGTTCGGTAAGTTGTACGAAAACTGGAAGAATCCTCATTCATTTCCCGCATAGAGAGGCCATACACCTTTCCGGCTGCGGCACTTCTTTTACCTAATTTTGCGCCGCCCTTTCAGACGCTTACTCTAAGCAGCGTTGAACTAGTATTCAACATCTTGCTGACCGGGCAATCGGAAACTGCAATCCTCAATTTCTAAATCTCAATACCGTTTCATGGCAGACATTTTTGCAAAATTCGAAAAGCATCTTGGCCCCATTGGCGACTATGCTGAAAAGGCCCCTGGTTATTTCGCCTTCCCTAAACTGGAAGGAGAAATTGCTAACCGTATGAAATTTCGTGGTGTCGAAAAAATTTGTTGGAGTCTTAATAATTACCTCGGCCTGGCCAACCATCCTGAAGTTCGCAGGGTGGATGCTGAAGCCGCAGCTCAATTTGGCCTGGCAGCACCGATGGGTGCCCGCATGATGAGTGGCAATTCCGACTATCACGACCTACTGGAACAACAGCTTGCCGCATTCGTTGGCAAGGAAGATGCCATGCTGCTGAACTATGGCTATCAGGGTATGGTAAGCGCAATTGACGCGCTTTGCAGCCGCCATGATGTAATTGTGTACGATGCAGAAAGCCATGCCTGCATCATTGATGGCCTGCGTCTGCACCCGGGGCACCGGTATGTGTTCCGGCACAATGACGTTGCTGACTGCGAAAAACAATTGCAGCGTGCAACAGAACTCATCAAAGGCACTAATGGCGGCATTTTAGTCATTACAGAAGGCGTGTTTGGGATGAGCGGAAACCAAGGACGAGTTGCTGAAATTGCTGCCCTGAAAAAAGACTACGAATTCCGACTGTATGTGGACGATGCACATGGCTTCGGCACGATGGGCAAAACCGGCGCGGGCATTGGCCAAGAGCAAGAATGCATTGCCGACATAGACATCTACTTCTCCACCTTCGCCAAGAGCATGGCTTCTATCGGTGGTTTCCTGGCTGCCGACAAGAAAATCCTTACTTATCTGCGTTACAATACCCGTTCACAAGTGTTTGCTAAGAGCCTGCCTATGCCTATCGTACTGGGCAATCTGAAGCGCCTTGAACTGCTGCGCAAGCACCCCGAATTCCGCGAAAAACTTTGGCATAATGTGCATCGCTTGCAAAACGGTCTTCGCGAACGGGGCTTTGATATTGGCACTACAAACACGCCTGTAACTCCGGTATTCCTTGCCGGTGGCTTGTTTGACGCTACACAACTCATCCTGGATATGCGGGAGCACTACAACATCTTCTGCTCCGTGGTTGTGTACCCGGTAATTCCAAAGGGACAAATCATGCTACGGCTTATCCCTACCGCAGTACACACAGACCAGGATATTGACGAAACCCTATCCGCTTTTAGTGCACTGCGCACCAAGCTCGAGAATAAAGAATACCCGCAAGAAATGCCGGTACTCGTCGGCTAAATTTTATTAATAAAACTTCGGCGTCGCGACTCTTGCGGCGCCGATTTGTGTAAGCAAATGAAGGTTTTCATCGTAGGCGCTTCGGGGCTCGTAGGCAGTAATTGTTTACGCCATTTCAAAGCTCAGGGTATTGAAGCTTTGGGCTCCTACAAGAGCTTCGAACAAGCAGGCTTAGTCTATTTTGACACGCTTAACCCTGAAGACCCTCGCAACTTCAACATTACTGCATGGCAACCTGATGTCTTCGTTCATTGTGGTGCACTCACCCATGTGGACTATTGCGAAACACACGAACATGAGAGCTACGAGCAGACGGTTCGAAGCACTAAAAACCTGATCGCTCTGGCCAATCATTGCAAGGCCCGCCTTGTTTACCTGAGCACAGATTATGTGTTTGACGGCAAGGATGGGCCTTATTGTGAAGACGCACCCACAAATCCTTTGAGCGTGTATGGCAGACATAAACTCGAAGCGGAACAAGCCGTACTCAATGAAGTCGCAAAACCCATCGTCCTGCGGGTGACCAACATTTATGGTGAGGAAGTAAGAGGCAAAAATTTTGTGGCAAGAATCATCAGTCAATGCATTGAAAAGAAGAAGCTGATCCTGAAGCTGCCTATTGACCAGTATGCCAACCCGACTCAGGCTGCAGACATTGCACGTGCTTTGTTTTTGCTGCTGCGAGATAGCCATGAAGGTGTCTTCAACATCAGTGGCACGGACTACATGAACCGCGTTTCACTGGCACTTCGGGTCCTGAAATATTTTCCGGATGCAGATTATGAACTGGCCGCAGTGACCACTGAAGCATTGCATCAACCCGCATTGCGACCATTGCTGGGTGGGTTTATCAATCAGAAATTTTCGAAGCTTTATCCCGATTTCCTCTTCTCAACCTTAGATGATTTCCTGCTTGAACAGACCAGGAAATAAGTAGCCTGTTTTCTGTAGGCTAAGCTGTAGTCTGCTTTCAAAATATTTCCAGAAAGAAAAAGCCCCGGAGCGGATAGCCCGGAGCTTTTTGATGGGATTGTGCTTACCTGGCCCTAATGGTCGGTTGAGCAATACAAATATCGTTTCTCCCCTGAAAAATTCAGCGATAATTTTTGCGCACAATCCACTAATTGTCCGATTAGCCTGCTGAATTAGGACTTGATTCGGTCGTTTTGTCATACATTTTTAAATAAAACTGACAAATTTTCCCTGCCATTTGACTTGGAATACACTTTGCCTGTATCGGAGCATAACCAAAAAAATAAAAGACCATGTACAACAAAAGCGTAGTAATGCCCCAAGCCTTCAACAACCTGATGGAAGATTTGTTTGGCAATCGTTTCCAAATGTCGTTTCATGATGAGCCTTTGCCGGGCACTGCTCATGTGCCCGTCAACATCACTGAGGCAGACAATGCCTTTCAACTTGAGCTGGTCGCTCCTGGCTTGAAAAAAGAAGATTTCAAAGTGTCTGTGGACCGAAACCTGCTGACTATTTCTTTTGAACTCAAAGAAAGCGAGACAGAAGAAAGCAACAAGTTCATCCGCCGGGAATTTCGTCAGAAGAGCTTCAAACGCAGCTTCAACCTCAACGAGCGCATTGATGCTACAAATATCTCAGCTCAATACAACGATGGTATCCTGCTCCTGAATCTCCCTAAAAAAGAGCAGGCACCGACCGCACAGGAAATCAACGTAGGCTAAGCCGGAACAAAAACCCGGATCAGAAGCCGTCTCGCAAGGGGCGGCTTTTTTTTATCAACTTTCGAAATGCTATTTGGCTTTTTCGGCGATAGCACCGTTCATGGTTCAGTTTGCTATTGAGCTTTCCTTAGTAGGTGTCTGGTTTTTCCGGGGAAAGATGAGCAGCGAAATATAGCCGAAGTGTGCGACGCAACGGATGCTCAATCGGGCTGCAAAAGCTGGCTAAAAAAGATCGCCAAACCCTGCGAGTTTACTCATTTGAGGCAAGTTGTTTTTTCGTGTTTTGCCTATCGCTCCACCTATTTTTACAAGCGTGAAAGCATTGCTGCTGGCTGTGATTTTTCAGGTAATTGCCTGTGGCGCTCATGCAACAGATTCCCTGCGCATACTGGCTGCCCGCCCTATGTCTGCGCACTATATCACTACTGATGAATTGGGGAATATTTACGCCGTCCTGCAGGACAATACGTTTGTACGATATGATGCTCAGTGCGACAGTACCGGTTTCTATCGCAGCACCCTCAATGGACAAGTGGGCAGCGCAGATGTGAGTAATCCGCTTCGGATACTGCTCTATTTTCCCTCCTTTAGTAAGATTCAGATTCTGGACCGGCAACTCTCTTTGAAGGCAGAAATTGACCTGAGGGCCTTGCAGCTATTTTCTTCTCATGCAGTAGCCACAGCGAGCGATGGGAAAATCTGGGTTTATGACCCGGTCCAGGCGCGCATCGTGAAGCTGGATGAAACGGGCTCTCGCACGCTTGAGAGCAATGACCTGCGCGAGCTGCTGCCCTTTGTACCTGCCGCCAGCACCCTGCAAGAAAGGGATCAGCGGCTATATCTCAACGATACCAGCCAGGGGGTACTCGTCTTCGATGCTTTTGCTACCTATATCACAACGCTTCCATTCCGGCACATAAAAAGCTTTTCGGTGATTGGGAAACAGCTAGTCTTTTTGCAAGGGGATACGCTTCATCGCTACGACATGCAAAGCTTTTCAGAAAGCTATTTGCCGGTGCCCAAGCGACATGCCGCCATGCTGGATGCCCGGATAACCCGAAATGGTCTGACTGTGCTTTATGAGGATGCAATCATCGTTTATGCACTCCCGGAAAAGTTTGTGGAATGAAGTCTTAGGAAAGCTGGTCTTCCAAGGCAGCCAGCATTTCTGCTGCGGCTGCGCCTTCCCAAAGCACCTGATAAATACCGCGGGCAATAGGAATGTTTAAGCTATTCTGATGCGCAATGGCCTGCATCCCGCGAGCACCATAATAGCCTTCAGCCACCATGTTCATCTCCAGCATAGCTGCCTTTACAGAATAGCCTTTGCCAATCATGGTGCCGAAGCTACGGTTACGGCTGTGCAGGGAATAACAGGTTACGAGCAGGTCGCCCAGGTAAGCAGAAGTGTGGAAGTCTGGCCATTCATCTGAGGGGTGATTTTTTTGGAAATGCCCATTCAGAAAATGGAACATTTCGCGATAGCAGGCTGTGATATAGACTGAGAGAAAATTATCACCATAGTCCATTGAATGGGCCATGCCAGCGCCTATTGCATAGATGTTTTTCAAGACGGCAGCATATTGAGCCCCCCAGATGTCGTGGTTGTGAGCTGCGTGGATATAGCTATTGGAAAAAGCGGCGGCTACCTGCCCGGCAAGCCTTTCATTTAAGCCTGAAAAGGTGAGGTAAGAAAGGCGTTCAGCGGCCACTTCTTCAGCATGACAGGGGCCGGTGATGGCAACATAACTCGTGAGCGGAAAGTCGTAACGGCTTTTCAAAAAATCAGAAAGCAATTGCTGGGTTTCCGGCAAAATCCCTTTGATGGCAGAAACAAGAGTCTTGCCCTTTAATTGAGCCGGATTGATTTGCGCCAGCACTTCACCAGCGAACGCAGAAGGCACTGCGAATATCAAGATGTCACTGGCATCCAGCACGGCATTCAGGTCGCTGGTGGGCGCAATACAGTTTGGAGCAAAACGAACAGAAGTCAGGTAATGGGGGTTGTGAAACCTGTTTCTCAGGTGAGCAACCGCGGTTTCATTGCGCAGCCACCATTGAATATTATGGCCGTTATCGGTCAGGATTTTTGCAATGGCTGTGCCGAATGAGCCATTACCGATGATGCCAAATTTGTGACTTAGCTCGCTCAAAATTTTTCCTTTAAAATACCGTGGCTACAGCCTATTTATTATCCTGCGCTTCAAACAAATCATTCTTCTTGACCACCATGACATCATTCTTGTCTTTTAGCGTTCTGGTAATGGCACCATAAGGGGCAATGACAACTTCCTCACCAGATTTCAAGCCGGAAGTAATCTGGATATACTGGTTGTCCTGAAGTCCGGTTTTCACATCTCGGATATTCACTTGTTTCGCCTTGGCATTATACACAAAAACAACTTGGCGGATGTCACTGGCGTCGAGGTCGTTTTTATGAAATTTCTTCAGGCTGTCGGGCCAGTCTCGAGTGGTTACAGCATTTACAGGCACGGCTAAAGCATCCTGTTCACGTCGGGTCTGAATCTCCACTGAAGCACTCATTCCAGGTTTGAAAATGAGCTTCCCTTTGGGTAGTGAAGCAGCCAGATCAGAATAGGAAGATGGCAGGATGTAAATACGCACAGTATAGTTGGTCACCTGATCGCTGCTGATTGCCTGTGCGGTATTGCTATTAGTGCTGCTCACATCAATCCGGGAGACCACACCTTTGAATTTCCGGTTGCGATATGCATCTGCTTCGATGATACTGGTGTCGCCGACATGCACTTTGGCAATGTCTGTTTCGCTCACATCCACGCGCACTTCAAGGCGGCTTAGATCGGCGATGGTGAGCATATCGGTACCTGCCATCTGGGCCGTACCCACTACCCGTTCACCCAGCTTCACATTGAGTTGTGAGATGATTCCGGAGCGTGGAGCGAAAATGGTGGTCTTACGCAGATTTTCTCTTGCCTGAGAAAGTCCAGCCTCCGCGCCAGCCACGCTGAAACGTCCGCCGGAAGAACTTGCCTTGGCCGCCTCAAACTGAGCCTTGGCTCCTTCATATTGAGCTTTGGCTTGTTCAAATTCCATTGCGGAAATCACCTTGTTCTGATACAGCTTTTGGTTGCGCTCGAATGTTGCCTGAGCAAGGACGAATTGACTTTTAGCCTGTCCTACTAATTCAGAAGTATTATCTGATGAAGCGCGGGTTTGTGATACGGATGCCTCTGCCTGATTCACCATCGAGTTGTATATAGCCGGATTGATACGCACCAGCAACTCCCCGGCATGTACACTATCGCCTTCCTGTACATTCAGCGCAATGATTTCCCCGCTCACTTCAGGTGCAATTTTCACTTCTGTTTCCGGGTAAATCTTGCCGCTTGCACTCACTGTTTCAATGATGGTGTGTGGCGCTGCTGCTTCGATGGCTACCCTGGTCCCTTCATTGCCTTTTAGGCGGCCGATGATAATGAGCAATACCAACAGCAAAATGCTGATTCCGACTATCCACCACAGGGTTTTCTTTTTCATGAAGGGTAATTACGGGTTGCCAAAAGTATTGGGGTTTGCACAATCCACTGCCCACATTCAAGAGCAATCCCGGCAC
>CAYRJR010000138.1:0-7713 GCA_964424655.1 uncultured Chitinophagaceae bacterium
TATCTCAACAGGAATTGTAATAAATTTCTCTACTTCTTCAGCGCTTCTTCCTGGGCTCAGGTGCCTAAGCGAGAGTTTCGGGCTGCCTGGATTGCTACGGTAGCCAATATTGACTGGCCTCAGAAAGGCGGCCTTTCATCGGAGGAGCAAAAAGCAAGTTTTGTGCGCCTGCTCGACCGGATGGCCCGCATGAAGATGAATGCTGTCATCGTCCAGATTCGTCCGGCTGCGGATGCATTTTACCCTTCGGCAATCGAACCCTGGAGCCGCTACCTGACGGGCAAACAAGGCAGCCCGCCCCAGCCCTATTATGACCCGCTGCAGTTTATGATTGCGGAAGCCCACAAGCGCAATATGGAGTTCCATGCCTGGTTTAACCCTTTCCGCGCATTGATGAACAGCAGCAGCAACCCAAACCCGCCACAACACGTCACCCGCCAACACCCCGACTGGCTGGTGCGTTATGGCGGGAAAGGCTACCTCAATCCGGGTATCCCGGAAGCTCGACAATACGTCACTTCTGTAATCATGGATGTGGTGAAACGCTACAATATTGACGCTGTCCATCTCGATGATTATTTCTATCCCTATCGCATTGCAGGCAGTGAATTCGGAGATGCTGCTGCCTATCGCAAATACAACCCGGCACACCTGAGTCGTGATGACTGGCGGCGCAGCAATGTGGACACTTTCATCTGTGAATTGAATGCCGCCATCAAGGCGCAGAAGCCTTTTCTCAAACTGGGCATCTCCCCCTTTGGCATTTGGCGCAATGTGGATAAGGACCCCCGTGGCTCGGCCACCCGCGGCGGCCAAACAAATTACGATGACTTGTATGCGGATGTGTTGCTCTGGATGCAGCAGGGCTGGATTGATTATTTGCTGCCTCAGCTCTATTGGGAACATGGTCATCGTGCGGCCCCATTTGAAGTTTTGCTGCCGTGGTGGCGCGACCATGCCTATGGTCGCCAGGTTTATTTTGGACTCGGCCTCTATCGCATGACAGGAAAGCCAAGCCTGGCCTGGCGAAGCACCGATGAATTGCTGGCACAAATTGAAGACATACGTACAGAGGCACCGGGAACGGGCTGGTCTTTATACAGCCTTTCTTCTTTCGACAATATTTCGGGGCCCATTGAGGACAGCTTGCGTGTTGCCGATGCGGCTATTGCCCTTGTGCCGCCCATGCCCTGGCTTGATTCCCTGGCACCTGCGGCACCCAGGCTGAGCCGCACAGAGACGGGAGCCGGTTGTTTCCTGCAATGGACGCCCGGCGATGAGGATGCCCGGCATTATGCAGTGTATCGCTTTGATAAAGGAGCCAGTATTTCGCTGCAAGATGCCCGCCATATTGTGGCCATCACCAGCGAGCCGCAATACCTGGATGCTTCAAAGCAGCGGGATGTGGTGTATGTAGTGACTGCATTAGACAGGCTTTGGAATGAAAGCAAAGCCAGCAATACCGTGCAGCGCTGAGCGCGTTATTTTTTTAATAAAACCCCGAATGGCCTGTTGCCGTTTGCTGCCTGTCTTAATTCGTAGCTTCCCGCCCCGCATGGCGGCTTCCCGAATGGGCATTTTTAGAAGAGAAATATTATCTGCATCCCGCCTTGCCTGGTGTGCTTCTTGTTTGCTTTTTGCGGTTCTTATCTCTGCTTGTAGTCAGCCCGAAAATGAGGTACAGCGCGGGAAGACAGTCTTTCGACTCAACCTTTCTTCAGGCTCTTTAGAAAGTCTCGACCCGGCCTATGCCAAAGACCTCTACACCATGTGGACTACCCACATGATCTACAACACCCTGGTGGAAACAGATAGTTCCTTGCAAGTTGTCCCCTCACTTGCTACTAGATGGGAACGCAGTGCCGATGGACTTCGCTATCGCTTTCATCTGCGCCGTGATGTTTTTTTTCAGGATGCTCCGCAGTTTCCAGGAGGCCGTGGCAGAAGGCTGGAGGCCGGTGATGTGGTGTATTCCTTTCAACGCCTGCTCAACCCGGCTGTGGCATCTTCCGGTGCCTGGATTTTTCATGGTCGCATTGCTGCCGATTCAGCCTTCGTGGCGATTGATGACAGCACATTCGAGTTGCGCTTGCAGCGGCCTTTTGCACCGATGTTGCCCATGCTGTCTATGCCTTATTGCTCCATAGTACCGCATGAAGTAGCGGAACATTGGAAGAAAGATTTTCGCAGACATCCCTGCGGCACGGGCCCATTTCAGCTCTTTGCCTGGGATGAAGGAAATGCACTTATCCTGCATCGTTTTTCTCACTATTTCGAAACGGACAGGCAAGGCAATCGGCTGCCTTATCTCGATGCAGTGCAGGTATCTTTTTACGACAGCAAGGCAACGGAATTCCAACTCTTCCTGCAAGGTCGTTTGGACTTTGTGAATGGCATTGACGGCTCTTTCAAAGACCTGGTGTTGACACGTCGGGGACAGTTGCAGCCTGGCTTTGCAGCGAAATACCGGCTCACAAGAAGCACTTACCTGAACACAGAATACATCGGCTTTCTGATGGATAGTAATAATGCCTTGTTGCGCCAGTCGCCGACCCGTTTTCGTCTTGTGAGGCAAGCCATGAATTATGCGATTGACCGGCGACGTATTGCTACTTATTTCAGAAATGGCGTGGGTATTCCAGCTACCGGCGGCTTCATTCCGAAAGGCTTGCCCGGGCACTATGGAAGTGGTAATAGTGGGTATTCTTTCAATCCTAAAAAAGCATCCGCCCTATTGCGAGAAGCAGGTTTCCCGGATGGCAGGGGCCTGGGTGTAGTCACCATCCTGACACCCGATAATTGGTCTGACATCGTCAATTTCATTTGTACAGAATTAGCTGATGTAGGCATTCGGGCCCGCACCGAAGTGATGCAGCCTAATATTTTGCGCCAGCAAATGAGCAGCAGTAAAGCGCCTGTATTCCGGGCACAGTGGATTGCCGATTATCCCGATGCAGAGACCTATCTGGCCTTTTTCAACAGCCGCTTACCGGCCCCGCCCAACTACACCCGCTTCCGCGATAGTTGCTTCGATGCCTGGTATGATCAGGCGATGACCCTGCCCGACAGCTTGCGTCATGTCCAGTATCGGAAGATGGATAGTCTGGCCATGTCATATGCACCGGTGATGGCGCTTTTCTATGACCAGTTGCTGCACTTTACTCAGAAAGATGTGCAGGGCTTTTGCTCCAATCCCATGAATCTGATTGAGCTGAAAACCGTGCGGAAAGTGCGTGCAGAATAAGACAGCACCCGGATAATTACATCAGCCAGTCTCGCCTACTGTTTTGTCCATTTTTGGACGGAGATGCCTGAATCGCTGCGTATTTCTATCAAATAATTTCCGGCAGGGAATCGGGATACATCAAAGCGGAGCACTTGCGTGGACTGACCCGGAGTGATGACTTTATGGAGCAGTATCTGTCCGGATAGGTTCATCAGACTCAGGCTTGCGGATTGGGCATCATGCGGGTTCAGTAAGACATTGAGCGTGTGTGTAGCCGGGTTAGGAAACAGTTTGGGGGCGGATGTCGCTGTGATGTTTTGGATGCTCAGAGGATAATTCACCACAGCAGAGTCAATCATGCCCAGTCCCAGATTCACGTAAGAACCGGAAGGTGTTGCTTGCATTTTGGCAGGGCGAATGAGGTAATATTTTTTGCCATTGATGCCATTCAAATCCTGGAAGCTATTACCGCTGACTAAGGGAGAAATGAGTTGAAAATCTCGCCAGGCAGAGTCGGAGCGATATACATAATAACCCAGCAGTCCCGTGTCTGCAGAGGCTGTCCAGGTGATCGTTGCGCCGGCGAGTGTGTCTGTTGAGATGCTGATTCCGGACACTGGCTTAATGTAATCATTGCGCAGACTGGGGTCGCCCAACAGGCTCACATGAATCCAATGGGAGCCAAAGTTTGTAGGGGTATAAGTAGAAGTATTGTTTTGGGTCAGACGGGCACAATAGCCAATATTTTCGCCCAGGCCCATTGCCTGAATAAACCAATTGGGGCGTCCTGCCCAGGCATTGGTTAAAGCGGGTTCGGGAGCGCAAAGCGGCGCACGAAGGAAGCTGTTGGTTGCATCCCAGTCGCCGAAGTAGGAGCCGAAAGTCATCATGAAAATGCCTTTGACGGGGGTTGAATCATAGTTTGAAGTGTTGCCAATTCCGCTTGCACTGGTGTAGGTGCCGCCCCCACAACCATAAGCCCATTGAAAAGCGGAGTCTTTAAGCGTGGTAATCATGTCTGCAGCTACAATGTTCTTTGCACCTACGATTACCGGGAAATTTCGCCAGCCATTGGCGGCAAAAGCTTCTCCGTAAAAGGCGCCGAAATTATCGTCCACCAAGGCCTTCTTCTGAATAGCCAGTGAGTTGGTCTTATAGGCATGTGCTTTATTCAGGTAGTTGCGCATCAGGGTCACTTCGCTGCGGTGTATCGCAGGCATGTTGGCAAAATCTACACGACCGGTTTGGAGTTCCAGGTCTGTAGGCATGAAAGTGGGATCCCATTTGCCATCGCCGGGAATATTCTTGTTTTGGCTGCGGGAGGCAGTGGTATCGTTCACGATGACATCGGCCCAATTGCCATTGAGGTCGCTGTAGAAGGCATCCGTTGGCCAGGCTCCTCTGTGGTCGGGATGGCCATCCGGATTCAAATCACCACTATAAGGAACGGCCACATGCCCAAGGATGAACAAGGCATTGATACTATTTCGTGCAGCATAATCCTGGAGGATCATGTCCTTCACAAAAGTGTCCCTGGCCGTGCGAGGGATATCATGGCGGATGAGGTCCCAGCCATCACCCCGCAAGTCATTCATCAGTTGTGCTATTTCTACCTGGCAGGAATCTTTGAATGTAGCATCCACCAGCAAAATCATAGTGCCCCGATGGTGCTGGGGTGGAGCCTGAATGCCTGCCAACACATAGCCGCTGGCGCTAACCGTACCGGTATTGGTAACGGCATATTCATAATAGGTATTGGCGCTAACGGTATTGTCCGTGTAGCTGGAGTCGTTGGTGCCAAGTGAAGCCAGTGTGGTGAAAGAACTGGCCGATTTGGCTTTTCGGGCAACAGTATAGGCCGTAGCACCTGTGCGCGGTTTCCAGCGAAGGATGATTTGGGCTGGAGCTGTCTGAGTTTCCACCGAAATGGGAATGGCATAATCGGCTGCAGTCTGTGCGCAAAGCGGAGCAGAGACTATCCCGAATGCGAGAAAACAAAGTATCAATCGAAGCATGTGGCAGGCTTTATTTAAAAGTACACATGGAAGCCGATACAGGATTTTCAGCAATGCCTTTTACAAAATCGAACAGCATGTTTAGTAGTTAGTGTTTTGGAGTAGAGAGCGGAATTGCGTGATGAATCACTCAGAAAAATCAGAAATGCCTGAGTAATTGAATGCATTCCTC
Organism: uncultured Chitinophagaceae bacterium; assembly: GCA_964424655.1. GTDB lineage: Bacteria > Bacteroidota > Bacteroidia > Chitinophagales > Chitinophagaceae > UBA1952. The sequence continues at coordinate 5,414 of CAYRJR010000138.1, forward strand.
TGGCATGGAATTGATACCTGGCTGGGGCTAAAGTGTAATGTGTGAGCATCGCTCAATTCGTTTGCAAAGCAGTTGAGCATCGCATTGAACCATTATCCTTCCCTACATTTAAGGAAATCATCACAAGCCTATGAAATGGCGCACCTTCTCCGGAGATGCCATTCAGCTTCCTATCAAAGACGCTGTAGAAAAGGCAATCATCCGGGAGACACAAAAGGGCTACAAGCTCAAAGTATGTATCGGCACCGACTCGCAGGTCTATAATACCGAGACCGAGTTTGCCACTGTCATTGTCTTCCTGCGCGAAAAGCATGGCGGATTCATGTTCATCCATAATGAGCGACGTACCCAGCAGTATTCCATCAAAGAAAGGATGCTGGTAGAGGTAGCCATGAGCATCGAAATTGCCTACCAGCTTTGCGACCTGTTTAATAAGTATGATGTGGATATGGAGGTGCATGCGGACATCAACACCAACCCGCATTTCCGGAGTAACGAAGCATTGCGGGAGGCCATGGGTTACATCCTCGGGATGGGCTTTGCCTTCAAGGCCAAGCCGGAAGCTTTTGCCTCATCGAGTTGCGCCAATAAGGCAGTAAACTGACGGCTTCCGTTCAGCTTTTCCTGAGCACCTGCTGAAGCAGTGTGGCGAGTACTTGTGCTTCATTGTGCAACTCATCTTTTGCAGCATAAAGCAGGCAGATTTTGTGGTGGCTTGCAGCCAGCTCTTTGAGCTGAAAAAAGGCATCGTTCTGATGGAGCTCCTGCTGATATCTTTTTTGAAAAGCTGTCCATTTTTCTGGGTCGTGGGCAAACCATTTCCTCAACTCTGTGCTGGGAGCTACTTCTTTCAGCCAAAGCACATCATGTAGCTTTTCTTTACTGATACCCCGAGGCCAGAGCCTGTCAACCAGAATCCGAAAACCATCACCGGCGTCTTGTGTTTCATACACGCGTTTGATTTGAATCATATTTCAGGTTCCGGCTTACCAGGGGCCGGGACAGATTTTGATAAAGAAAAAATGTGCCGGGAAAGTTATTCATGCAAATCATCGGAGACTTCTTTCAGTCGGCATTCGAGGCAGGAATTGCCGGGCAGGTCTTCATAGCAGCTTAATGCATTATTCTTATAAAAAAAATCTTTCGTCACGGTGGCTCCATTATTCGAAAACGCCAACCTTTTCGGCGTTTTAGCCGTCTTAGTAGGCGGCATTATTACCGTACATTTACTAGGTATCATGCCGGGAATAAACGACTTGAGTGAATCATGCTGCAACGCTTACTACTGCTCTTTATCTGGGTAGTTTCCCTGCCTCTTACACTTTGGGCCGATCCGATTGAATTTATCCGGAATGAGGGTCAGTGGAACGGGCCTTTTCAATTCAAAGCAAAGGCCAGTGATGCGGAGATTTTCTTGAGCAAAGAAAGCTTCACTTATCGTCTTTGGGAAGCCGGCAACAGGGGAAGGATAGATTCATTACACCATGGCTGGCTACGGCAGGCAACTTTAAAATTCCATACCTATCGGGTTCACTTTGTCGGTGCTTCGCAGCAAGTTGCTATTGAAGGCAGCAAAGAGCAAAGCTGGTATTACAATTACTTTTTGGGTAAAGACCCTTCCCGATGGAAGAGTAATATTCATCCCTTTCTGGTGCTGAAATATTCGGGTATCTATCCGGGTATTGACCTCCGCATAGGCAGCGAAGCCGGCAACCTGAAATATGAATGGATTGTAGCGCCAGGGAAAGACCCTTCTGCCATCCGCCTGCGCTTTGAAGGTGCGGATGGCCTTCGCCTGAAAGATGGAAAGTTGCGTATCAAAACATCGGTCGGTGATGTTCAGGAGCTGACGCCGGTCGTGTTTCAATATGCTCAGGATGGGAGACATGATATAGCCTGCCGTTACCGTATTTCCGGCGATGAGCTTTACTACGACTTCCCGGAAGGATGGGACAAAAGCCTGCCACTGATTATTGACCCTACTGTTGTGTTCTGTAGCATGACTGGCTCCACAGCCGACAATTGGGGCTACACGGCCACCCCGGATGCAAGCGGCAATTTCTACGCAGGCGGCATTGCCCTGAATTATCCTGGCAGTGGTGGTGGTTCTTACCCTACGACAACGGGTGCCTTTCAGACCACCTTCGGCGGAGGTGTGAATGATCCAAGCCCCTCAACCAGCGATGCGCATGGTGTAGGCTTTGCCAGCGACATAGCCATCATGAAGTTTAATGCATCGGGCACCAACAGGGTATGGGCAACCTATCTCGGCGGTTCAGACAATGAGCAACCACACTCTT
>CAYRJR010000139.1:0-7670 GCA_964424655.1 uncultured Chitinophagaceae bacterium
ATGAAACGCATCGCCATCCTGGCTGCCGGCCTGATACCCTGTGGGGCGACCCCCATGGTGGCATGTACACCGGCTTTGCCCAGCTCCAGACCGGGAAGATGAATGTGCTGCGGTAGGGGGACTCAGTACAAGCAGGGGGGAGGTGGTGAAAACAATTCGGCGGCAAGAGCTTGCGAGATGTGGTGGATAAAATAGGATTAGAAATATTACTTCAGAAACTGTAAGACGCAGCCTCATTTTTCTTGTTGTCTGCCTGGGCCTCGTGCAACTTTGTGATACATGCCTGCCCACCGCCGAAAGAAAAAATTCGGAAGCAAGATACTTCTGGCCATCCTGTTGGGCCTGCTGGCTCTGGGACTGATAGCCTCTTATTTCGTGTTTGGCCCCAACACCGGCGCCCTGAGCGAAGGCGGCTACCTGTATGTGCATACCGGCTCCGGATATGCGCAAGTGAAAGAGGCATTGCAGGAGGGCGGCTTTGTGCGCGATATGAAAAGCTTCGACTTTCTGGCTCGCAGGCTTGGCTATCCGGGGCATGTGCATTCAGGCCGCTACCGGGTTCGCCGGGGCATGAGCAACTGGAGCCTGATTAGGATGCTACACTCGGGACGACAGACACCGGTTGACCTGGTGGTTGGTAAGCTGCGCACTAAGGCTGATTTCATCCAGCTCATCAGTTCGAAACTAGAGGCAGACTCAATGACGCTGCGCCAAATGCTCGGTGATGATGTATATCTCGCGCAATTCGGCCTGGACAGCAATACGGCGCTATGTGCCATCCTGCCCGACACCTACCAGTTTTATTGGAATACGGACGCGGATAAAGTCTTTCGCAAGCTTGAGAAAAACTTTGCGGCCTTCTGGACCGATGCCCGGAAAACAAAAGCGCATCAATTAGGTCTAAGCCCCGTGCAGGCTGTGATACTGGCTTCGATTGTAGAGGAAGAAAGCAATATGCGCAAGGAGCAGCCGCTAATCGCCAGCGTCTATCTCAATCGCCTGAAAAATGGTATGAAGCTTCAGGCCGACCCGACGGCCCGCTATGCTGCAGGCGACTTCAGCATCCGCCGCATCGGAGCTACTCAGACTTCCCTGGCCTCGCCCTACAACACATATCGGTTCGCCGGCTTGCCACCTGGCCCCATTTGTACACCTTTCTCAAAAACGATTGATGCCGTGTTGTCCGCACCTGCCACCGACTATCTCTACTTCTGTGCCCGTGCTGATTTCAGCGGCTACCACAGTTTCAGCGCCAGCTATGCCGAGCATCTGAAAAATGCACAAGCCTATCAGCATGCGCTGGATGCACGAGGCCTGAATTAATTTTTTTGTCAGCTTTCGTTCGCTCCCCATCATCCGTTGCGTCGCACATTGATGGGCCTTGCAGTCTATGGGGCTTTGCCCGTGAAATTCCGGAGTGTCCCTACGCCCTTGCTGGTTCAGAACCTGAGGCATTGCAACTTGCATCCCGCAACTTCCCGCATTACTCATGTTGTTTCGCAGTTTGCTTCTATTTATTGCCTCCTTACTGAGCATGCAGCCCCTTGCAGCCCAAAACGCACAAGCCTTACACCTGCTCAGCCAATGGAATGACACCACGGATTGCCCTGCCAATCCTGCCGGACAACACTGGAACAACGTATGGGGCTACGAGGCCAATGGGAAAGAATATGCAATCATCGGCGGCACGCTGGGCACACATATCATCAGCCTGGAGACAGACACGGAACTGGCCTTCCTGCCTCAAAACACACAGGCTGCTGTGCATCGCGATTTCAAGACCTACAGTCACTATCTCTATTGCATCAGCGGCGAAGGGCAGGACAGCCGCCTGCAAGTCTATGACCTCAGCGGACTTCCCAGCATGGTGAACCTTGTTTGGGCTTCCAACCCGGACACGCTGAGCCGCGCCATGTGCCTGTTTATTGACACGGTTCGCGCCCGGCTTTATCTCGGCACAAGTGTCGGGAATCAGAGTGGGACGCACGGTTTGGCCGTATATAGTTTGGCTAATCCAGCCGCTCCTGAGTTCATCAGTTATGTGGATGGCTTTGGCCTCACACATGGCATCTATGTACGCAACGATACGGCCTGGTGCAGCAATGGCTGGGACGGGTTCGCCATGCTGAATCTGAGCCAGCTCCCGACCGTGCAAGCCCTGGGCGGCCTCAGCAATTATCCCTTTAGCGGCTACAACCACAGCAACTGGATAGGCAATGATGGTATCGGTGTAATGAGTGATGAAGATTTCGGCTTGCTGCTGAAAGTGATTGACACCCGAAGGCCAACCGATATTCAGGTGCTCAGTTATTTTTCTGTCCCTGCTGCGGACAGCAATACGATGCCACACAACCCATACCTGCTGGGCCGGCTGTGCTTCGTAGCCTATTATCAGGATGGTTTGCAAGTCTTCGATCTCAGCGATCCCGCGCAGCCGTTCCAGGTAGGTTTTTATGACACCTATCCTGAGTCGAGCCGGCAGCAATATGCGGGTGCCTGGGCTTGTTATCCGTATCTGCCATCACACCGCATCTTGGTTAGCGATATGCAGCATGGTCTTTTTGTGCTTGATGCAAGCAAAGTGCTGAAGGCATATGCACCAAAGCCAGTCACCATGATTTCAGTTTTTCCAAACCCTGTTGCAGGGGTGTTGCATGTTCGGTATGATCGTTCTTTACACGGGCCTATTCATTACAAGATTCTGGATGCCGATGGGCGGTTGATTTCGGAAAGGGTAATGACTGCAACACGGGCCGATAATGGGCTGGATATATCTTTGCCTGCGGCTTTGCAGCCCGGTATATACGTACTGCACTTGAGCTCCGGCGGTGAAGATTTTTCCACTTGTTTTACCAAACCATAGCGTCATCCCTTGCGCCTCACATTCGCTCTGTTGGCTGTAGCATTCCTGCTCTCCCATTCAGGCGCCTTGGCGCAATTGCCTGTCCAGCCTGCTTCTCCGCTCACCCCTCAGACTACCCAACGCGACACATCGAAACAGGGGCATGCCAAGGAATGGCACGATGAGCCTGTGCGCATCTTCAGAATCCGTGCTTATTCTGAACAGAAAGAATTCCTACCGGACACAAGCGTCCATCATTTTCACAGAAGGAAATTCCTACAGCCCTGGTATCGGAATCTGGGCAACCTGGGCACACCAGTAGCCAGCCAGCTTTTCATTCCGGAAAACCTGGGCCGCTGTGGGCCTGACTTAGGCTATCATGTGTATGATGTCTATCGGTTTGATGCAGACAGCCTGCTTTACTACAACACCACCCGGCCATACACATCCTTCGGTTATGAGCTGGGCTCGAAGCTGGAACAGACGCTTCGTTTGCTGCACACACAAAACATCTCACCGCGCTGGAATGTGGCTTTACAGTATCAGAAGGTGAATTCAGCGGGCTACTTCCGCCTGCAACGCAGCAACCACGACATGGGTTCGCTGAGTACCCATTTCAAGAGCCAAAACCTGCGCTATGAGTTGTTTGGTGCCTTTGTTTACAACAAAGAACAGACGGATGAAAACGGCGGAATCCTCGGTGATTCTTTACTTAGCGACAGTCGCTATTCCGATAGGGGCACACTGCCCGTAGCCTTAGATAACCCTTCGTACTACAATACCAGCAGTCAGGGGCGCCGCTCATCGGTTACCAACACTTTGCGTGACTTCAATGTGCTGCTGCAACACCGCTACACGCTGGGTAGGAGGGACACTTTATTCAATGCAGACTCCACCCAATTCAATATTGTGCTGGTACCGCGCTTTTCAATTGGCCACCGGCTGGAGGCAGGCTCCGAAAAGCATCGTTTCAAAAGCCTGCTGCCGCAACAGGAAGATTGGTATTCTTTTTATCAGGGCAGTTTTGCCAGCAATGATTCGGTGTATTCCGAGCAATATCAGCGTTGGATAGATAACCGGTTTACACTTTCAGGTTTTATAGGAAAAGGTGCAAAGCAACTCAGCGTGACAGCAGGCCTCGGCAATCGTTTTGATGATTTTTATACCAATTATGTGAACGGTCGCGATGAGCTTTCCATCGTTTCGACATACCTCAGTGGCGATGTAAAGAAAGAGGCATTAAGCCCTGAAGCCTGGTCATACCAGGCAGATGCAAAGTTTTTTATCAGCGGTGCAGCGGCAGGAGATTTTGTGCTGAATGCTGCGCTGAGCAAGGATTTTGGACCTAGTCTGGCTGTGCTGAGTGTAGGTGCTTCCCAGCAGTTGAGTGAGGCTCCTTATGCCTATACTATTTTCCAAAATCAATATTTCGCGCAGCGGGAACAATTAAGTAAACAAAGTACCACCAGCTTTTGGGGCAGGCTGCAATCACAGCGGTTGGGTTTGAGCCTCGGCCTTCGGAATTATGTGCTGAGCAACTACATTTTTCTGACTGATTCGGCAGGCGATGTGAGCAATGGCAAACTGCTGCTGTCGCAACATGCTGGTAGTTTTTCGCTGACGCAAATCACGGCGCAAAAGCTGCAACATTTCGGCCCATTTGTCTTGGATGGCGAAGCTGCTTTTCAGGCCATAGCCGGGCAGGCTCCCTTGCAAGTGCCGGCAATGTTGGCTAAGCTCAGCATGAGTTATGAATCCACTTTATTCACCAATGCGCTGCACATTGCCACAGGCATTGACCTGCGCTACCATTCGCCCTATCAGTCGCCGGGATATGCGCCATTTTACAATCGTTTTTATTATCAGGATTCCTACACTACCGATAATTATCCAGAGGCTTCTGTGTTTTTCAATTTCCGGGTGAAGCGATTCCGTGCCTACCTTATGCTGGACCAGTTGCAGGCACTTTGGTGGCGCAATACGGTCATCTTTCCCGGCTATCCTTCGCAGGATATGATGATTCGCTTCGGTTTTCAGTGGGTGATGGTGAATTAAATACTGGCAGCAGATACATCATTGGTTTTTTGGCTGTGGCTTTGACTTACAGGATATTTGGCGCTTCATTGCCATGCCTTAAGTCTTGCCGCTCATGCACCATTTTCAGAAGCTTTTTATATGCCTGCTGTTTTCAATTCTTTCAATCAATGTTCTGGCGCAACAGCGGGTGACTGTTTCTGGTTATATCCGGGATGCACGCAGCAATGAAACACTGCCCTTAGCCACAGTTTATGTGAAGGAATTAGGTATCGGCACACAGACCAACAACTATGGATTTTATTCTATCAATATGCCGGCGGGTCAGTACACGCTGGTGTATTCGTATGTAGGTTATCAGCAGTTACAGGTGAACATGCAAATCATCGAAAGCCGCGCCTATAATGCAGAATTGCAGCCACAGCACGCCATCAGCGAAGTGGTGGTGACGGCAGAAAGAAAAGATGAAAACGTTCGCAGCACAGAGATGGGCACTGTGACGCTCGATGTCAATAAAATGAAAACCCTGCCAGTGATTTTTGGCGAGGCGGATATCCTCAAGACGATGCAACTCATGCCTGGCGTACAAAGTGCAGGTGAAGGCAATAGCGGCTTTTATGTGCGTGGTGGCGGGCCGGATCAAAATCTGATTCTATTAGATGATGCTGTAGTGTACAATACGGGACATCTCTTCGGTTTCTTTTCAGTCTTCAATTCCGATGCACTCAAAAATGTGACGCTCATCAAAGGCTCCATGCCGGCTAATTATGGCGGCAGGCTTTCCTCCGTGGTAGATGTGACGATGAAAGAAGGCAACAGCAAAGAATATCATGCTACCGGTGGTATTGGGCTTATTGCTTCAAGGCTCACGCTGGAAGGCCCCATCAACAAGGGTAGGGGATCCTTCATGCTTTCCGGGCGCCGCACCTACATTGACCTTTTGATTAAGCCCTTTGCAAAGGGTTCTTTCGCCGGTTCAGGTTATTATTTCTATGATGCTAATCTGAAAGCTAATTACAACCTGGGCAAGCGCGACCACTTATTCCTGTCTGGTTATTTCGGACGAGACAAATTCACGTTTGCTTCTGCCAGTCAAAATTTCAAGGCGAAAATTCCCTGGGGCAACAGCACGGCAACCTTGCGCTACAATCACTTGTTTTCTGACAAGGTTTTCATCAACACCACGCTTGTCTATAACGACTACAATTTCGCTTTCGATGGAGAGCAAAACGACTTTGCTGTCAAGCTCAGCTCGGGCATCAAAGACTGGAATGCAAAGAGTGACCTCGACTGGTTCACGCCGGGCAATCACCATGTGAAAGCAGGCATCAACTATACTTATCACACCTTCATGCCCAATCAGGTATCGGGGCATTCCGACAGTGTAGAGTTTCACCCCGACAATGCATTGTTGAAATATGCCCATGAGGCAGGGGTGTATGTGCTGGATGATTTCGACTTGTTGCCCTGGCTGAAGGTGAATGCCGGCTTACGTTACTCCTGGTTTGGACAGGTAGGGCCATACACGCGCAAGATCTACGATGCGCAAGGCATTCATCCCACTGACAGCACCGTGTATGCACCGGGCGAACTTGTGAAGAGCTATGGTGGGTTGGAGCCACGTCTGAATCTTCGATTTGCACTCAATGCACGATCATCTATCAAGGCCAGTGCGGTACGCAGTTTTCAATACATCCACCTCGTGAGCAACAATGGCTCCACGTTGCCTACGGACATCTGGGTGCCCAGCACTTTTTATGTACAGCCTCAGGAAGCCTGGCAATATTCGCTGGGCTATTTCCGCAATTTCATGGACAACATGTTTGAGACTTCGGTGGAGGTTTACTACAAAGACATGCAGCATCAGATTGAGTATCGGGAAGGATATACGCCTTCCACACTTCGGGATCCGGAACGTGATTTCGTGTTTGGTAGTGGTGATGCGTATGGGGCTGAATTTTTCATCAACAAAGCCAAAGGGCGATTCACGGGTTGGATAGGATACACGCTTTCATGGACCTGGCGCCAGTTTCCACTGCTCAATAATGGTGAACGTTTCCCGGCAAAATATGATCGTCGCCACGACGTATCGGTGGTGGCTTCTTACAAGCATAGCAATCGCTGGACATTCTCTGCTGTCTTTGTGTATGGCTCTGGGAATGCTATCACCTTGCCGACAAACTATTACTTCATAGATGGTCAGCTTGTGGCGCAATACAGCAAGCTGAATGCCTATCGCATCTTTCCGTACCACCGCCTCGACCTGAGTGCTGTACTGACACCGCAACACAAGAAGCCTCGTCGCTGGCAGGGAAGCTGGGCCTTCTCCATCTACAATGTGTACAGCCGTCAGAACCCATATTTCCTCTATGTGGACACGCGGGCAAATGCGGCAGGCACGTATGATGTGAGCGTAAAGCAGGTGAGCATTTTTCCCATCCTGCCCAGCATTACCTACAATTTTAATTTCTAAGCCAGGCTGAGAATAACCGGTAATGCCTGAGTAATCATCCTGGCGACCGCTTGTTGTCCATCTTCGGAAAAAGTGCCTGCTACTCTGTTAGCAACTATTACTGAAATACTCAGGCTTGCATGCCCCAGCATGCGTGCCATACCATACATCGCAGAGGTCTCCATTTCAAAATTTGTGACCCGATGGCCGCAGCTTGAGAAATGCTGAAGCGCATCAATGAGGTTTGGGAAAGCGGGGACAGCGCGCAATTTCCTGCCCTGAGGTGCATAAAAACCAGGGCAGGTAACGGTAATGCCGGTGGGCATCTTCGCTGCAAAAGCA
>CAYRJR010000140.1:0-7613 GCA_964424655.1 uncultured Chitinophagaceae bacterium
CGTCATGGGTGTGGAAACCAGCGATTATTTGCTGGATCCTTTCAGCGCACGCCTGCGTTGGTTGCATAAACCCAATGCCGATTCCGTATTCATCCGCTACCGTGTACTACCCATTTCTTTCAGTAAAAAGTACGCACACAAAGACCGCAAGCTGATAGACTCACAACTCAGCTTTGGCTTCACGCCCTTCAATGCCCAGCCCGATGGAGCATCATTTGTGAATTATGCCCCACTACAATACAACGGATCCTATGGCCGCAGCCTGTCATTTGGCAACAGCCAGGATGCAGCGCTGCAATCACAATTCAACTTCCAGGCTAGTGGCTACCTGCCCGACAGCATCCGGGTGGAAGCAGCAATCTCCGACAATACCCTGCCCATCCAGCCTGATGGAAATACACAGAGGCTTCAGGAGTTTGACCAGGTGTATATCCGCCTAAGCAAACGACAACAACTGCTGCAACTCGGCGACTACAACCTCTCGCAACCCAAGAGCTATTTCTTAGGCTTCGACAAGCGCGTGCAGGGACTTTATTACCAGTCCGGCTTTCGCACCGGGCGCGGCAGCAATGCATTCGGGCTGAGCGGCTCGCTGGCCAAGGGCGAGTTTGCACGTAATATTTTCAATGGCACAGAAGGTAACCAGGGGCCTTACAAACTGACCGGCAACAACGGTGAACAATTTTTCATCGTGCTCGCCGGCACAGAAAAGGTTTTCATCAATGGACAAACATTGCAGCGCGGCGAAAATGCAGACTACATCATCAATTACAACACCGGTGAAATCAGCTTCATGCCCCGAAGGCTCATCACCAAAGACTCGCGTATCCAGGTGGAATTTGAATACCAAAACCGGAGCTACCTCAACTCACTCATCTATGCCTGGGACGAATGGCAAGCCTCGAAAAGCTGGAAGTTTCACCTCAACATCTATTCCAACCAGGATGCAAAAAACCAGGGGTACACGCAAAACCTGAATGCCGATCAGAAAAGCTTTCTTTCCAGCATTGGCGACTCAATTGGCAATGCCTATTATCCTTCTTTCGTTAGCGACACATTTGCTGCGGGCAAGGTGCTCTACAAACTCATTGATTCTACCGTAGGCGGTGTGTATTACGACAGCGTCTTCGTCTATTCCACCAATCAGGACAGCGCCCGGTTCAGGCTTAGCTTTTCCTACGTTGGCCCCGGCCACGGTGATTATATCATCTCTTCTAAAGTCGCCAATGGCCGCGTGTATGACTGGTTGCCACGCGTCAATGGTTTGCCTCAGGGCGATTATGCACCTGTGCAACTCCTCGTCACGCCCAAGATGCAACAAGTGTTCACACTGGGCTCGGAATGGCAGATAGACTCTCTGCGAAAACTGAGTGTGGAAGTAGCTTCCAGCAATTTTGATCCCAACCTGTTTTCAAAAAAAGACAACCAGAGCCACCTCGGTTTTGCCACACGCCTGCACTACACCGGGCAGCAGTTGTTAGGCAGGAAAGACAGCACAGGAATGAGGGCCTGGAAGTGGCAAAACGAAGCCAGCTTCGAATGGGTTCAAGACCGTTTTAAAGCCATTGCCCCCTACCGGAATGTAGAGTTTGGCAGAGACTGGAATGTGCCGATGAACGATGCCCGCAAGCCCGATGAGCAATTGCTTTCTTACAGCACTTCGCTGGCACAAAAAGAGCTGGGGAGCCTGGCGTATAGCTTCGGGTATTATGGTCGTGGGATTCAGTTCAAAGGCTATCGGAATGTGCTGGATTATGGGGTCAACCGAAACCGCTGGCGAACGGATGTCAACCTCAGCCTGACTCAGACCAGAGACACCGCGCTGCGTACAAAATTTTTCAGGCCCTGCCTGATGGCTGAATATCGCTTGAACAGTCTTGGCCATACAGCGTTGGGCTTGCAATGGCGGCAGGAAGACAACCAGATTCGCAGCCTTCAGGGCGATTCACTCACCGCCGCTGCTTTCCGAAACACCATCAGCACCGCTTACCTGCGCAGCCCCGAAAACCAGTTGCTGCATTACAACCTGAGCTTCTCGCACCGCACCGATGACCACGCCCGTCTCAATCATTTTTTCCAAAGCAGCCACAGCAATACCCTTGACTTCAATCTAGCCTACGGAAGCTCCAGCACCAATTCACTCAAGCTTACCGGCTCCTATCGCCAACTCGTGGTAGATGATACTTTATTCAGCAATCAACGCAGCGAAGAGACCGGGCTGGGCCGCATTGAATATTCCGGCAACCTGCTGCATGGTGCATTGCAGTTGCAAACCCTATACGAAACTGGCGCAGGACAAGAGCAAAAACGCAGCTATACCTATGTGGAAGTGCCCGCCGGACAAGGTGTCTATACTTGGGTGGACTACAACGGCGACGGCGTGCAACAGCCCAATGAATTTGAAGTTGCCCTCTATCCCGATCAGAAAAAATTCATCCGTGTGCTGACCCCGACCAACGAGTATGTGCGCGTGAACTATGTCAACTTCAACCAGAGCCTCAGCTTTGACCCTTCACTGCTATTCAAACCGGGCACACAGCAGCATTGGCAAAAATTTGTGTCCCGTTTTTCTGACCAGGGTTCACTTCAGATTGCTAACCGACTGACCGGCGTGAATGCGGGCCAGGCAATCAATCCTTTTATCGCTGCCCTCCGCGATGACCGCATCCTGATTGCGTCCAGCTCACTTTCCAATACCGTTTTTTTCAACCGAAGCAGCACCCGCTGGGGCCTTGATTACACCTACCTCCAAAATTCCAGCAAGCAACTCCTTACCTATGGTGTGGAAGGACAGGGCAACCGGCAACACAGTACGCGACTGCGTTGGAATTTTCTGCCGTCTTTGACTGCAAACCTGACCGGCCAGCAAGGCTTGCGCAGTTATGAAAGTGCCCTGGCCGATGGGCGCAGCTATGAAGTGAACAGCTATGCTGCAGAGCCTTCTCTGAGCTGGATATATCGTGCATTTCTGAGGTTGACAGGCAGCTATCGCTATGAGCAGCGCAACAATGAACAACAATATGGTGGCGAGTCCGCTTTGATTCAGCGTCTGAGCCTGGATGCTCGCTACAGCAAGCCGGTGACGGGCGTGCTTCAGCTTGGCTTCAGCTATGCCAGCATTCGCTATGACGGGCTGACCAACGCTCCGGTTTCCTTTTCCATGCTGGATGCCTTGCAGCCCGGCGCAAACTATCTCTGGAATCTGAGCTGGAATCGGCGCGTAGGGAAAGGCATCGAGATTTCGCTGGAGTATGATGGCCGTAAGCCGGGTGAAGGTGACATAGTGCATACGGGCAGAATGAGCATCCGGGCAATCCTGTAGCATTCGCCAAGGCTCTATGCAGTCATAACCTTTTATGTGGGCTATCGGCATGGTCTTGGGGAGCTTTCAGGCATTCATCAAAAAATATTCTTTCCATGAAAAGAAATGCAAATGCCGTTTGGAATGGCAGTATCAAAGAAGGCAAGGGCCACCTGAGCACCCCGAACAATACCCTGAACAAAACACCTTATTCTTTCAGCAGCCGCTTTGAGCAAGGCAGCGGCACCAACCCGGAAGAGCTGATGGCCGCAGCACATGCAGGATGTTATTCCATGAAGCTCTCTCTGCTGCTGACCCAGGCCGGCTTCATCCCCGAAGAGATTCAAACGAGCTGTCAGATGCATATCGAAGACCTGAACATCACGAAGAGTGAGCTGAAATGCACCGCCAAAGTGCCCGGTCTGGATGCGGCCCGCTTTCAGGAATTCGCCCGGGATGCCAAAGAAAATTGCCCCGTAAGCAAAGCCTTTAAAGGCATGGACATCTCGCTGGAAGCGACATTAGCCTAAGTCAGATTCCGTTTGGCAAGAGGCATGTGGGAAAGCTTTTTTTATCGGCTATATCCCATAACCCATCATCCGTTGCGTCGCACACTTCGGCTGGATTTCGCTACGAAGCTTTTCCAGGAAGCTGTGAAGAATAAGTTCAGATCACATGCCATGAGAAAAGCTGAATAGCAGCACTGGCCTCTCAGTGTGCGACGCAACGGATGCCTTATCAGGGCACTCAGGCTGACAACAAAAAAATCTGGAAATAAGCTTGCTCATAAACGCGGTTGCAAATGAGTAAAGACTTCAGGGCAAACACCCTGGTGATGGTAGGAATCTGTATTGTAGCTTTTCGGGGACTTATTATTAGCCGCGCCACTTAGGCACTAATAATACCGTAGTTTTGGCCAGGCACTTCAGGCATTTTTTGTGTGCTTTTCAAGCAACTAAACCCCCTGCGGGAGCCTTACTCGTAATACATTTGGTAACCCACAAACATTCATAATCACAAGCAACATGGCAGCATCAGAAGACAAATTGAAAGCGCTCAAAATCGCAATTGAAAAAATAGACAAAGACTACGGCAAAGGCTCTGTGATGATGCTGGGCGACAAGGGCGGCGATGCCATTGAATCCATCTCCACAGGCTCTCTGGGCCTGGATGTGGCCCTCGGTATTGGCGGCTTTCCACGTGGTCGTGTGATCGAGATATACGGGCCGGAATCTTCCGGTAAAACCACCATCGCCATCCACACCATAGCCGAAGCCCAGAAGAAGGGCGGCATCTGCGCCATCATTGATGCAGAGCACGCTTTTGACGCCGGCTATGCCCGTAAGTTGGGCGTGGATGTGGACAATCTCCTTATCTCCCAACCCGACTATGGCGAGCAGGCTTTGGAAATCGCCGACCGCCTGATTTCTTCCGGCGCCGTGGACGTAGTGGTGGTGGACTCCGTGGCGGCGCTCGTGCCGAAAGGCGAGCTTGAAGGCGAAATGGGCGACTCCAAAATGGGCCTGCACGCCCGCCTGATGAGCCAGGCCCTGCGCAAGCTCACGGCCACCATTTCCCGCACCGGCACCATCTGCATTTTCATCAACCAGCTTCGCGAAAAAATCGGTGTCATGTTTGGTAACCCCGAGACCACTACCGGTGGTAATGCCCTGAAGTTTTACGCCTCCGTGCGACTCGACATCCGCCGCATCAGCCAGATAAAAGACGGCGACACGGCCACCGGCAACCGCACCCGCGTGAAGGTGGTGAAGAACAAAGTGGCTCCGCCCTTCCGCCAGGTAGAATTCGATATCGTGTTTGGCGAAGGCATCTCCAAGCTGGGCGAAATCATAGACATGGGCGTGGACCTCGGCATCCTCAACAAGAGCGGAAGCTGGTTCTCTTACGGCGACAGCAAAATCGGCCAGGGCCGCGACGCCGTAAAGCAATTCCTGCAGGATAATCCTGAGGTGATGAATGAGGTTGAAGGGCGCATCCGCGAGAAGCTAATGGTGGTGGCGCAGGAAGCTTAAGAAAGGCAAAAGGCCCGAACCTGCGCGTGTCGGAAAGGGTTTGTGCCCTGTCGGAAAATTGGGCTTTCGGATTGCCGTGGATACAAATCAACGGTTGTCCCCAAAATAAAACGTACAGCCGATGCTTTTCCCGTCTCAGATACCTTACAATCCATCCGTGCTCTGCTGGGCGCGTGAGCGTATTGGCTTGTCTAAGGCTGTAGCCGCGGAAAAGCTAGGGGTAAGTGTATCTGTGCTGGAAGGTTTGGAAGATGGAAGTGTGCCCGCTGATCTTGACCAACTAAAGAAATTGGCGAAGGCATACGGACGGACTCTGGCTACGCTCTTGCTGCGAGAACCACCGGATGAGAGACCGATGCCACGCGATTTCAGGAGTGTCAATTCCACTGAAATAGGCAGGTTTGATGAAAAGACGATAATCGCCGTCCGTAAGGCACGGGCGTATGTTGCGTCCCTGTTAGAACTTAAGCGAGAGGCCCATATTGATACACTTCCCTTCCAAATAAAAGCCAGCGACCGCGACAGTCCAGAGCGAATTGCCGACACTATAAACGCAAGTTGGAATCTGACAATACTCAGAGAGATTGCTGAGCCGAAGCGGGCACTCGAGGCTTATATTGAAAAGCTGGAAGAGCGAGGAATTGCTGTATTCCAGCTAAGCCTCACCAGGGATAATGTTCGCGGCTTCGCGTTGACCGACGAGTCAATGCCGGTAATCGCCATTAAGCGCGGAGGAGAAAACCCCTTCAGCAAAATTTTTACGCTTTTCCATGAGTTAGGTCATATCCTATTGCGCGTATCTGCCATTACCGATGCCTCATTTTCCCCGAACAGTCACATAGAGCAGTGGTGCAATGCTTTTGCAGCAGCAATTATTCTGCCTCAATCAGATCTGGCAAGACATCCCATCGTTCGGGATTATGAGCGCCGCGGAGAGCTGATTTGGGCGAAAAAAGATTTGATCGAAATTGGAGAATCTTTTCATGCAGGCCCTCTGGCTACGTTGCGCGCACTGCTAAAAATGGGTCGGACAACCCCTGATTTTTACAATGAGAAACACTTGCTTTGGAACAGGCCGCAATTTGGCGGCAGAAGCAACACCCCCGAAGGAAGAAACATGCCTAGGGAGGCGCTTGACGAAAAAGGTCGTGCATACGTAACTCTTGCTTTCCGGCTATACGACCGCAACCGGATAGACCTGAAAGACCTTTCAGATTATCTGGGTTTGGGCATAAAGTATCTTCCTAAGACACGTGAACTACTCGGCGCATAAATATGGAAGCGCCCGGAACCAAAATTCAGTCGCGCGTATATGTGTTAGACACCAGCGCTCTTATTATGCTCGATGTCACATTCCCTTCCGACAACGCTGTATTTGTTGCCGTTTGGGATGAAATGGAAGATATGATTCGCGACGGCACACTGCGCACAATTGACTATGTGGAAGCAGAAATAAACGAGTATGAGGGAAAGAAAACGTTCCTACAGCAGTGGACAAAACATCACAAATCTGCTTTCGTTAGGACTACTACCGAGGCCTGTATCATTGCAGCCATTCCGATAATAAACGAAGAGTACAGCAGCGGATTTTTTGATGCAAAAAAGCTGGCAGCAGGAAAGGAAAAAGCTGATCCGTATCTCATCGCTTATGCTCAGGTCAATGACTGCACTGTCGTTACCAATGAAAATCCGCAAAAGCCAAACAAGATTCCGATGGTGGCGCAAAAGAATAAGGTCCGATGTATTGGCGTGTATGACTTCATACAGGAGCTGGGCTTGATCATGGTGAGGTCTGCCCAATAAGCAGGCCTTCAATAGGCAAAAGGCCCGAACCTGCGCGTGTCGGAAAGGGTTTGTGCCCTGTCGGAAAATTGGGCTTTCGGATTGCCGTGGATACAAATCAACGGTTGTCCCCAAAATAAAACCTGACCATTGCAGAACATCCAAGTAAGCTTTTTGGGTCTTCCCGGTTTCATTCTTTTTAAAAGTGTCGCGACCGGGTGTTCCCATTTTCAACTCAATTTTCCCCCGCTTCCCGGCGGCTTTCAACGCCTTTTCGACCCTTTCCTACTCGTCTTTATGCCAATATGTATGAATGGGACGCAACTATCCCGGAAGCACGGTACAGATTGAGACCGTTGCTTCCATGAGGTGCTGCGCGTGGGTTTTGGCCTTCCCCACATATCGCGCTGTAGGAAGACCTTCCGACAACGCTGTAGCCCTTGTGGTAGCGCTTATTAAGTTTGGTTTCGATGGCTGCCCAGGCCAGCCGCAGGTTC
>CAYRJR010000141.1:0-7540 GCA_964424655.1 uncultured Chitinophagaceae bacterium
TCTTGTTTCAGGTTTTCCAACTGAGCTGCTACCTCAGCAATCTTAGCCTTTTTCTTTTCCATTTTTGGCGTGGCCTGGGCGATAAGTTGCTCCAGATTGGCGCGGATTTGAAGGTCAATCTTGCTGCTTCCTAAGTTGGCCAGGGAGACGTGGTGGTCGGCAAGGTCTTCTTCAAACTCTTTAAGCTCTGATTGAAGCTGAGCAAGGAAATCCTGCACTTGTGCCAGTCTGCCTGCACGAGCCTGATCCATGTGGGTGCGTCGGCGGTCCCGGTCTTCATCCTTGCGGTGGAAAAAGTTGTGTCTGGCCTTGTTGAAGGCACGCCACAAAGCTTCATTCTGATCCCGGCGAGCAACAGGGCCTACTTTTTTCCAGGCTTCCATCAGCTCAGCCAACTCATCGGTTGTGCCACGCCAGTCGGTTGAGTTTTGGAGTACTTCAGCTCGTTTTACAATAGCTTCTTTTTGTACCAGGTTATCATCTTGCGACACGCGCAGCGCTGCAAAATGATTTCGTTTGGCATTGTAAAAAGTGTCCTTTGCAGCATTCAGCCTGTTCCATACTTCTTCTGTCTTTTCGGCGGGCACCCGGCCAATGGATTTCCATTCATCCATCAGCATGGCATACTCATCCGAGGTCTTATTCCAGTCGGTGCTTTCGCTGAGCTTTTCAGCCCGATCAACAAGGGCCAACTTGAGACTCAGATTGCTTTCCTGCTCGGCCTGGATGTCTTCGAAATGCTGTTTTTTTCTTTCGAAGAACTTATGTCTGGCAGTAATAAATCGTTGCCAGAGGGCTTCATTCTTATCATGAAATGTGCGGCCGGTTTTCTTCCACTCCTCAAGCAGATCGTTGCATTGCTGAGTGGCTTCTTTCCAATTCTCAGAGTCGGCCAGCTTTTCAATCTTTTCAACAAGCTCATTTTTCAGGTCGAGGTTGCTTTGCATTTCTGCCCGTTCGCTTTCCTGTAACTCACGGCGGTTGGTGTAGAAAGAATCCCGTGCAG
Source organism: uncultured Chitinophagaceae bacterium (assembly GCA_964424655.1). GTDB lineage: Bacteria > Bacteroidota > Bacteroidia > Chitinophagales > Chitinophagaceae > UBA1952. Next base: position 1,007 of record CAYRJR010000141.1, read on the forward strand.
ACTCAAAACGTACGCGGAGCGCATCCGCACGGTCTTTATCCACGTAGCCGGTATGCTTTAGTTTCTCGCCCAGCTCGCGGATCTCATTCAAGTCTTCTTTTTTCAGTCCGCCAGCTTTGGACAATGCTTCGGCACGTTCCACAATGGCTAATCTGGCTTCATAAGCCTGGTCAGCACCTTCCTGAAGCTGGCTATCCCAAAGACCCACCTGCCGGAACAAGGGTGTAAAATCGCCAATTGCCTGCGCGCGCATTAAATGGTCGCGTACCATTTCGACCCGGCTGCTGAGCTTGTGTTTGTCTTCAGTGAGCGTCCATTCAGAAGATAGCTCACGCACCTTACGCTCCACGTCTTTGAACTTTTCCCTCAGGGCAGTTACGGTAGCCTGGGCAGTCTCGGGACGCAGCACCTGAAGCTCATGTTCTGGTGAAAATGCGGTAGCACGGAGCATCAGCATCCCGTCATGGCGAAGGCTGCTGAATTCTTTGCCTTCAAATTGAAAGTCGTCCCACCAGGAAGCAGTATTTCCCGCAGGCACCTGATGGGTGGGATCAGCTTCAGGCGCAGGAAGCATAGGCTGCTCATCGGCAGGGGTTGGGCTTGGGGCAGATGTGGCTTCGACAGTCGGAGCAGTCATAGGGGCAGCGGCTGTTTCGGGACTGGCGTCAGCTTGTTGGGCCGGCCCGGCTTCATGTAAGGTCTTTTCGGGTTCCATATCTCGGGCGTAAATCAGATGGCAGGTAGGGTCAAAAGTGGCGCGGCCCTTGTGAAGCCGCGCTTCATACAATAGTACGACTTTGCCTTGGCCTTGTTATTTGGATCCAAATACTTTGTTCAGCAAATCCGTGACGCGGGCGGCAGGGTCTTTGCGGATTTTATTCTCTTCATTGGCAATGTTGACGAACAAGCCATTTAGTGCCCGTTCGGTCACATAAGCCGTAAGGTCTTCGTTGATACGCCTCCGGGTGGTCGGAAGTTGGTTGTAAATCCGGGTCAGGTCACCCCAATAGGCCGTTGCACCCACCTTGCCCAATGAACTTTGAATGACGGGTCTGAAGGCACTGGTCAGGGGGGTTGTAGTCACCTTTTTCAGATAAGCAGTGGCTGCGCCATCGCCGCCTTGCAGAATACCCACAGCATCCTGAATACTCATTTTTCGAATGGCATCCACGAAGATGGGTGCAGCCTTGCCGGCAGCATCTTCTGCCGCGCGGTTCATGGAAAGGATAGCCTTATCTACCACGTCGCCGAGGCCGATTGCCCGTAAAGTATTGGCAGCATTTTGTGCTTCGGGAGGCATCATCACTTTGATCAGTGCATCGCCGAAAAATCCATTCGTAGTGTGAAGCTTTTTGGAGGCATTCTGTGCACCGATTTCCAGCGCCTGACGTAGGCCGGCAACAATATCGCTGTTAGAAAGATTGCTGGCGGAATTTCCCTGTGTGCTGCTGCTACTGCTATTCCCGACAGCGTTTTTCAGCACATTCAGCCAGCCTTGTGCCTGAGTTTGGGATGCCACTAGACAAAAAATGGCCAGCGCTATGATTTTTTTTTTCATGAAAGTTTGGGTTGGAATTTGGAAGCTGCCAAGAATGATGCCAGGGGCGGCAGAGTGCGCGAGTTCCGGAAAAACTTTAGTGAATTAATCCGCTTCGCCCAGCCTTTCCTGCACCAGATATACATTCCGGTCAGCAGCACTTCTGGAAATTAGCTCACCCAGATAGCCGGCGATGAAAAACAAAGCGCCCATCACCATCGTAGTGAGTGCGATGAAAAAAGGAGGCCGGTTGGCAAGGCCATAATCGGGGCCGGCAAATAGCCGCTCAACGATGAGCCAGGCTGCCAGGATAAAGCCAATGAAAAGCGTAATCATGCCCAGCAACCCGAAGAAGTGCATCGGCTTCTTGCCAAAGCGGGAGATAAACTGAATGCTGAGCAGGTCGAGAAAGCCATTCACAAAACGCTCCCAGCCAAATTTGCTGATGCCATACTTGCGTTGCCGGTGCACCACCACTTTTTCGCCAATCTTCCTGAATCCGGCCCACTTGGCCAGGATGGGAATATAGCGGTGCATCTCGCCATACACTTCGATGCTTTTCACCACGGCCTGCCGGTAGGCTTTGAGGCCGCAATTCATATCGTGCAATTTCAAGCCGCTCATGCGCCGGTTAACGGCATTGTAGAGCTTTGAAGGCAGGTTCTTGGTAAGCTTGTTGTCCAGCCGCACCTTCTTCCAGCCACTGACTAAATCATAGCCTTCTGAGGCAATCATGTGGTACAGTTCCGGGATTTCGTCGGGTGAGTCCTGCAGGTCAGCGTCCATGGTGATTACCACAGCGGCGCGGGTCATTTTGAAACCTTCATTGAGCGCAGCACTTTTCCCATAATTGCGCTGAAACCGAATGCCACGAATGGCGGGAAATGTTTGTCGGAGCTGCTCAACTACTTGCCAACTGCTATCTGTGCTGCCATCGTCCACCATGATGATTTCATAACCGTAGTTGTGCTCCTTACACACCCGGTCAATCCAGGCTGCCAGCTCAGGCAGGCTTTCTTCTTCATTGAAAAGCGGAACAACGATGGAGATATCGGGAGCCATGAAGGGTTCTCTATGGGTGGGCATTTTTGTGCCGATTACTGCCTGGGCAAAGGTTCCGAACTATATCGAAACCTGTGTTGCCTTTGGCTTTTTCTTCGCAATAGCTGCGGCAATGAGTGAGAAAATGAGCCCTTCTATCAGGGTGCCAAACAATGCGCCGGCGGCAATAAAGACTTTGAAATATTTCTGCGTCATCGCCATGCCTTTCTCAATCTGCTCATCGGTCATTCCCTTTTGAGCACTCATGCCTTCACGGGCTTTGTCGAGCATCTTTGTTTCCATGCCGGGGAAAATCTGAAACATCACCATACTCCAAATCACGACCACAATGGTGATGATGGCGGCTGCCTTGAAGCAACTTCCAAATACCTGACCGAAGCTTACTTCGGCATTGTTTGCTTTTGAAAAAGCAATGGCATTCCATATCAGGCCAGCCAGCATCACCACCCAGCCGATAAGCTGGATTCCTTTCATATCGCTCAGCCCGGCAACTTCTATGGCTACGAAAAGAATGATGAGCGCCAGGGAAGTGAGGAATCCATACAGGATATGGGTTTGTTTCTTTTTGTCCATTGTTTAAAGAGTTTCTGGGGTGATGATTCGATGAATGATGCCGGGTAGTTGTTGCCCGTCGAAAGGATTATTGAATGCTAAAGATGCCGCAGATTCCCGTTTGAATGTCTGTTGTGCATCGGGTGAAAAGAGGGTGCAAACAGCGGGACTGCCTTTACGAACAGACACTTCAGGCAAGCCAAATATCCTGCGTGGGGCAGTAGTAAAAGCATCCAGAATCCGGTCGAGCTTCACAGCATCACCAATGCCTTGCAGCACCAGCGAAAGGGCGATTTCCTGAATGGCCATTCCTTCACCTGCATATTCAAATTCCTTAGCCTTCGCATCCCAGTCCTGTGGGCGATGGTGTGTGGCAATACAGTCTATGGTGCCATCGGCAAGGCCTTTGATGAGTGCCTGACGGTCTGCCTCACTGCACAAGGGAGGCGTTACTTTGAAGGCGCTGTCGTAGTGTTCTAATGCCTCATCAGTGAGTAGCAGATGATAGGGTGTCACTGAACAGCTCAGTTTCAGACCTTCTGCTTTGGCCTGACGAATCAGGGCGACACTTGCTGCACTGCTGATACCCGTGAAGTGAAGTCTGGAGTTGCTGTAGCGCAATAGTTCGATATCCCGATATACCATCAGGCTTTCTGCCTGAACGGGGATGCCAGGCATGCCGAGATGAGTAGAGCGGGCACTTTCATGCATCAGCCCACCGGCAGCCAGTGCATCATCCTGTGGCATCTGAATGATAGTCCCTGAAAAAGCATGCACATATTCCAGCGCTTTCAGCATCAGTCCGCTGCTCTGAATAGGTTTCCAACCATCACTGAAGGCTATGGCACCCTGACTGCGCATGTCCATCATCTCGGCTAGCGATTTCCCTTCGATTCCCTGGCTGACGGCTCCTATTGGATGCAGCCGTACCACATGACCATGCGATTGCCGCAAAGCATATTGAATGCCGGCTCGCCCATCAGAAGCAGGCTTGGTGTTGGGAAGCAGAAAGACATCGGTAAAACCACCCCGGGCAGCAGCATAGAGGCCACTCTGAATAGTTTCTTTTTGTTCAAAACCGGGTTCCCGGTAATCGGCAAACAGATCTACGAAACCGGGAGCGAGATGAAGCGTGGCAGCATCAGAAGCCTGATAAACGGATATGTTTTCATCACGCACACCTAAGTCCAATGCAATATCCTGGATGTGTCCGTTTGCAATCAAGACGTCTGCTGCGAGGCCGTGCAGTTCAGATTGCGTGTCCATCACGATGACCTGACGGAGCAAGAGCGGCGACATGGAGGAAATTGCGAATTAAGTTGAAGCTTGAAGTGTTGTGGCGGGGCGGAATGCTAATAGTAGCCCTGTTTCAGCAGCCAAAAAAGCGAGGGCTAAAATAGCGCAAACTTTCCAAAGAGGCAGTTCGCCAGTACCTCCGGAACCCGCTGCTGCCGCGCTTTCTGGCGTTTGCCAGCTTGCTTCCCTGTCGGGCCAGCGGGTACGGAGTTCTGCCAGGTCCCATAGCTTCAGCCCGGAATAGGCACGGGTTCCGTTGAGCGCAATCAGCGCAGTATCGCCGGAGGCTGTGGCAAGCTGATAAAAGCCAGGTGCCTGTATCGCCGCATCCACAAACACGTCCGCACCGCCTGCAGCCACATGCTGTGGCGGGATGGCATCCAGGCCTGAGCCGGTTAAGTGCACGATATTTCTCGCTCCGGACTGAGACATGGGCAAAAAGGCTGCCTGCCCTTCCCCGGCACTTAGGGCATACACATCACCCCCCTGGCTCTGAGCGGCCATCTGATAAAGAAAAGGCACGAAGAAATAAGAAGCGGGGAAGTTGCCGCCTTCTATATCTGCCGAGTTGCAGTTGAGATATAAACGCCCCGGCCCAAGCGTATAACGTGCCAGCATAGGATCCCCATTGCGGAATGAAAGAATGTTTTGCCCATTGGCAGCATAGTCTGCGGCAATGTCGTAATGCCAGCTTGCCTCGGGTAGTTGCACGTTTTCAGGAATGCTTTCAAAAACATTTTTCACAATATCAGCACCCCGTTGCAGGCTGGCGGCTATCTGCGATGTTGTGTCCAGCCCGGTAATCCGGATGTTGCCCGCCCAGGCTAATGCGGTATTTAAGCTACTGAGGTTACGGCTCTTTGCCGGAAAGATGCAAATGCTTTGTCCTGCGGCTAAGGCCTGCTGCATCTGTCGGCCCAATGCTTCCGGCAGGCCAGTAATGCCATTCAGAATAATGAGGTTGTAGGGCCGCCAGTTCTGAGGTGCCTGAGACAGGCTGGCGCTAGTAACCCTGAATCCTGCATAGCTTCGGAAAGCTGCCAGAATATAGGGGCTTGGCTCCCCCTGATTGAGTACGAGTACTGACATTCCGGGTGCACTGCGGGCCGCTATCCGAAAGCTGTCATCAAAGCGAAATGAAGCATCATTCAGTGATAGTAAAATTCGCTGCCAACCGGTACCATTGACAGAAAAACTGAGTGTGTCCGTACTGTTTCCCTGCACATCAAATCGTAATGAAGCAGCACTCTTGACCTGACCATCCACAGCAAGCTGTAACACGGGTGTTGCTTCTGAGGTTTTACCCACTTGCCGGGTCCGGACGATGAGGCTATTGCTTACCCCACTTTGCAATACGGGAGCAATGAGCCATGCGGTGTCTATATAAATATTACTGCGCTGCCTGGGCTGAACGGCAATAGCATGTAGCCGAATGCCCTGAATATCGGCTGCTGTTGGCTGCGCCGTAAAACTTCCTTGTGGGAAGTTGCTGTAGTAATATAAATCTGCCGCTGCATAGTTATCAGCCTGCATGAGCGACTGTAGTCTGGCAAAAACCTGTAAAGCCGTTTTCCTGGCAGGGGCAATGCCCGTCTGGCTGAGTTCCGCCAACACTTTTTCCGCCGACTGCGGCTCGAAAACGCTGGTCTTATCATTACTGAGAAGTAGAAAACGAGTGCCGGCTGGAGCCTTGCGTACTTGTGCCCGCGCTGCATCCAGCGCAATGTCTAAGCCTGACCTCAGTCCCTGGCCCAGACTCATTGCCGGATTGTTGTCTATATAAATAGCCTGCAACCGTTCGCCCATATTTACTGCTTCTTTGTTTTGAAAAAATGGCTGGGCAAAGGCGAATACCAGGGCAGCCAGGAAAAGCATACGCATGGTCAAAAGCAACCTGTAGCGAAGCTGACTGGAACGCCTGGAACGTAGCTGTAGCTGACGCAGAAAACGCGAATGCGGAAAATATACCCGCTTATATCGCCTCAGGTTGAACAGATGAATGAGCAGAGGCACAGCCAAAGCGAGGCCGGCAAACAAAAAGGCAGGATTCAAAAAGCCCACACCTACGAAGATATGGGAAGCCATTA